>DATDHE010000132.1:0-16627 GCA_036521695.1 Candidatus Acidiferrum sp. | reverse complement strand
TGAGGCAAATCGCGGTTCGAACAAGTGCAGTGGATGGTAGCGGAATCTGTGTCCGGGTGAAGCGGGCGGCCGCTTAGATCTAGGAAGGAAAGGTAGACATCAGTGCCCTCGTCATCTCGGCGTGTGGAGGCCTGCCTGCGGGAATGCCAGAAACCCTTTGGGCGTTCACGATGGCGCGAGGTGGTGTGACGGAAGCGGTAGAAGGGCTCGAATTTCAGAACTTCGTGAGTCTCCGGATCGGGCGAAATGACTTCTTCGATCGAAAAAATCTCCATGGCGCGGCGACGGCGCACATCGGGAGTAATCAGATACTCGGTGCGAGTTTGATCGATGCGAATCGGTTCGGCAGTATGAGGGAAAAGATTCACCGCGGGGGAACAGCCGAGACGGAGAGTGTCCTCAGAAACGTTTAGCTCGAGGGTTTGCTGGCGCTCGGTGCGTTCGAATCGTGAAATGAGAAAGACAATTTCGATACGAGGGCCAAAACCCGAAGTGCGAAGATCTTCTAAGCCCTTTAAATCAGCAAAGAAAAATTTTTCGGGAAAATGAAAATATTCCTGAAGCAGCCGGTAGCCGGAAAAAGCGCGGCGGGGGTATGGCAACAGAGCTTCGGAGTCGGTGAACCCGGCGGGCTGGACGTGCGAACCGGGAAAAGAGATGGCATTCTTCCTCGTATTTGGCGTACGGTCTCGAATGAGAACTTGCGTGCAGTTGTTGCACAACAATTCGTACAAAGTGTGAATTAGGCTGCCTTCACCGTTAAGGTAGAAGCGGAGTGAACTCAATTCCAGTTTATCGATGGCGACGTCTGGGAAGCATTCGAGCTCAAGACGCAGAGCGGCGACGGCGTCCTGGGATTTGACGGCGGGGCGCAGTCGGTCGGGAGTAACCCACTGGGCTGCCGCAATTTTCAGCGGCCACAGCGTGGTGTCGAAGCAAGTTTTGAATTTGCAGGGATAGCCGTCAACAGGTTGAGAGTAAAGCATCGAATCGCGAGGGATGGGGAGGCCCGTAGTCAGCTTTCCCTGTTCCGGATCCAGATGAAATTGCACGATGGTGGAAGAAGGGATCGGGCGGATGAAATGCGGGTAGAGGACACTAAGCAGGGCTTCCGTGATTTCGGGGAATTCGTCGTCGATCTTAAGGTGAACGCGAGCGGCCAAAAAGGCGAAGGATTCGATGAGGCGTTCGACGTGGGGATCTTCGCAACGCTTGGGATCCAGAAGCAAACGCGAAGCAACTTTCGGATATTTCTCCGAGAATTCGACGCCCATTTGCCGCAAATAGGTTAATTCGCGTTCGTAATACTCGAGCAGCTCGTCACGCATGGTCGTCTCCGGAAATCTGGACCTCGAGGCTGGTCAATTCGATGGAGGCGTCGTAGACGACGTGTTCGGGGAGCGGATCGATGCGAAGCATCCCGTCAATGGCAAAACGCAGTACGCGCGACCAGCCGACAGCGGGAACGAGGGAAACTCGAACGCCATCGAGTCTCCCTTCAAAAGCCTTCACAGCTGTTTCAATCGACTGGAGCAATTTGGTTTGTTCGTAAAGAAAATTGGCGGGCATGGAGGTGATGTCGGGAAGGCCGTAATAGTAGACGGAGCGGAGGATTTCGACGGAGCCCTCTGGAATAATATCGGGAGTGCGGCGCGTGTTCAGAAGGCTTTCGAGATCGCGCCGGACGGCGGTCTTGAGGCGGGCGAGCGAAACGCTGCGCGTCATTGGCGCTTCGGACTTGACCTTGGGCTCATCATCCAGGAGACGATCCAAGACCGACAATCTCATGGGCGCGTTCGCGTCGTAGTCCGCCATGGGTTACCTCAGAGCCAGAGCTTGTCCGGGATCAAGCCGGCAAAGCTTTTGATAGATCTTTTGTTTTTCCGCGTCATCGCGGCCCAGTTTTTCGGCGCAACGGTAAAGCAACGCAAGAGGCTGCGCAACGATGGCTGCGTCTTCCCACTCCTCTAGTTTGCGCCGTTCGATCTCTTCCGCGAGTTCGACGAGGATGGGGTAGGCGATGGCTTCGTGCTTGGTCGCAAGAAAAATACTGGCGAGTTGGATGTGCCGTTGGAAGCGACCGCGACCGGTGCGCTCGTTGTTCATTTCTCGAGTCAATAACCCAATCGCTTCTTGCACTTTTCCGGAACGCGCCGCCTTCATGGCTAGCTCGACGACGTCAGGAGCTTTTTCTCCGTTGTTGGCATCGGATTGTGAACTCGAAGGCACAGCCGCTGGCACATATTCCGGTTCGCTGGGGGCCGGGGGAGGCGGCGGTGGTGGTGGCGGCAATATGCTTTCTTTGAGCCATGTCTGTGTTTCGGCATTGGCGGCGGGAGTGTCGTCCATGAGCGAGGAAGTGAGCAGATCAGGATAGTCGGCAAGGAGCGTCTTCAGTTCAGAGCGAATCCCGGCCGCAACCGGTTCGTAATCCGAACCGAGAGATTCGCACGCGCGCACGGCATAGCGCTGCAGATCGATCCAGCCGATTCCGCAGGGAAGACTCATGACCTGCTCGGCGTTTTCCAAAACTCCAGCCCAATCCCCTTCCATGGACATTTTCTTGATCAGCGTGCGCTTTTCCGTGGGCGGAGCTTCCAGGAGCGCGGGATTAAGCGAGGCACCCGTGGCGCGAAGCTCTCCCCAGCGCATGGCTCGAAGCAATAGATAGGGCACAGGATTTTGAGGATTCTCGTGGCGCAAAAAGTGAGCCACGACTGTCAGCCGCTGCATGGCATCGTCGCGATCGGCGGGCTCGGCCGTAACGGATCGCTTTTTGGCAGCTGGCGCAGCTGAACCAGCGGCCGTAGCGGCGGAATCCTCGACAACCACCTCGGATTCCGGTTCAGCCGTCGCTTCCGGTTCCTCTTCGGGCGCAGCAGGCTTGTGGTAGTGCTTCACCACGTCCTGCAAGTCTTCGAGAGCGGTCCGGAGGTTTGCGAAGTTGGGACCTTCCCGGCCGAACTTTTCGTCGCTTAAAGTCTCGAGCGACAGTACCGATTCGAGAGCGGCAAAGAGATTGGCCGCAAGCTTTTCGTAGAAAGCGTCGCCGGTGGCGCGGACAGCCTCATCGAATTCTTCCGCCGTGCATTTCTTTTCTTCGATGGCGGCGGCTCGCTCAGCTGCTTTCACATCGCTGGCGGCAGCATCGGCTTCATAACCGACGCGGCGTGATTCCTGAAATTTGAAAAAGTCCAGCTTGTTCTTGGTAAGAGGAAGCCGGCGCACGGCAACATCGAGCTTGGAACCGACCCAAGCGAGCGGTGCGGAGCGGAACTCCAAATCGTCTTCATCGATTTCCGGGTAGAGTGTGTCCCAAAACGTTTCCATGAATCCACGAAGCAGGTCAAGGCCCTCGCGAAGACCCGCGACGTGATCGCGGAACAGAATGGCTTCGGTCAGCCAAGCGCCGATCTGCAGATCCTTGGTTTTAGTGGAAAGAGCCTCGGTGGCCAGCTTGATGACTAGGGGGTAATCAGCCTTCTTTACTTCACGGGACCAGTCTCCCTGCGGAAGAATGTCTTCTTCGCGGCGCGCTTCGCGAATCTTATCGTACAAGGGGTCGTAACGAAGACTCTTTCCGCTGGGGTTATCACCAGGAATGGGGCTGAGCAGACCATCGGGCAGGGGCATGGCCGTCAAGAGGCCGTCTGGACCATGGTGATTTGCACGCTGCGGATATCCAGAAGCGGCCACTCCTCATCATCGGCAAGCAACATTTTTTGCCCGGCGGGCAGAACTTCGCCGTCTGAACTTTCTTCCCAGAGCGTCGCACGGCCCAAGCGGACCGCCGAATCGGAATGTTGTGCGGCAAATGGCGTTAAAGCCGGCAGAAGCACTTCGCCGAGCTCCCGTTCCCGGTATTTATCCGAAGTTCGAACTTTCGCAGGAAGCCAGAAGAGATCACGGAGCCGCTTGGGAGGCTCGATGTCGATCGAAGTAAGCAGGGCGAACGGGATCCACATATAAGAACCCGCGGCGAAGACTTCCAGGTTCGCTCCAATGCGCGGATCAGCATCGACAAGGGAGCGATACAACTTCCCGTTCACCTTGATGGACAACTCTTCAGGAACGGCGGCCCCCCGCGGCAAAGGATACTCTTTCTTGCTAAACATCTCGTGGCGAGTTCTGTCGGCGTGCAAGGCCGCATGATAGAGGAGCGCGCCCATCTCGGCTGATTGGCTGCCCTGGGCCGCGAGGTCCAGATGCTTTTCGGCGCGGGAGAAATCCCCGGAGAAGCAAAGAAGCTCAAATAAGAAGGTGCGCCGCTTGACGTCCTGAGGATTGTCGCGAACCTCAGCGCTGACCGCCTGAATGGCTTCGTCAAGTTTTCCGGCTTGTAATAGTTGCTGTGGGGTCATAGAGCGTCCGTGTGGCGCTCGAGACACGAGCGCGGTCAAGGCCAAGAAGAGCAGGCTCGGCCCTCTCGTTGAGGGCCGAGCGCAGCCCAAACTCACTTGACGGCCAGTGTGGGGCTCAGGCCGCCTGTGCTTTCGCAAGATCGTAGCTAATGGAGCCGGTCGAAGAGACCGTGCCCTTTGACGCATCCTGCACGAAATACTCGTAAGTGATCTTGGAAAAGTTCAGCGAGAAGGAGTCCACGAGCGCCTCGCTGCCCTCTGATCCGCCGCTTTGGTACGACGAGACCAGACAATGCTCCAAGGTGATCTTGAGAAAGTCATAAGGCTTGGTATCGCCGCCGGACTTACGACAGCAAAGCACTCCCTTGTCAATGTGCGACCCCTTGGTACACGCCTGAATCAGTTTTGGCGATGCTTTGCTGACCAGGGCTTGCAAGGAAAGATCCGTTGACGAAAATTTGCCCGAACCCCCGCCAGAACCAGCGGCGAAAGTTCCACTATTGTGTCCACTCCAAGACCAGCTCACTACTTCAATCTCTTTCGTGTGGCCTTCTTTTTGGGATTCACCCTCACAGCCATCCAGCTTCAAATAAAAGTCCGTTGCCATGGATTCTCTCCCTCCTCTTTTGATCTATCAAAACCTGGAAAGCGTGAACTTCACAGCTTGCGCTGCGAAATGCCGCTCACCAAAAATTACCCCCTGGCGGACTTCGGCAGTTCGGCTACGAGCCGCAGGGAGACCGTCAACTCATCCAGCTGAAAGTGCGGGCGCAAAAACGCGATGGCCCGGTACACGCCTGGCTTGCCTGCCACTTCTTCAACGTCCACGCGAGCTTCGCGCAACGGGTATTGCGCTTTCGCGGCCTGGCTCGCGGTGTCGTCCAAAACCACATACTGGCTGATCCAGCGGTTTAGAAACTGCTCGCAATCCTTGCGAGACATGAAACTGCCAATCTTGTCTCGCATGATGGCCTTTAGGAAGTGCGCAAACCGGGAAATGGCCAGAATGTACGGCAATTGCGTGGAAAGCCGGGCGTTGGCGTTGGCCGCGGCTTTATCGTATTTCTTGGCCTTGTTGCAGGATTGCACGCTGAAAAACGCGGCGTAGTCCGTGCCCTTGCAGTGCACCAAGGGAATCAATCCCTGGTCAGCGAGTTCTTTTTCGCGCCGATCGGTGATGGCAATTTCGGTCGGGCACTTCAGAGCCACGTCTCCTTCATCAGTATGAAATGTGTGCGCGGGGAGCCCTTCCACAAGTCCGCCGCCTTCCACACCGCGGATCGCAGCGCACCAACCGTACTTCGCGAAGGCTTGCGTAAGCCGCGCGCCCAGGGCGTAAGCCGCATTGCCCCATAGATATTTCGAGTGGTCAGAACCATCCACGCCCTCTTCAAAATTAAAGTCGTCGATGGGCTTGGTGTCCTTGCCGTACGGAAGGCGCATCAGCACGCGAGGCATGGCCAGGCCCACGTAGCGCGAATCTTCGCTGGCCCGGAACGACTTCCACTTGGCATATTCCGTGCTATCAAAGATTTTCCCGATATCGCGCGGATCGCCGAGCTGCGCGAAGCTGTCAAGATTCAGAAGCTCCGGAGAGGATGCGGTTAGAAAGGGAGCATGGGCTCCCGCGGCCACTTGGGAAACCTTTTCGAGCAGTTCGATGTCCTCAGGATGCTTGCTGAATTCGTAGTCGCCGATCAAGGCGGAAAAGGGTTCGCCGCCGAATATGCCGAATTCATCTTCATAGACTTTCTTGAACATCACGCTCTGATCGAATTCGGGAGCGCGCTGCAGGTCGCGCAGCAACTCTTTCTTGCTGACGTTGAGAACTCGAAGCTTGAGCATGGCACTGGTTTCGCTCTGGTCCATGAGGTACTTGATGCCACGCCAGCTCGCTTCCAGCTTCTGAAAAGCAGGATGGTGAAGAATTTCGTTCAATTGCAGGGAGATAAGATGATCGATCTGGGCCACGCGGGAATTGATCGTGGCGTCGGCGTCGCGCGAAAGCTTCATCTCACCTTCGAGAACCTGCGCGACAAACTCCTTCACCATATCTCGACCGCGATCGCGCGCGACCTGTTCTTTTCCAAATCGCCCTTGCTCAACTATTTGGTCCAACAGGCTCGATTCAGTCGTCTTAGCTTCCGCCGATTGAGCGGCTGCTTTTTCCGGCTTACTCATCAGAGCCTCCCTTGGGCTGATCCTTCGCGAGTTCTTTCTTCAGTTGATCGGCCTTTTGGGTATTGCCGACGGCTTCCATCAAAAGGTCGTCGAGCTTATCGTTACCCTGAAGTGCGCCGCGGAGATCGCCGAGCTTCTGGCGGAGGTCAAGAAGCTCGCGCAACGGTTTGACGTTCTTGGCGACGCTGGCGGGGTCAAAGTCATCAAGGCTCTTGAAGTCGATGTCCACCTTGAGCTTACCGGCGTCGGCTTCATCGCTGAGTTTGTTGTCAACCTCGAGAGAGAGATGCGGCTTGAAGCTCTCCAGAACGCTATCAAAGTTGTCTGGGTTGATCTCCACGAAGCGGCGGTCCTTCAACTTAGGTAGCGCTTCCGTGGGCTGGCCGCTAAGGTCGGCCAAAATGCCCATGACAAATGGCAGTTCTTTTACCTCGATGGCGTCGCCGACCTCAACGTCGTAGGTGACATGCACTCGAGGCGGACGAACCCGTTCGAGCTTCTTATGGACGCTTTCCTTTGCCATGTGTTCCCCTTAAGTCTCCCCCTCATTGCGGGTAGTAGTTTGAGAGCGAGAATCGTTTCTCGGAGGCAGGTTACCCGATTGCATCGGCACGGTTTATCACGATTCCTGCTGTCCGTCAATTAGTTCTCTAGTCCTAGAACTGGGGCGAAATCGACAATCCATGTATCTCAAACTGAGAATGACAACTCCGCCTTGGCGAAAGTCTCGCTGAACGGCCAGCGAACAATGCAACCATTGGAATCGCCCTATTCGAGGGGCGAGTCGACTCCGCTTGATCTGCCCAAGTGATCGATGCAGCCCCGCGGTCTGATGATAAGTCCCTGGTTGTCGGTGTCGGTGTCCAACGCTTCATCATGCTGCACAATATTGCGCAAGGCACGGTCGGCACAATGCACTGGGGATGAACTGAGTATAGATTCGAGATGAACCAGTATCTAACATAAAAGACAGGGATTAAGGCGAAAAAGAGTACCGCAAGGATTGATAAAGGCGGGAGCTGTCTCCATCTGCGTCTTCGGATGGCTAAATTGCCTTGAAAAGGGCGGCATTGGCACGCCGCTTGAGAACCGCTTGGCTCCAGGGCAGTGTTTGCTCCTCTTGTAGCCAAAAACCACTGGAATCTCTTTTGACTTTCACGCACCGCACCTGCTAGCTTAAGCCGCAAGCCATGCGCCAGCTTCAACCTGTCATCTGGTCCAAAGGCACCTTCCTAACGCCGCAACACCTGCAGACGCGCGACCGCTATGTCGAAAGTTGCCTACAGTTTCGCCTGGAAGGGCTGAACTTTCGCCCATGGGGATTCCTCGACCTGCAAATCAATCAAGAGGCCTTGACCGAGGGCAATTTCGCGCTAACTCGCGCTTCCGGGCTTTTTGCCGATGGACTTCCGTTTGAAATTCCGGAATCCGACGCCGCTCCGGCTCCCAAACCTCTTGGTCTCTTTTTTGAGGCTGAGCAGTCGTCGCTCGATATCTACCTGGCGATTCCCGAATACAGGTCGCACGGGCTAAACGTCTCGATTGCACAGAAAAATGCCGACGTCAGGTATCTGTCCGAAATCGTAAATCTGAAGGACGAAAATTCCGGCCTGACGGAAAAGCCGGTGCAGATCGCAAGAAAGAATCTGCGTTTTCTTGTTGAGGGAGAGTCGCGCGAAGGATGCAATTCCCTGCAAATCGCGCGCGTTCAGCGGACTGGCGCGGGCACCTTTCGGCTTGACCCACAATACATCCCTCCACTGCTGGATATTGCAGCGAACGACTACCTGATGGGAATCGCGCGGCGTCTGGTCGAGATTCTCGCGGCAAAAAGCAGCATCCTTGGAGGCGGCCGGAGACAGCGCAGCGCGGGACTTGCGGATTTTTCTGCGGCGGATATCGCAAGCTTCTGGCTGCTCTACACGGTGAACGGACACTTCCCTGCTTTGCGTCACATTCACGACGTGCGGCACGGCCATCCCGACGTGCTGTTCCGATTGCTCACGTCGCTTGCAGGAGCCCTGAGCACCTTCTCTCTGAAGATTCAGCCGAGAGACTTGCCCCTTTACGATCACGAAAATCTGGGCGCCTGCTTTACGGACTTGGATGAAAAACTGCGAGAGCTTCTCGAGACGGTAGTCCCAAGTAACTTCGTCGCGCTCCCCTTGAAGCTGGTGAAGCAATCCATCTACTCGACGAGCATTGATGACGACCGCTATCTGACGGGAACGAAATTCTATTTGGCGGTCAGCTCCACCATGAACCACGGGGATTTGATGAAGAAAGCGCCGCAGCTGATCAAAGTTTGTTCCGCGGCGCAAATCGAACAGTTGGTGCGGCAGGCGCTGCCAGGCATGCAGCTTACCCATGCGGTGAGGCCGCCCGCGTCGATTCCCGTGAAACTGAATTACCAATATTTCAGCTTGAATCAGTCTGGGATCGCTTGGGAAACCGTGGCGAAGGGCCGCAGCTTGGCTGCTTTCGTGCCCAGCGACATTCCGGATCCCCAGCTCGAACTTCTTATCCTGCTGCCGCAGGCAATCTAAGCTCTTCCGTTTGAAGAAACCCTCCGCTGATCAAAGTCGCGAGCAGGTGGCAAAACTCTTCCACGGGAGTCTCAGGAACGATCCACTCGTTTTGTTTGGCGATTTCGATTAATTCAGCAGCCGTTGTCTTGCCGTCGCAGCGCGGCAAGAGCAGCGTCATCCAGGGTTGCACTCGGAGTTCGGTCGCAAACGGTTGCTTGGTCGAGAGAGTAATACTTTCTGGAGAGATCTCGCCGTCGCGCAGCACGTGCCGCACGGTGATTTCGGTTCCAGGAGTAGCTAGAAGCTTGCCCTGGAGGAGTCTTTGCGCAGCGCCTTCCAGGCGAATTTCCGTTTCCCATCGCATGGCCCACTCCAGTGCGGCAGCGGGTGTGGTGCTGCCAAGATCCCGCCGGATGTTGAACGCGGGCCGCTGCTCAGCGAGTCTCTGAATCACCACAATTCCAACCACGAGGCCTCGCACCTCGTTCTTTTCAAAGAGCCTTTCCCATTGCGCGAATTGTTCTCTGCCGCCGCTCTTGCTAACTGTTTCATATAGGGAAAATTGGCGTGGTTCTACGGTTTGGATCGTGAATAAAGCTACGTCAAAGTCCTGATGCTTCTCTCCGAGCCACTCTCGAATGCGTTCTTCAAAGGGATGGCCGGGCCGCTCCGTTCCCAGCGTTCGGCAGTAGAGGCGCCCGCCAGGTTTTAGCTTGCCCGGAAGTTCGGCGATGATTCGCTTGGTGATTTCCTCGCCAATCTCGCCACCACCGTAAAAGATCTCCGCGGGCTTGAGGACAGGCACGTAAGGAGGATGCGCGGCGATGCGGTCAAAAGTGCGGCCCTGCACTGGTTCGTAGAGATCGCCTGAAGCAAAGGTCACATTGTGGATGCCGTTGAGTGCCGCGTTGAATCTTGCGAAATCCACCGAACGCTCGGCAATATCAGTGGCCCAAACATTCTTGGCTGAACGTGCTGCGAGCAAAGCAGCTGGCGCTGTGCCAGCACAAAGTTCCAGGAAATCTTCGCAGGGCGCATACGAAGTGTAGTCGATAAACTGCCTGACCGCCTTCGTGAGTGCCGGATAGACAATGTCGGGAAACATTGGCCGAAGGGAGTGATCTGGTTTTGTCCAGCGATCCGAGGCAATGAATAAGTCTCGAATCGGATAGAGGGCAACGCTGGCGACGCAGTTGCTAGCCTCGTCGGCGTCGGACAGAAGCAAGCCAGTCCGTGTAAGCACTTGCCAGACTTCCGCCGGGAAAAGAGGCACGACCTCGCTGGCGGACAGGGATTCACCAAACACGAAGAGCCGGATGATGGCGTCGAGACTGCAGCCCAGTTCGCGCTTCAAAGGCGGGCGCGTGCTAAGTCCCGTGAGGTCCAATTCCTTGCTGGGTTTGAGTTCAAGCCATTGCCGGAGGGTTTCCTCGGTGAATCGGCACTGCAAAAAATTAGCGCGGAGCATGGCAAACTGCTCCGGAGTGCCCATTTGTAGGAGAGACATGCACGTATCTCGCGAACGGCGCGGGCATAATATCAAATACCAACACAGGCAGGGTGAATGTCTTGACATCCATCAACGTGAACGCCATAGTTAGGCTCGTTTCAAGCCTTTAGGGGCTTTTCCGGTCTTATTCTGGCTGAAGACCGGCCACGAGTCGCATTCAGTGCGTCTGTCGAGCGGGGAAAAGACGCGCTGGCCGAACAACGATGCGGCGATTGTTGCACTGCCTCATAGGAGAGCTGGTTCTCGCTGGGTGAGACGTGGCATCCCCGCGCTGAGCCCGGCATAATCTACGGAACAATGAAGCATCTTTCCAAGGTGGTGTGGCACGAGGGGATGTACCTGGGCCCCCACCACTTCCAGGTCCAGTCCCAATCTTTTGAAGACCTCGTTCACTTCTCGACATCCAGCCTCTGGTTCGCTCCGTATGGCGTGATTAACTGCAAGCTCGACGCGGACGCGCTGCAAAATGGAATGCTCTCCGTGGTGCATGCGCGCGGGCTATTCCCTGACGGCATGGCCTTTCAAATGCCTGACGCTGATGCCCTGCCCCCTGTTCTAAACATCAACGAGCTTTTTTCCACTACACGCGAATCTCTTTTGGTGCTTCTTGCGGTGCCGGAGCGGCGGCCTGAAGGACCGAATTGCGCGCTCGACTCCGAACCGTCGCCAATGAATTTGCGCTACCACGCGGAAATGCTGACTTTGCCCGATGAGAATACCGGGCGCGACGAAAAACAGATTCAGATTGGCCGGAAGAATATTCGTTTTGCGCTGGAAACCCAGGACAACGCAGGACTCGTGACGCTACCGATCGCGCGAGTTCTGCGCGACGGCTCGGGGCGATTTATCTTCGATCCAAGTTTTATTCCTCCGTGTCTACAAATCAGCGCAAGCGAACGATTGTTGGTCATCGCTCGAACTCTGGTGGACATCCTCGATGAAAAGAGCGCCTCGCTTTCTCGCGCGCGGCGAGCCACCGCACAGGGCCGGGCTGGTTATTCTTCGGAGGAGATCGCAAGTTTCTGGTTTGTCCATACGGTCAACGAGAGTCTCTCTGTTCTGCGCCATTTGAGTGTCTCCGAACGAGGCCATCCGGAGCAGTTGTATGTCGAAATGTCGCGGCTCGCGGGCGCCTTGTGCACGTTTGGGCTGGAATCCCATCCTGAATCGTTGCCGGCCTACAATCACGATGATTTGGAGAAGTGTTTCGGCCCTCTAAATCAGCACATTCGCGCGCATCTTGAGCTTGTCGTGCCATCGAATTGTTTGCAGATTCCTTTGATCTTGGCGGGACGAAATTTCCGGAACGGAGATGTCTTGGATCAGCGCAGCCTGGACCGCGCGCGATGGGTGCTTGCCGTTCGCGCGGAGACTGGCGAGGCGGAAATTATCGCCAAAACGCCGCGCCTGATAAAAATATGTTCTAAAGATTTGCTGCCAGAGCTGGTAAAAACGGCCCTGCCCGGTCTTGGACTTGTCCATTTGCCGATTCCCCCCTCGGCCATTGCGCCAAAAGTGGAGTTCCAGTATTTCGGCATCAGCCGCACCGGCAATTCCTGGGAACACATCGTGCAAACGCGAAAAGTCGGCGTTTATGTTCCCGATGATTTGCCCGGGGCGGAGATCGAACTTCTCGTCGTGTTGGAACCTTAGGAGGAACCCGTGGGAGCCACGATGTTCGGGGCCACGAGCCTGCAACCCCGCGAAGTATCCACCAAGCGGCGCACGGAAAATCTCGCTTATATCTACCAGCAGATTTTGACGGTGATCGTGCGCGTGCGGCAGAACCGCCAAGCCGTCTCCGATGCCAATGCGTTTCGAGCAAACATTCAGGCCGGGTTACGGGCCGCGGAAAAAGATGCGGTGAAGAAAGCATACCCTCCCGACGACATTCGTACGGCTACGCTCGCGGCAGTCGCTTATCTGGACGAGTCCATTCTGAATTCCAGTAATCCCGTCTTCAGCTCCTGGCACAGCATGCCTCTGCAAGAAGAAATGTTCGGGCACCACGTCGCAGGTGAAACGTTTTTCGAAAATCTTGAAAAACTTTTGTCTCGGCAAGATTCGCACGACGCGGCCGATGTGCTCGAAGTCTACGCGTTGTGTCTCTTGATGGGCTACAAGGGGCGCTATGGCCTCTCTGGTCCGGAAGCAACCCGTCCCATCATCGACTCCACTCTGGAAAAGATCCGCCGAATCCGCGGACCTCTTATGGGACTCTCGCCCGCGTGGGCCGTTCCCGAAGGCGGAGCCGTGGCTGCGAAGCGCGATCCCTGGGTTCGGCGACTTGCGTTTGGAGCGATGGGATGCGTGATTCTGGGGATTCTTTTTCTTCTCGTTTTCAAGATGCGAGTACTTGCAGGGGTATCGGACGTTCACGTGATAGCACCTCTAACCCACCCGTAGGGAGTGTAGATGCGATTTCACTGGGAACATCTTGCGGCCGGAGCGGCAGCCATTGTTGTCTTGATGCTGACGTGGTTCGCTGGACCGATTTTTCATGTCGTTGGCACAAACGCACTGGTGCTGCGCGCTGGCGTCCTCTTGCTGGGTGTAATCGCGATCATTGGATTGCTTCTCTGGGCGCGCTCCTCGCGGCCTTCCCTGCCCGCGGCTGAAGAACTCCGCGCCCCGGCCGCACCCACTATTGCTGGTGTTTCGTTCGGAGCCTCAGCTGGAGCTTCCCAGGATGTGGACATCTTGGTTCGCGATGCCGCCGGCAAAGTGGCGGCGGCGCGGCTGGCAGCCGGCGCGCAACTCTCCTCGCTCCCCGCAGTCTTTCTGCTCGGTGAGACCGGCGCTGGCAAAACAAGCGTGATGGACCAAAGCGGCCTGGATGCAGAGCTTCTCGCGGGCCAGGTATATCAAGAAAGCAGCATCGTCCCGACTCGCGTGGCGAATCTTTGGTTCGCGCGCAAGACGGTTTTTGTGGAAGCGGGCGGGCCGCTTCTGGACGACGCAGGCTCTTGGGTGCGCCTCGTCAAACACTTCGTGCCTAGCCGGTTGCGGTCGATTTTCGGCGGCGCGAGCCTGGCACCGCGTGCCGCGATCGTCTGCGTGGATTGCGAAAAACTGGTTCGTGAGGCTGCGCTCGAGAAAATCGTGGCGCAAGCGAGGAAGCTTCGGACGCGCCTCGAAGAACTCTCCTATCACATGGGCGTCAGCCTTCCCGTTTACGTACTTTTCAATCGCTCGGATCGCATCCCCTATTTCGAAGAGTTTGCAGGCACTTTCAACAACGAAGAAACTTCGCAAGTCCTTGGTTCTACCTTGCCACTCGTTGGTTCCACTAGCTCAGGCGTTTATGCCGAGCAGGAAACCAAGCGCCTCACGGCTGCATTCCAGGCAATCTTTTTCACTTTGGCGGAATGCCGCCCCGGCCTCTTAAGCCGCGAGCGCAACAGCGATCGCCAAGCTGGCGTCTACGAGTTTCCGCGTGAATTCGGAAAGCTTAGCAAGCCCCTCGTCCAGTTTCTTGTGGACCTCTGCCGGCCCGGCCATCTGCGCACAGGACCCTTTCTTCGCGGCTTTTACTTTGTGGGGCAGCGGATCATCACCGTTTCCTCAAGCGCCGGCCAAACGATGCTCGGCCAACGCGCGGCGCAGCGCGCCCCCGGCGGATTCAACCCGGAGGCAACAAGTTTGATCAGCGCGCAAGATTCCGCTGCCAAGACCTCTTGGTCTACAGGAACATCCTTGGAAGGCGCGAGCGAAGCGCGCAGATCCGTGCAACGTGTTTTCCTGAGCCACGTCTTCAGCCACGTTTTGTTGCAAGATCGCGCCGCGCTCGGTGCCAGCGGGACCAGCACCCGCGGGGACTTTGGCCGCCGCATTTTGTTTGCCTCCATCGCCACCCTAGCAGCGATTTGGATCGTCGTCACGATCATTTCGTTCGCCGGAAATGCGCACCTGGTTTCAAGCGTTCGCGGTGCCGCGCAGGATCTTGCCTTAGTTCAGAATCTCGGCGCACAGCAGCCGACCTCGGATTCGTTGCGCAAACTCGACTCTCTCCGGCGGACTCTCGTCCAACTTCGCGATTACAAGCAGAACGGCGCGCCATTACATCTTCGCTGGGGTTTATACGCGGGTAACGACATGTTCGAAGACGCGCGCGCGATCTATTTCCATGCGTTCGATCAGGTTCTCTTTCAACACGCAAAACACAATCTTTTTACCGATTTAAGGACTTACCAGGGCGACCCTCAGCCGACGGCGGATTCCGGCGCAGCTTACGACGCTCTGAAAGCGTACCTGCTGATCACGTCCGAATCTCCGCGGAATACGGGAGAGTTTTTGCAAGACTTCCTCATGAAGGATTGGAAGCGAGACTTAGGCGACATCGATCCGGAACGCACCGATCTTGCCGCGCAACAATTTGCGTTTTATAGCTCCGAATTGACAACCGACAATCCCTATTCGAAAACCAATGACACCGCCTTAATTGGCCAGGTTCGCGCTTATTTGAATAAGTTCTCAGGTCTGCAGCGTCTGTATACCAGCATGCTCACGGACGCGCGGCAAAAGGCAAAGAGCTACCGCTTCGCCGCCACCCATCCTGAAGGTTCGGACGTTCTGCGCGCCAGAACGGACGTCGATGCCGCATTCACATCGGACGGCTGGAAGGTCATGGATCAATCCATCCAGCACCCCAATGCAGTCCAGGGCGAAACCTGGGTGCTTGGTTCGGCAACAAGCACGAACCTCAGCACAGCCGAATTGAGCGCGCAGCTCCGAGCTATGTATGAGAAGGATTTTATCGCGCAGTGGCGAGCGTTTTTGAACGCGACCGCGGTCCTGCCCTATAGCAGTGATCCCGACGCCGCCTCAAAACTGTCCAAGCTCTCCGCGAACTCGTCGCCGCTCCTCGCCCTCCTCTGTGACGTTGCGGACAACACAAACGTGCAGTCCACTGCGATTAAACTGGCTTTCCAGGCGCCGCAGCAGGTCGTCGCGCCGGGTTGCGGAGTGCAGAAGAAATACGATCAGGCTTCCAATGATCCGTACATGAAGGGCCTCTTGAGTCTGCAACAGTGCGTGCAACAGGTTGCCGATGCTCCTCGGGAACAAAAGGACGCTCAGAAAACCACTTGCGCGCCTACGGTTTCGCAGGCTCACCTCGCTTCAGCGCAACTCGCGCAAGGTCTCCCCACTGATCCCGACGGCCATGTGGACCAAACCGTGGGCACGCTTCTGGACGAGCCTATAAAGGGCTTGCAGAGAATATGGATTTCAACGGGTGGCTCAGGCGAAGGAATATGCACACCGTATAAAGCGTTGCAGACTGCTTATCCCTTTAACGCGCATAGCACCCGGGAGATTACGTTGGCGGAATTCAATGAATTTTTTCAGCCGGTAAAGGGAAAATTTTCTCAATTCCTGGTCGCGCAAAAAAACAATTTGAGTTTGCAAGGAACAACTTATGTTCGCGCGCTTGGAACCTCGACGCCAGTTGGAAGTAATTTCCTTCGTACTTTAAATGAGCTCTACGCCATTCAGCTGGCCGCTTATCCCAATAACGCACCTGATCCACGTTTCGAGTATTCAGTGACTGCACACCTTCCCGACGCTGGCGGCTTCAAGAGCGAGAAGCTGGCGTTTGATGGTCAGGAATGGAACATAAGTGGGAGCGGTGGAACGAGGAAATTCGTTTGGCCCGGGGCTACGGTGCAGGGCGCTTCTCTAAGCCTGAACAGCGGCACTGAGCTGGAAGTCGCACGCTATCAGGGCCTTTGGGCCGTGGCTCATTTCCTCTCCGCCTACAAATGGCAAGCATCGGGGACTGGCTACATCATCCAAGGGCCACTCATCGGCCCCACCGGCCAACCCTTTACGAGCAACGGCAAAACTGTTGAAGTGCGCTTCGATGTGGACTTTAAGGGCGTTCCCTTCTTCCAAGCGGGCTTTTTGTCAGGCTACAGTTGTTCGGCGATGAGCAAGTGACTTGATGTCGCAGCGAACCCCGCGATCTTTGTGCACATATTCACGCGCCTGGCAAATCGGCACGTATAGTCATCTTCCCAGCCAGCGGAAAATCGGTCCACCGCACG
>DATDHE010000131.1:0-3550 GCA_036521695.1 Candidatus Acidiferrum sp. | reverse complement strand
GCCTCGGACGGATTGGAGCCCAGCGCCGTCTTTTGGCGCGTTTTGGGCGTAACGGAGTCCGAGACCAAGGAACGAGCCGCGGCCTCCGCCCCTTCCTGTCCGCGCGGTGGCACCAGGCCGGCCTTGCGGCGTTCCTTCAGCATTCCAAAGAACCACACGCGCACACTACGCGGACAATGCCGCGCGCTGATCTTAGTGGCTGATTTGCTCTCAACGATTAATGTACTATTGAGCAAAGCCTTTTCGCAGCTCAATTCTGTTCGAGTATTCTGGTTGCAGAGGCAGCAACCATCTCAAGCGAAAAGCAAGATCGTAGCCCGTATCCCACTGTGGCCGGGCAGAGTGGGTCTGTTCAGCTATTGGACGCGCAGCGTAAGGCCGCGGCCGCCGCTCCATCGAGCTGGTTTTCTCCTGCCGAACAGCCACTCGATTCCGGAGAAATCGATAGTCATCACACCCTCTTCGCCCTCGTGCATCGGATTTACTCCCAGCACCTGACCGGCAAGTTGCAACTCGTCTTTGGACGGGTGGAAAAGGCGCTCTTTTTCGATGCCGGGAAACTGGTGTTTGCGACAAGCAGCGACAGGCAGGATGGGCTCGGCGAAGTGATGCTTCGCGCCGGAGCCCTGACCCAGAGTCAGTTTGAGGAGGCGTCCACGCTCGTCGAGACGGGCCAACGTTTTGGTTCTGCAATTGCCGAGATGGGGATCTATGGTGTCGAGCAGATTGTCAGCTGGGTGCAACGCCAGGTCCTGCAAATCACCGCGTCCGTGCTCGACTATCCTGCCGGGCGCTACTTTTTCTTCAGCTCTCTTGAAAAAAATGTGGTCCCGGAAATCGGCGTCCCGGTGCCGCTGGGAAGGCTGCTCCTGGCGGGCGTGCGCAAAGCCGGTGACCTGCCTCTGGGCCGACTCGCTGAGGACGCCGATCTTCAGGTTGAGCTGTCGCCTGAGGCGCTGCGCCTTTCTAAGGCCGAGGACCTGGAAGATGGAGAGCGGCACTTGCTCAGCCTCATCTCCCAACACATTTCGGCCAAACACGTCGTCGCACTGAGTGGCTTGCCCGTGCCCGAAGCCTCGCGCGCGCTCTATGTCCTGTTGCTTTTGGGGTTTGTCGTCGGTGTACCGGACCATGTACGGCCGCAACCAGAGTCTATCGTTCCCAGTCCGGCTGCGGCGCCTGAACAACCGACAGCAGTCGAAGCTGACAGCGCCAAGAAAATTCCAGAACAGCCGACTGTGGAAGCCCCAGTCCGCGCGGAGGAAGCGACAGAGAAGGCAAGCGGACCGCTTTCCGCGGGAGACATCGAACACGCGCAGCCTCAGCTCGAAGAGACACCGGGCGATCCGGAAGAACCGAAAGAAACGGATGCACCTCCTACAGTGCCGCTCCCGCTTCTGAAACCGAATTCGATTTCACGCGCAGTGCCGGTGCGAGCGACCGGTATTTCACGGGAAAAGAATGAGCCAGGGCGCCAGCTTTTCAATGAAGAAACTACTTCTGTCCTGGTGGCTGAAACTGGCGGGGTGATTCGAATTTCTGCGGCGGTGACCGCCGGGCAGCTTCTGGTCCTCGCCAACGTGGAAACCAAGCGCGAAGTGATCGTCCAGATATTGCGGAAGCGCTCCTACAAACCGACAATGTGCTATCTGGAGGTTGAGTTTGTCGAGGCTGCACCGCGATTCTGGGGCATGGAGTTTTCGGCGGCGACGGCTCTGCTGCCGAAAAACACTCAGGATGTGGAAACGGCCGCGCTGGTGATCGCTGCGGAGTCCACCGCCGACCAACCCTGGATTTTGCCAACTGCGCCCGACGCGAGCGAACTGCAAATATTCAAGCGGGAACTGGAAGAGCTGCGCGGGAAACCGGTCTTGATGGAGATGCCGCCTACGAATGCCGAGGCGAGTGCCCTAGCACCGCTGAGAGGCGAAGTTTACCCGGCTTCTGCGATCCCCGAGCTGGGCGACCCAATGAGTACGGAAGCGATTCTCGAAAGCGGGCTGGATGCGGCGGGTGCGGTTGCGCCAACCAAACGCGCGGCGGATCCCGCGCGAGGGGAAGCGGCTCAGCAAGTGGAAACGCCGCAGTCGGTTAGCGATTTTATCAATTCTTTGCCGAAGTCGAAGCGATGGCGCTTGCCGCGCGGCGGCTCCACCCCCGAATTTAATCGGGCAGTGCTTATGCTGGCGATTCTGCTGGTGGCGCTGGGGGTTGGCACGGCGTGGTTCAAGAATTGGCTGCCCTTGAAGTCGGCGGGAGCAAAGCCCAAGAAACCTACAGCATACGACAATGTGAGAGTGGCGAGCGATGCTCCGGTGACTTCGGCAGGAATGCCTGCGAAGAGCGCGCCGGCATCCGATGCGGACGCGACGGCCCCCGCGGATGGAAGCGCGGCACCAGTGGAAGCAGCCGCGTCGGGTGCCCCGGTTGAGCCGTTGGCATCGAGGAAAAAAGCGTCTCGCGCAATGGCGGTGGCGAAGGCCTCATCCGTTCGGCCTGTGGCGAAACCTGCAGCGAATTCGGAAGCGAATTCCGGGAAAGACGGCGCCGTCATCCCGCCAAAATTGATTCAATCGGGACAAGCGGTGGCTTCGCTCGAGGCTCTGCGGGATTTCGAAAGAGGAAATGTGGTTATCGATGCCGTCGTGGGGACGTCGGGCGAGGTGCATTTCATCAGCGTGATCTCCGGGCCTCCCTCATTGCGCGAGCCCGCGGTGGAATCCTTGAAGCAATACAGGTACGAACCAGCAACGCTGAGCGGCCAGCCCGTTCCCGCGCACGTTACGATCACCATTCACTTCCGCTTCGAACCCTAAAGAGTCTGAGCGCAGGCGCAATGCGTCAGCAGTTGTAGGCTGGGCTGTGGACCGAACGATGATGAGTAGCCACCCCACGGTGGCTGCGCTGGAGCGCGCAGTCTCAGACCGACAGCCGCAAGTCGGTTTGGTACACCATTCGGATCGCGGGCTTCAATATGCGAGTCCGGAATATGTGGCAGCATTGGACAGGCACGGCATGATTGCGAGCATGAGTCGGCCGGCGAATCCGTGTGACAACGCCAGTTGCGAGAGCTTCATGAAAACGCTGAAGCATGAGGAAATCTACGCCAACAAGTACGATGACCTGGATCATTTGCGGGTGAACGTCGAAGAGTTCATCGAGCAGTATTACAATCGGCTGCGTTTGCACTCGGCGTTGGGCTATCGATCCCCGGAAGAATTCGAGCAACAGGCTGCGGTTGCGAGTTCGGTCGATGCTCGAAGCGCAACGATAGAGTTTTTTGAGAACAACAATGAGAACAAGCCGGGAGAATCGGCAGCAGCTCTGGGGAAGGGGGCGACGTCGCCCCCTTCCCCAGAGCCCTTAACCTACTAGGAGATGCAAGAACACTTTTAGAAAGCGGAAAGTGGGTAGGGACGCCAGTTGCCTGACGCCCCCCGCACGGATCCGCACGTGCAGAATTGCTGCATGCGGCTCTTACCGCGGATGTGTGGCGTCGAAGCGCAGATTGGGATAAGGACGAAGGATGCTAGGTTTGGGGAGCCAGCGC
>DATDHE010000130.1:0-6174 GCA_036521695.1 Candidatus Acidiferrum sp. | reverse complement strand
GCTTTTGGAGATAGAGGCAGGCGACGCCAGCTTTCGGATGAGCCGGCTGCGAGAATACCTGGCAAAAAACTATTGATGGAATGAACTCACGCCGTCGCCGCACGACGGATAGACGGCTGAGAAGGATTCATCGAGTTTTCACAAAACGTTAGAGGCACCGGCTCGCCCCGCTGCCACACCTCGCGACGAGGACTTGGCTGCTCGTCTAGGTGGTCCAGATTTCCTTCAGGACTCGTTGAAAATTGCCGCCGAGGATGGCTTCAATGTTGGCGTCGGAGTATTTGCGGCGTATCAGGCCTTCGGCGAGGTCGAAGGGGCGCTTGGCGTAATTGTAGCCATCGATATCGACTTTGTCGCGGAAGCCGTAGCTGCCTTTGTAGCTGGCCTTGAGTTGCTTCAATTCTTCCGGGGGCATGGCGTCATAGCCGAGGAGGTCGATGTCGCTGCCCACGCCGAGGTGCTCGACGCCTACCAGTTTGGCCACGTAGTCGTAATGGTCGAGCATGGTTTCGATCGTCGTGGGTTCTTTGGCGGTGATGAACATGCGGACTTCCGTGATGCCCATTACGCCGCCTTTGGCGGCCATGGCTTTGATGGCCTCGTCGGTTTTGCAGCGGGGATGATTGGGATTGAGCGCGCGGCAATTCGAATGAGTGATGAGTGCAGGCTTTTTGGAAACGTCAAAGGCTTCGAGCGAGGTGCGGTCGCCGCAGTGGGAGACATCGACGGCCATGCCAAGTTTGTTCATGCGATCGATGATGGCGATGCCGAAATCGGAGAGACCTTCATCGCGACGTTCGGTGCTGCCGTTACCGAGGAGATTCCGAGCGTTGTAGGTGAGTTGAGAGACGCGCTGGCCCAAGCCGTAGAAATAATCGACGTCATCGACTTTGCGGAAGTGTTCGGAGTTTTGCACGCCGAGCAGAATGCCGACTTTGCCGGAAGCCTTGATGCCGTCGAGCCGAGCGGGAGTTTCGACACGCTCGAACCAATTGTCGTGGCGTGCGAGGAAGGTGTTGTAGCCAGAGAGGAATTGGATGGTTTCGAGGTAGGCGTCCGGGCCGCCAGTGCCGATGGCAATGTGGAAGACGTTGATTCCGGATTGTTTGTAAGGGGCGTAATCGGCGGCGGTGAAATTTTCGGGATTGCCCAACATTTTTAGCATGCGGCTAGGGCTGATCCAGAGAGGGGCGAGCATGTCGATGACGGTGGTGCGTTGAACGAGTTCGATGGCGTGGGCGGAATAGGCTTGGTCGGAAGCTGCGAAGAGACGGTAAGCACCGCGGTTCAAGAACGGGCCTATGTTCAATAACGCTGCGCCCGCAGCGCCTTTTACGGATTTTCCAAGAAAATTGCGACGATTCATCCGTGTTCCCCGATTCTATTTGTTCATGACGCGAGTTGGCTTGCGTGGAGCGCGGAGATAGTAACATCGTTGGGGATTGGCGCGCTCTGGGGTGCAGGATGCGGCACTCAATGGAATGGGAAAGACCGGGAAGAAAAGAGAGTGGGGTTCGGCGGAAGATTGTTGGATTTCATCTGGACGAACGGAAGGATTGGGTGGCGGAACTGGAGTGTGGGCATCAGCAGCATGTGCGGCACAATCCGCCGTGGATGAATCGAGATTGGGTGATGACAGTGGAGGGACGAGAGGAACATTTAGGACATCAGTTGATTTGTTTGGCATGTGAAACGGTGCACTAGCATCGTTGTCGAACGTGGCTGAGAAACGAGATCCAGCGATGAAAATGCCGCCGCTTTTCTTTGGGAGAAAAACGGCGGCAGGGAAAGCATGCGACGAGCAGCTAGTCAGCTTTGACCAGCGGTTGCCGCGGCGGCTTTGGTCATGTTGGCGGTCCACTCGGCGGAGCGACGCGCCATTTCGTCGGGAGCAAGGTCTTCAACGTGGGTGGCGATGCCCCAGCTGTGGCCGAAGGGATCGGTGAGCTTGCCGTAGCGATCGCCCCAGAACATGTCGACGACAGGCATGCTGACTTTGGCACCTACGGCCACGGCGCGGTTGAAGATGGCGTCAACGTCCGGCGCATACAGGAAGAGATAGGAGGAAGGAGTCGCTCCCGCTGTTGGAGCAGCAGACATTCCTGGGAATTCATCGGAGACGAAAATTACGGAATCGCCGATGCGAAGCTCGGCGTGCATGATCATGCCGCCGGGACCGGGCATGCGGTTGATTTCGGTGGCGCCGAAGGCCTCTTTGTAGAAGTCGATGGCGGTGGCTGCGTTTTTACAGGTGATGGCCGGAGTAAGAGAATGGTATCCCTCCGGGATGGGTCGAACTTTGTCTGACATAAGGGCTCCTTGCAGTTTTGGACGTTCGCGCGGCAAAACGAGGAAGGCAAAGGCGGGGCGCGCGTGGCGATTAGATACTCCACGCGTATGGACGTGTCAACTGTTGTAGGTGACGCTAAGAGGCTGAGAAGAATTACTGTACGGTGACTATCACCGTGGCGGTCTTGCGGCCGAATTGGTTGGTGGCGTAGAGAGTGTAGGTGGTGGTGGCCGACGGATTGACGACTGCAGTGGTGCCACGGACGGCGCCGATTTGCGGAGAAACGATGTAGTAGGGGGTTCCGGCGGCGGTCCAAGAGAGTGTGACGGCAGTTCCAGCTGAGACGGGATTGCTGGTGCTGGCAGTGAAGCTGGAGATTGTCGGAGCGGAGCCTTGCGGAACATTGGCGCTGGTGTAGATCGTGCCGAGTGATACGACTTCGAAGTCGGAGGCGGTGAGCGTGGTGAGATTGTGGAGATCGTCGTTGCTCCAGCGATCGTCAGGTGCGCCGCTGATGTACATCGACGAGCCGTTGTCGGCCATGATCATTCCGTATTGTTTGAGGGCTGTAAGGATGACCTGATTGGTGGCAGAGAAGCTGGAGATATCGAAAGTGGATTTTAGGCGAAGGCGCATACCCATGGGTGCAGCGAATTGCGCACTGGAGTTTGAGGCCCAGTGTGTGGCGGGTAGAACATAGGCGGCGGTGCTGTGTTGAAGAGTGAAGCGGATGGCGTGGGCGATTTGCGCGCTGGCGGCTTCGTCGTAGCGGATAAGACCCGGGAAAATCGGCAAACCTGCGGCGTCGGCAGAGGTCCAGGTTAGCGGGCGTTGCTCATAGTTCTGCAAATCCCAAACGGCGGCGGAGCCTGCGTTCCATGTGCCGTCGGTATTCACGGTGGAACCATAGAGTTCGTAAAGCCAGCAATTGCTGTTATCCAAAACGAGGACGTGGCGATCGCCGGTGCCGGGATTGGGGTAGCCCTCGATGTTGGCGTTTGCGGGGATTGGCATGGGCCCAGGATCGCTTTCGTCGCCGTAGGCGTTGAAGAGAATGTTCACCGGGGATTGCGAGGAGTCGACAACGGAGTAGGGAATACCCATGTAGCTGCCCTGATATTCGCCGGAGCCGAAGTCGGGATGGACGGGGACGGTGGTACCGATGAAATTGATGTAGGAATCGGAGTTGGGATCTACTGGTGCGGCGGAGATGTCCTGATTCCAGGCGTTGCCGGCGGGGAAGGGGCGGAAACCGTTGAGACTTACGCCTGCGCCGACCGCCATACCGCTGCACGCACTGGCTTGAGTGCTGGAAGTGACTTGAAGATTGATGCTGTTGGAGATGCTCTGGCCTGGGTTGGGATCGCTGACAGAGACGGCGAAGATGCCCACGGTAGCGGCCGTTCCAGTGGCAGTGAGTTGGGTTGTGGAGACGTAGGTTGTGGTAAGAGGCACGCCTGCCAAGATGACTTGAGAGCCGCTGACGAAATTGCTGCCGTTTATGGTGAGAGACAGGGCGCCGACATTAATCGAACTGGGATTGATGGAGGCAAGGACTGGAGTTGGATTGAGCAAGGTGACGTTGCTTGAGCCGCTGGCGGAGGAATCGGCAGAGCTGGTGGCCTGAATGGTGATGGTGTTGGGATTGGGAAGAGAAACAGGAGCGGTGTAGTTGCCGGAAGAAGTGATTGTGCCGGTGGTGGAATTGCCGCCCGCGACGTTATTGACGGACCAGGTGACCGCGGTGTTGATAGTGCCAGAGACGGAGGCGGTGAATTGTTGGGAGCTAGCGACCCGTACGTTAGCGGGATTTGGCGTAACGGAGACCTGGACGTTCCCTGAGGTCGGAGGGTTCGGCGGAGCAATTGGTGGTGTGGGCGAGGAGTGCGAACCCGAAACGTGGGCACAACCTACCTGCGAGCTTGCAAGTAAGGAAAGAAGGATCAATAAGTTGCGCCGCACGGAAATGCCTCCTGAAGGTGATGCGGCTCATCGAGCCAAGTGACCTGTGAGCGAGGATTATGAGAGACGGGGTGTTGGGAAGCGACTGGTCGAGGGTACAAATTTGGTACAGTCCAAACCGGCCGACTGGTGTTTTTGACAGGCGTCATCGGCAATAAACCGTGATATGGTACGGCGCGCACTCCGCTGTCGAAGCCACGAATTCGATACTTGAGAGGAATCAAAATGAACAAGTACCTCACGGAATTTGTTGGGATGTTCTTTTTTGTTTTGACTGTTGGCTGCGTGGTCATCGGAAACAGCATAGGAGCGCTCGCGCCTCTGGCGATCGGGTCCGTACTGATGGTGATGATTTATGCCGGGGGACATATCTCGGGCGGGCATTTCAATCCGGCAGTGACATTGGGGGTGTGGCTACGGGGCAAGTGTGAGACGAAGGATGTTCTGCCCTACATGATTGCTCAGATTGCCGGGGCGGCGCTTGCGGCGTTGGTCGTGAAATTCCTGAGGACGGGAACGGCGGTCACTCCCATGAGCCTGGCCACGCTGCCGGCTTTACTAGCGGAGTTTTTGTTCACGTTTGCGCTTGTTTTCGTTGTGCTGAATGTGGCGACGGCAAAAGGAACTGCGGGCAATTCGTTTTATGGATTGGCGATTGGTTTTACCGTGGTGGTGGGAGCGTTCGCGGTAGGGAGTATTTCCGGCGGAGCGTTCAATCCGGCGATCGCCGTGGGGATTTCGATACTCGGATTGTCCGCGTGGTCGAACATTTGGATTTATCTGGTAGCAGATTTTGCTGGGGCGGCAGCCGCGGCGGCAACGTTCAAGATCGTTAGTCCCGAAGACAAATGACGAGCTGCGAGCGGTAAATAACGATCCAGAGGGAAGACTCCGCGGGCGCGCCGCTTGTGGGGCCGCTAGACCGGTTACGGAGCGCCCGAAGCAATATCGATCCGGACGCCCGTGCCAGCAACTTCGTTACGGGTTGCTGATGATCCCGCAGGCAATGCGTGCTGGGGCGGCGGCTCCTGTGCCACCGGCAACTGCATGGATTACGATCGCGGTTCCACCATTGCTGAAAACGGAGTGATCGTCGGTGCCGAGAGTCACGTTTGGCGCAACTACGGAAACGTGGGCTGTACCGTCAGCGCTGACGATGAGTGAAAAATTCGGGATGTCGCCAGCAGGGACGCCATCGTGGCTGTGCTCAGCGCCGCCGGGATTGAAGTGCGGGCCAGCGGTTTTGAAGTCAGGGGGGTCGCATTTGGCGACTTGATGAATGTGAATGGAATGTTCGCCCGGCGGCAGATTCTTGATGTCCAGCGTGATTTTGACGCCTTTTGGCGTGCTGGTGAGTTGCGCTGAGCCCACGCTCTGGCCGTCAGTATTCTTGAAATCAACGGTCACTAGCTTGGAAGCGGCGCGGTTGTGAGACTCCTGGGCTTGGGCGGCAGCAGCGAGGGCGAAAAGCAGACACACCCCGCATAGGATAGCTTTCATTGGGATTACCTCTCTCATTGTAGGATTCGAAGGCTCTCTGGGCACTGCCCGAAGCAGTGTCCTATTACTCTAACTCGGCTAGGCAGAAAGATATTCCGCGCTGAGGCCAGCTGTGTATTCATTTAGATACCTATGGATTAACGGCCAAGCATGCGGAGCTCCGAGTGGCGGGCGCCTGCCTAGGCAGCAAAGGGAGCAGTGGCAAAAGTCTATCGGGGGCGCGAACGTGATAATTAGTCGTTGCGATAAAGGTCTGGGTATTCTTTTTTCAGGCTGGTGAGTTTGGGCTGGTCGTTAACCATGATGTAGGGCTCATAGGGATGGTGTCTGAGGTAGTCCTGGTGGTAATCCTCGGCAGCGTAGAAAGCTTGCAGCTGGACGACTTGCGTGACGATGGGCTGAGAATAGATTTTTGCGGCGTT
>DATDHE010000129.1:0-7208 GCA_036521695.1 Candidatus Acidiferrum sp. | reverse complement strand
ACTGACAGAATCGCCGCGATCAGGCTTGCTCTAGTTTTCCCGCTGAATGCAGCTCTGCCTGTGGCCATCTCGTAGAGAACTTCTCCGAAGGCGAAGATGTCGGTGCGTGCGTCCGCTTCTCGTCCTTCCAACTGCTCGGGCGCCATGTACTGGAACGTGCCGAGGATGGTACCTTCGGCGGTGAGCTTCTTGACCGAGGTTATTTCCGTCAGCTCGTTAGCGATCGGGGCCGTTTCGGCGTTGAGCTTCGCCAAACCGAAGTCCATCAACTTCATGCCCGATTTGGTGAGCATGATGTTACCGGGCTTGATGTCGCGATGGATGATTCCTTGCCGGTGGGCTTTGTCCAAAGCATCCGCAAGGTCAATGGCGTATCTCAGGACGTCTTGGATAGGCAGTGAACCCTTCTCCAGTTTTTGTTCTAGCGTCTCGCCTTCCAGATATTCCAAGACTAGGTAGTCCACTCCATCCTGATGTCCGATGTCGTGCAGTGTGCAGATGTGAGGGTGTGACAGCGTTGAGATAGATCGCGCTTCTCGCTCGAACCGCTGCCTCTTCTCGGGATCATGGGCAAGCTCGGAAGGCAATACCTTTACCGCTACGATGCGGTCCAGGCGGGTATCTTTGGCGCGATAAACCTCGCCCATACCGCCAGCCCCGGCAGCGGAAATGATCTCGTAAGGCCCGAAGCGAGTTCCTGCGGCGATAGGCATGAGGATTCCGGGAATTATAGTCTTACATAAGGAAGATGGTGCGGTTATCTCCTGCGGAGGGGTTTAGCCACGGTAGTATCGACCGAACCGACGAACTCCCGGATGGTCGACAAGAACGAAGCTATCCGGCTTGCGGCGGTATTAATCGGCTCTTCGATGAGTGACTTGGCGAGCTCAATTAGGGTTGGTTTGATATCCAGAATTCGCCGCGAAATACATTCCGCAGGTCAAATGCGATTTCGAATTCGTCGCTCGCGCACGACCAGGCTCATTCAATCCGGCGGGCCTAAAATCTTGCCCCGAGTCTCAGGACTGTTATATGCTCCACGCAGAGTTGCCGGATTCGACGCATTGCAGATTTGACTGTGATTTTCCCCGATCAACAGGCTGCGCGAAGGCTCCGAACGATTCCCGTTTCTTCTCTTGTTCCGCTTCTGACGAAAGCGAATTTCACGCTCCAAGGAAACCAACGATGCCTGAGCCGTCGTCCCATGGATCTTGTCTGCAAAACTGTCACCTGCGCAGCTTGCGCCTCTTTGTCTTAGCCAGTTGCATCGCCTTGTCCGTTTTTCCGCTGGTGAGAGCACAAGCGAAATCCGCTGCGCACAAGCAGGTGGAGCAACTGGTCGAGGAGAACGCTGCGAACTGGAGGCAGGTGTCGAAACAGATTTGGGATTATGCCGAGCTCGGGTATCACGAGAACAAGAGTTCTGCGCTGCTACAGGCGCAGCTGAAAGCAGCGGGCTTTTCCCTGGCGCCTGGCGTGGCTGATGAGCCCACCGCCTTTATCGCCAGCTACGGGCAGGGGAAGCCCATAATCGCGATACTTGGCGAGTTCGATGCATTGCCTGGGTTATCGCAAAAACTACTCCCGCAGCGTTCGCCCGTAGTCCCCAACGCGCCCGGCCATGGTTGCGGGCACAACCTGCTCGGAGCCGGGGCCGCTCTGGCTGCCGTAGCGGTAAAGGAATACATGGCGGCGAATCACATTGCGGGCACGTTGCGCTACTACGGCACGCCTGCCGAAGAGGGCGGCTCGGGCAAGGTGTACATGGTGCGGGACGGATTATTCAAAGATGTGGATGTGGTGCTGCATTGGCATCCAGGGGACCGCAACAGCGTGACCAACGGCGGCATGCTCGCGGTGGCTTCGGCCAGGTTCACCTTCCACGGGATTGCGGCCCATGCGGCGATGGCGCCGGAGCGTGGCCGCTCCGCGCTGGACGCCGTCATGCTGATGGGCAATGGCATTGAGTTCATGCGCGAGCATGTACCCAGCAACTCGCGTATGCACTACATCATCACCAAGGGAGGAGCAGCACCGAACATCGTGCCCGATCTCGCTCAGATGGATCTGGTGGCGCGCAATCCATCGAATACTGTGCTGGAAGATATCTGGGACCGCATCCTCAAGGTCTCTCAGGGTGCGGCGCTCATGACTGGCACTACGGTTGAAGTCACCGACATTCGCAGCGACGCAAACATTATCGGCAACGATGCTCTGGCTCCGGTGATGCAGAGAAATCTGGAGGAAGTGGGCGGTTTCACGATGAGCGAGACCGAGAAGGCGTTTGCCGTGGAGTTGCAGAAAACCCTGAGTATCGATACCGTGCCGAGTCTCGACGAGACTCATTTGATTGAGCCCTTGCGTCCGGTGGATCCCAATGCGCCGTCAGCCTCCACCGATGTGGGCGATGTGAGTTGGACTGTACCCACCATCGGGTTCACCACCGCGACCTTCGTGCCGGGGGTGGCGCCGCATACCTGGCAGGCCTCGGCCTCGGCCGGCATGAGCATCGGCCAGGACGGAATGGTGGTTGCGTCGAAGGCACTCGCCCTCACCGCGATCGATCTCTTCTCAAACCCGGCACTGGTGCAGGCTGCTCGGGCCGATTTCGACCGCCAACTGACCGGCAAAACGTACCACTCCTTCATCCCCGCCGGGCAAAAGCCACCCATCAATTACCGCGACAACTGAAATAAGTTGCTGTTGAGCTGCATTCGTAGGAGTGGGGGCACCGTCACCTTTCTGCGCAGCGATGCCGAGTTGTTCCGGCTCCAGATAAGCCTCGACCCGAAAGCAAATGACAAAGTTTGAAGCAGTTGGCGTCTTTGAAAATGCATCCCATCCTCCTTCCGAGAGGATCGCGAATCGGTCTACGATACCTGCGCAAACGGGGTTCTGGGAAGCGTAAAGAAGAGGTTCTGGACGAGTTGTCGGCAACTGTCCACGATAGCTTTCAACCGCGACAAGATAGGCGGCTTGCCGAGCACCCAGGATTTGCCCGTTCGCCGCTGAGGCACGCCTGACGCTCGTACTAGGGGAAACGGTCTTTTTTTGCGACCAGTGGCCACGAGAACTCTTTGTCAGGCGGACCTACAAGAAAGTGAGACTTTTGGGCCCGGCTCCTCGTATAAATTTGCAGGAAGAAGCGCCCGCTTGACTACAGCGCTCGCGTTGTCACGGTTCGGGAGGCAGAAACTGGTCACGTTTCTGGCGAAACCGAACAAACTTGAGCGCGGTACACAATGTCATGTAGAAATGCCAATAATCTTGACAAAACGGAGGACGATATGAAGCGTGAGCGCGCTTTGCAGGTCGTTTTGGTCGTGGTGGGCGTGTTTTATTCCTTTTGGGGCTACCTCCTGTTCGACGCTCTGTGGCACTCCAGCTGGCTTAACAGGCATAACGACGTCCTGCCGATGTTCCTGAGCCTTAACACGGTGCTTGGGGTCTTTCTGTTGCTGGCCGTTAAGCAACCGACGAAGCATCGCTCGGTGATCGCCTATGGGGCTTCGTCAAGCCTTGCCCACGCGTTCACGATGTCAATCCAATCGGCGGAGGCCGCGGCGCGCGGGATGCACAGAAGTGATAGTCCCTGGGACATTGTGGTCTTTGGCATCATTGGAATCGCGCTACTTGCGCTGCTTCCGGGAAAACAATCAGCATCGGCCAGCGCGGAGGGATCTCGTCCCGCGTCGATTAGTGCGCCGCGTTTTGCGGAACGCTAGAGGATCTGGTCCACCGCCGCGGGTGTACCGAGATGCAAGGACTCCTCAGCGGACCGCGGCGATTCGCTTAGTTGAATATATGCTTGACCTTGCCGCTGTGTTAATTCTGCATTGTCGGCAACCCTTCCTTTGATATCCGATTAGGGAAGAGTTGCTCGTCATCAGGCCAGAAATTGTGACGCACAACTTTCTGCGGCATCGTTCTTCATCGAATCGCGAGCAGAACGGCATGACTGTTCTCTAAAAGAGGCAGTTATTGCAGCTTCGCGAATTCCGTCTTGGCCTTGTTCAAGATAGGGATGCCAGGGTCGGCGTCCTTCCAGAGCGTAAGGAAATCCTGGTAGGCAGACCTCGCCTTGGTCTTGTCTCCGGAAGCATGTCCGTGGGGCGCTTCCTGCACACCGCTACGCAGTTGCAAAATGGGACGGTGCTCATTGTGGGTGGTGTCTTGACCTCTACATCAGACCCGGTTGCCACGGCGGAAATCTACGACCCGGCCACTGGCATCTTCACTATGACCGGCGCAATGACCAGGGCCCGCGAGCAACATACGGCAACGCTTCTCGCTGACGGCAGGGTGCTGATCGTCGGCGGCACGACCTCCGCGGGCACAGGTGACTTGCAACCGACCGCAACTGCGGAAGTTTACGACCCATCTACCGGATCGTTTTCGGTCACCGGATCAATGGCCGAAGCTCGAACTTTCCACACGGCGACGCTGTTACCGAGCGGGAACGTGCTGGTAGCAGGCGGCGGCGCCGAAAATTCCACCGCGGAGCTATACCATCCTGCGACTGGTTCCTTCAGCATTACTGGTGGGATGGAGATTGGGCGCTCGGGACACACCGCAACGCTGCTCCCGAATGGGAGCGTATTGTTTGCGGGCGGCGGTATTTTTGCCGGTCTGGCGTCCGCAGAGTTGTATCAATGAATACCAGAGGTAGTCCGTCCGCGGCTTAAGGGAATGTCTGCTCCAGCGCGCCTCGATTGTCTAGCAGTCAAACAGGACGCTTCAAATGCAAAGAAGATTGATTTGGGTAACACTATTCAGCATCGCAATCGTGGTCACAACGCTGTATCACACTCGAAAAGTCCATGCCTCGCCGGTTCTTGACCACCAGGGGGGCTGCAGCCTCGGTCAGCCAGTTGGCGAGTCGTCGGCCACCCTGAAGTTGGGCCTGGCGTTCCAGGCTGGAGGCCTCAAATTACGGATGACCCGTGATACGCCCAAGATCGCGCTGCCAACCGCCGTTTTGAGTGTAATCGCCTGTTTTCGTCAGTTAGAGATCACGGGATTGTCATATGCTCCGAGAATGGGCCGAATCTGATGGGATCAGTAGTACGCCAACGCGCGCTTAATCACAGTCGATGACTGGAATGTGCCGGCGGGACTGGTGCGATATAAAACCGCCTTCTCTGTCCAATTTTCGCGCTGATCATACTGATAGGAGTAGTGGACTTCCGAGTAGGAAGGCAAAGAAGGAGCGGGAGTAGACGGATCAGCCTCTGTAGTCACTCGTGTGCTCCGCGTAATTTCGGACTCCATGTCCCCGTGTTCGTTGTAGATAGTCGCGATCTCCTCTTCGTGGTTGAAAATTCGGCGAGTCGTATGGTTTACGCGGCCATGCGTGTCGTAGTGATAGGAAACGGAATACGGTCCGGATTGGCCTGCCATGAGCTTCGTAAGCTGCCCACGTAACTCTCGCTGCAGTTGATCCGCGGAAAGACCTGATTCGTCCAGCATCTTTGCGCGGGCTTCCGAAGGAATCATTGTCTCGGGATTATCCAGAATCTGCTTCTCTTCAATGATGTGTCCCTGCGCGTCGTACATGCGCAGGGCCCTGTTGACCAACTCACCGTTGGCATCACGTACTTGAACTTCCGTGGCCCGATCGTGTTCGTCGTAGATTGTGGTCGTGCTTCCTCCGCCAGGCAGGTTCGGTGCCCTGTCTGCCACTTCGAACGGGGAACCGGCGACTGCGGTGTTGGGACGGTAATCCGCTGAGCGTGAGATTTCTATCTTAGTTTTTCTTCCGCGCTCGTCGTAATGGAAAACAACGGGGCTGTCATGTTTAGCATCATCGCTAATGTTCTGGAGTCTCCCCTGCTGATCGTAGGAGTAGGTGGTCCGAGTGACTGCTTTTCCTTCAACTCCCGAGGTGACCTTTAGCAGCCGACCTGAAGCGTCATAGGTATACATCGTCACCCACTGTGAGCCATCCGAGTTTCGGCTGCGCGTAGCCAGTATGCGGCCATCCGCATCGTATTCCGTCGTATATTCCGAATGAACTTCCGGATAGGTCTTGCCGTCGGCATCTGTCATACCGGGATGTGTGCTCTCTTCGGTGCATGACTTTACGGGCCCACGTAGGCCACGCTGTTCGCGGTCGGACATAATTGCCTTGTTCTCCTCAGGCGGTTTGACTTGCGCCATCGGCAGTGGCAGGGCAAGTAGCGAGACCACCAAGATGACGAGTTCCGTCTGTTTCACATTCATTATTGCAAGCCGACTGACCGCCCATGTCAACTGCGTTGTTGTAACATCGCGATTACACTCACAACGGCGTATTCTAAGGAATTCCTTCGTGTGTTGTCGGCAACCCTTCCCTTATCCGATTACTTCAGGTTTGCCCGTAATTCTCCCCCAACCGCGTGACCGTCCTGCGGGGGACACTCGATGTGGGTAGGCTCTTCCACCAGCGCCGGAATTGAAGGTAGTACGCTGTTAGTGCTAATCTCCGCCCAGCAGAAGGCCCAAGGTCCGGTTACAAAATAAAACGTTAGAACTTGAAGTGCGGAGGAAATGAAACCATGACGAAACCGCGAATCGGTGTGCTGGTTGTGTGCTTGCTGGTGGTAGCTGCGGGGGCGGCGCAGACGCCGCCTGCGAAGCAGATGGCAGTCGAAAAAAAGAGCGGGGGCGCGACGGGCAGCCCGCTAGTGATGCCAGGCTCGGAGCAATGGATGGACATTCCCGCAGCAGCGCTGGTAGGGACGCCGTCGGTAGAGATGGGCGGAACGATAAAGATTGCGGTCCTACAGGGCGACCCGATGACGGCTGGCCGTTCGTATACGCTTCGGCTTTCCTGCACGGACGGGACAAAGCTCGCGCCGCACTGGCATCCGACGACGGAAAATGTGACGGTGCTAAAAGGCACATTTCTGCTGGGAATGGGAGCGAAGTGGGATGATGCCGCGATGAAAGAAATCCCTGTGGGAGGTTTCGCGTCCGCGCCCCCGCAAATGCGGCACTATGCCCAGTGCAAGGGGGATGGGGTAGTGCAGGTGAATGGAATTGCGCCTTTTGTGGTGAATTTCGTTGGGCCAGATGACCCGGGTCCTGCGAAGAAGATGAATTAGTTCATCTCCCGACGAGCCAACTGAAACAGCCGGTCCGGGTGGTCGGCAATCTGGAAGTAATGGCGCGAATCGGGTCTCCTGAATTACTACCGAGTAGCCAGGCGGCCTTGCGGCCGCCCGGCC
>DATDHE010000128.1:0-5973 GCA_036521695.1 Candidatus Acidiferrum sp. | reverse complement strand
AAATTGTCAGCTATTCAACAAGTTGCAGACTTAGGGCGATGCGCACACCGTTCACTAGGACGATGCTCTGATCCAGTAACTGCTGGTTGGTGGTGTCCGCATTGACGAATTGCTTGAGGGCCTTGCGCGGGCAAATGAATTCGATGGCTTCCGAAGTTTCCTTGGCTCCCGGCGAAAGCTTGTTCAGGACGCTGAAATCGTAAAGCTGAAACTCCACGTCCGGAGAAATGCCCTCGGAAATGTCCTTCAGAAGCGGAGCGAGAAAAAGATCGAAGCTCTGAGCGGCTCGCTTGTAGATGGATTCTTTCGCAGGGCCGAATCGAAGCGAATTCTTCAGAGTGATTTGCAAGGCGATCTGGTCGTGGAATAGTACGAACGAAGGCGGGGCGTAAGCGACAAAATGAAACTTCGCCCCGCCCTCCTTCACGAGAGCGGCTAGCTGCAATCGATATTTTTCGTCGAGACGATCTGTATCGGCTTGTGTTGACGCGGGAGGGGCGGGCGCGAGGTCGGCAACCTCAGGGGCCTCAGGCTTCGCACCCGTTGTAAGGGCTGCAGGTGGAGCAGATTCCACCGATGACGATGCGGACGGCGGCGAAGGCCGCGTAACCGCGGGCGGAAGAGTTGCCGGTTTTAGCAGCGCGGAATGCGAAGCCAGGGCTGAGGAACGAGCGGTGGAGGTTCCGTCGGGTTTGGCGGGAATCGAGCGCGAGAGTGTTTGGACGTTCAGGGGGTCGCGCTCGGTGAGCGAGAGGCCGTAGTCCACGCCGCTGACAAACACTTTCGAGCGGTTCAGGATTTCCTGACGTTCTGCATCGTTGCTCGCGCGCGACATCATCCAGGCATCCGTGCGATCGAACACAACTACCAAAGTTTCTTTGCCTTCATAATCGTAGCTGCGATCGTTGGTGCGCGTGTGGTGCGAGACTTCAAAGCCGATGCCATCGCAGGCTATGTCTTCCGGCAGAGCCGCCGTGATTACGTTCAGAATCGGACGAACGACTGCGCGAAAAGTAGAAGCGGCTCGCTCGTTTTGCGTCAGGAGGAGAGTGTTATACGCTGCGTTGTAATTACCGGTGATCTTCAGAATCGCGCGATCCTGAAAGCGAACGAACTCGAGGCCGCGCGAGTCGGCTTCCGCCTGCTTGGCCGGATCCAGGCCTAGATACCGGCTGAGATAAAACGAAAACGGAAACTTCGTCTTAGCAATCGATTGGTTGATGCCGATCAACTGCTGGAAGTATGTCTGCTCAAGGGCTTTGAGGTCAGGATTTACGATTTCGTTGGGACTTACCTGAGCCAACACGGGCTTAGCACAAAAAACCAGCAGGACCACGAGGGTGAGTGAAGAATTCTTGATACGGAAATTTGTCGAACACATGGATTTCATGGCTTGAGGAAGAGTGTCTCCTATCTATCGGAGTATTGCGATCCTGGCCGCCCGGGAGGCTGGTAAGACGGCTGCGCGATCGCGCGCGTGAAGGCAATAACGGAATGAATCTCTTCCTTGGTAAGCATGCGGCCGTACGGCGGCATCATGGCCGACTTACCCATCGCGCTGCCACCAAGAGTGATGACGTTTTGCACGTACTCATCGCTTTCGACGTTTAGCGTGGCGCCATCGTTGAGCAAGGGCGGAACCGGTGCAAGGTTCGAGCGGTTCGACGGGCCAGCCGGCGTGGCGTCGGCGTGGCACCACACGCACTGCTGGTAAAAGATACGTTTGCCCTGGGCCTGCTCGTAGCCGAGTGGAATGATTTTCGAGGAATCGGTCCAATCAGGCTCTGAATCATACGAAGCTAGGAGGGGATCGGTTTTGGAGGTTCCCGCGTGCTTGCGGCAACCGGACACACAGACGAGAGCGAGCAACGCGAGAGAACTGATCCAGGCGCGAAGTTTCATCGTCCTGCTCCCTGCGCCGAAGTGCGAGGCCCGGATGCGTTCGCGGATTTTTGCGGCTTGATGCCGGCTCTCAAAGTCATAAGGTAAGCGGTCAAGGCGTTTACTTCCTCGTCCGTGAAATTCCGGCGAGGTTCGATAGTGTCTGGAACCAAGGCCTGCGGGTTTTTCAGCCAGGCTTCGATCCAGGCGGGCGTCAGCCAGCCGCCGGCGTTGTTTAGGTTCGGGCCGACGTATCCGCCGGTGGCGCCGATGGTATGGCAGGACTGGCACTGATATTTCAGTTCATAGAGTTGCTTACCGAGCGCCGCAAGCGCGGGCGTAAATTGCCTGCTATCGGTGGCTGCGGGGTTAACCGCGGGATGTTGCATCACCATGGAAAGATAATCGGCGAGCGTGGCGGCGTCCTTGTCGCTCATGTTCAATTGCGGCATGCGAAGAATCAGTGTCGGGCGGAGCGTTTGCGGATTCTTCAGAAACTCCACGAGCCACGGGCGCTGTGCGCGGCTGCCTTCGTAAGTGAGGTCGGGCGCGAGGTCGCCGCCGTAACCATTGAATTTGTGGCAGGAGTAGCATTTGTACCGCTCATAGACTTCAGCAAATGAGCCGGTCGGATGGAAAATTGCTTCCTTGCGCGGAACAACGAGATTCTGTAACGCGCTGGTCGCGGGCGCGCCCTTCTGGCTCAGCAACGCTGTGGTAATGGCGTCGAGGTCGGCTTGGTTCCAATTGTATTGCGGCATGCGAGCGGCTGGATTGACAGAAACGGGATCTTGCAACTTGGACTGAATGTAAGAGACCAAATTGTGAGGAATCTTAGCCGCACCAAATTCCAGTTCGGAAGCGTTCTTAGCACCGACCGCACTCAGATCTGGTCCAAAGTCTTTTTGCGGGGTCACACCTTCGATGGCGTGGCAGCTCGCACAGCCTTTCTCGGTGAACAACCGGCGGCCTAGTTGGATTTCTTGGTCGGTTGGAAGATCGAGCTTTGGGACGTTTGTCAGCAAGTCGGAATCAACGAGTTTTGTCGTGATGTACTGCGTGACTTTGTAGAGATCTTCGTCGGACCAGCCGTATTTCGGCATGTGTGTATGCGGCAAGTACGCCTCGGGATCGCGAAGCCAAGCGGTGAGCCAATCAGGATTGACCTTACTTCCAACTTTCGTGAGTTCGGGGCCGATGTCACCGCCGATCAGTTTTGTTTCGCCTGCACGGGTGACGGCCAACGAGTGGCACGTCGAACAGAACATCTGGCGAAAGCGGAGTTCGCCTTGAGAAATCAACTCCGGATTCTTGCCCCACACCGCAAGGACGGCAGGAGAGATTTTGTACGACGGAAGGGGTTTTGCCTTTTGAACGCTGAGGTATGCGGAGAATGCGCGGAGCTCCTCTTCGGATAGCCGGAACTTCGGCATGCGTGGCTGTTCCTCAGTTTCGTAGCCGTTGACGGTGACGTTGCCGTCCTTGTCAACAATCGTTCGCGGTTCCTTGAGCCATTTGTAAATCCACTCGCGGCTGACTTTTGTACCGATGCTGGAAAGGTCCGGGCCGAGCATAGCGGGCCGCTCGATGCCCTCCAGCTTGTGGCAACCTTCGCAATTCAACTGCCCGAGGAGTTGGCGGCCACGCGTGAGCTGGGGCGTTTGTGGGAGATCGGAAAGATGGCACGTCCCGCAGGAGGATTGAATGAAGTGAGTGGGCAACGCCGGCTGCTCCCACGCGAGAGTGGACTCGTGAGCTTCAGCAACTTCCGTGGCAGGGCCTTGGCCGCGGTGGCAAATGGTGCAGCCCCATTCGCGCACGTTGTGCGGAATCGGCGGATGGGCGCGGACGGGCTGTTGAACGGATTTATCTGCGAGGCCGGGCTGTGTGATGCCTTGATGGCACGTGGTGCAGCGGTCCACCACATTCATTCCGGGAATCCAAATCTGATCGATGTCCGGACTGTAATCTGCGGTCAGCCGCTTGGTATCCGGGCGGCTCTGCGCAAAACGAAGATAGGAACGCTTGTACTGCTTCCACTCTCCGCGGTAATCCTTGAACGGAGAAATGGCCAGCACCGCGAGGAAGATCAGGCTGGAAACCGCAAAGACGAAGCGCATGCGGTCGGTGACCTTGCCCATCTCCTCAGACGGCATAGGCACCCCACGGCCACACCCAGGACCACCCCGGGCCACGGAAGAATGTGCCCACGACGGTCAGGCAAATGGCAACGGCAATGAACCAAGTCATGATCCACCAGGAGAGCGGCTTGCTTCCCAAGGAATGCAGCCAACCCTTCGTCGCTTCTCTGCCGGTATAAGAGAGAACCAGGAGCGTGGCCACGAGCGCGGTAGGTACGAAAATCGTCCACGCATGAAACACGGCGAGAAACCCAAGCAGGATGAGACTGACGATCAAAATGGTTCGGAGATGTTGCGCAGGTTGATATGCCCAGAGAGCCCTGCCTTCGATGTTCACGTTGAAATACGGAATAACGATGAGCGCAATGACGACCAGCGTCGGAATCAAGATGCCTGCGACAAACGGTGGAAAGAAGTGCAGCAATTCCTGGAGACCAAGAAAATACCACGGTGCCTTGGCCGGATTGGGTGTGAGCAGAGGATTGGCGAGCTGTTCGAGCGGCGCATCCCAGAAAAGCGCCACGATCACCATGGCAATCACCAATATCTGGAACGCAATCGCCTCGCGGATCAGCAGGTGCGGAAAGGTCATCAACTGCGGTCCGCGCTCGCCGACTACCTTCGCCGAAGTCTTTTTGGTAACGAAGACGACGCGCCGCGGGTCTTTCTTCGCGTCCGAGCTGAACCCGGTTTCGATCTTATTCTTGTCCATCTTCGTCCTTGGGCTTGACGGTCAAACCGCCGTCTTTCTGCACGCGCCAGAAATGAATACCGATCAACACGAACGCCACCAGCGGAAGAATGACCACGTGAAGGACGTAAAAGCGCAAGAGAGCGTTGTCCCCAACGATGTTGCCGCCAAGCAGCAGGAAACGCACTTTCTTGCCGATGAAAGGCATTGCGGAAATGATGTTGGTGCCGACGGTAACGGCCCAAAACGCGAGCTGGTCCCAGGGCAAGAGATAGCCGGTGTAGCTGAGGAATAGCGTCACCAGAAGAAGCACCACGCCGACCACCCAATTGAATTCGTGAGGAGGTTTGTAGCCTCCGCGGTAGAAAACATGGAACATGTGCCAGAACACTGCGAAGACCATTAGGTGCGCGGCAAGACGGTGAAGATTACGAAGGAACACTCCGTTGGAGACGACGAACCGTAGGTCTTTCATGTCGCGATACGCGTGCGGTGCGGCGGGATGGTAATAAAACATCAGCAAAATTCCTGTGACAAACAGAACGATAAAAAGGAGGAATGAGATCGATCCGAGATAGTAAGAAGCGCGGATGCGAAGCGATTTTTCGCGAACCTTGACCGGCAGCCAATGCAGAAAGAGATTGCCGAAAACAGCCAGGCCGCGCGTGCGATTGGTATTGGCCGGACCGCGGCGGGAGACGGACTTCCACACTTTCGTTTCGCGAAGGCTTCGGAGCGCGGAGTGAAGGGTCGTGGCCATCGTTCCTCAGACTTTCAAAATCTGCAAAGGCTTGATGATCTGCAGCTTGTCCACGAGCAATTCGCCATCGGTGGTAAGCGAGATTGCAAAGTGGGGAAGCGGGCGAGGAGCCGGTCCTTCGATTTTTATGCCGTCGGGCTTGAACTTGCTGCCGTGACACGGGCAGGCAATCATGTCCGCATCCGGTTTCCATTGCGTAATGCAGCCGAGGTGCGTGCAAACAGCGGAGACGGCGTAGAAGCCTTCAGGCATGCGCACAATGTAAACCTGCTGGTCCTGAAGAAACGTGACCGAATGCACGGGATAAAGATCAGGATTGCCGGCGCGGAAAGTGGTGGAAGGCTCGAACAAAACATTGGGCGAGAAATATTGATAGCTCACGGCAACGGAACCAAGCCCGGCAATGCCAAGAGCTCCCATGGTGATCTCGTTGAGGAAGTCCCGCCGTGTCACTCCATCGCTTCCCGGAACGGCGTGAGGAGATCCGGCTACCGAAGCAC
>DATDHE010000127.1:0-55374 GCA_036521695.1 Candidatus Acidiferrum sp. | reverse complement strand
GCTGGGGTTCCTCTATATTGATGGCCATGTTCGGGCCTACCACGGCAAACACACGATTCCGAAGGCCTATGTGACGCGCATGCATCTCGCCGCACCCGCAAGTACCGATTATTGGGTCAACGATCAGCGCGGCGATCCCTTGTTCGTGGTCACTGCCGATGCGAACGCCGGAATGACCCGTATGCTTATGCCTGTGCTGCGCGAAGTACGCGAACTCCTGGGGCCGCACCGGCACTCCACCGTTGTCTTTGACCGCGGCGGCTGGAGTCCCAAACTGTTTCGGGACCTGCTGAGCATGGGCTTTGACGTCTTGACCTATCGCAAAGGTCGTACTCGTCACATCACTGAAAAGAGGTTCACTTGGCAGAGGGCAAGGTTGGACGGTCGGCGAGTGGAATACCTTCTCCATGACCAACCCGTCCGCTTTCTGAAGGGAAAGCTTCGACTCCGTCAGGTGACTCGCCTGACAGAGACCGGTCATCAGACGCCGATGGTGACGAGTCGCTGGGATCTGCGGGCTATCGTCGTTGCGCATCGCATGTTCGAGCGTTGGCGCCAGGAGAATTTCTTCAAGTACCTGCGGGAGGAATATCTAATCGATGCGCTCGTGGATTATCAGGTCGAACCCGATGACCCCAACCGTTCCGTCCCCAACCCGGCTCGGAAAGCCGTCGAGAAAGAGATCCACACTGCTCGGGTTCATCTCAGGAAACTGCGGCAGAGCTATGGGGCAACAGCAATCGATTATGTTCAGGGGCGTACTCGCACAGTGGTTCGCTTCGAGATTGCGGAAGAGGTAATCCGAAAGAAGATTGATAAAACCACAGATCGCATCAAGAAACTCAAGGTTCGGTGTGAATCTCTTCCTGCTCGCGTGCTGCTTGCAGATGCCCGAAAGGGCCAAGAGGCGGTGAAGCTATCCACCGAACGCAAGCATCTGACCAACGTCTTGAAAATGGTCGCCTACCAAATAGAAAGTGATCTGGTTGAGTTGATTCGCCCCGAATATAAACGAGTGGAAGATGAAGGGCGTACTTTCATTCAGACGGTGCTGCAGGACACGGCGGACATCGAGCCTACGGTTGACCAACTTCGAATCACGTTGGCCCCTCTCAGTTCGCCACATCGATCACGAGTTCTCGAAACTCTTTGCGACGTGCTCAACAAGACAAACACGCTGTTCCCGGGTACTCAGCTTCGCATGCGTTATTCGGTCACGCCCTCTCATCCGGAGGCAAAAAGCGGACACCTTCCCGACTAACCATGTCAGGAGTTCTGAACTTACAGAAAAGTCAAACGATGAAACCTATAAAACCGACAAAGTGGCCAGTTGTAGTTCGCCAAAACTCAATCCGTGGGCAGATGGGCAGATTTCTCTCGGGATTTGCGAGGGGCGAATTCTTCTATGAAGCAGGTTCAGTGCGTGGATTTTCTCGTACGAAGCCTAAATCGGAAGCGTTGAGACGAAATTGCCCTGCTGAGAACAAGCAGTCGGCTGAACAGTTCATGCGGTTCGGTCGTATCGATGGTGCAACCCGCCGAGCCGTGGGAATGCGATCACGCGATTCGAACTCGCTGACCGACTGCGGCCATGCGGCGTTTGCTTGTCCAGGCCGAGATGCGTTCGATCTTCGTGGTAATAGTCGACGTATTCAGTGAGCAGGCGCTTTAGATGTGCTTCGTTCACCGCGATCACGTGGTCCAGCAAATCCCGACGGCAGCTTTCAACCCAGCGCTCCGCCACTCCGTTCTGCCAGGGACTTCGAATCGACGTTCGGATGGGCTGGATCCCGATTGCCCGGATGGCGATCGGAACCTCAAATCCAAACTTGCCGTCACGATCAAAGATCAAAAAGCGTGAGGCTGCAGAGTATGGAAATGCCTCGCGAAGTTGCTGAATAATCCAGGCGCTCGAAGGATGCCGTGTGACGTTGATATGAAGAATTTGCCGTCGATCATGCGCGATCACAAAGAAGCAGTAGAGCACGCCGAACGTGATCGTTGGCACCGTGAAGAAATCCATGGCCGCAATCGCTTCCCGATGGTTGCGAAGGAAGGCCAGCCAGTGCTTGGCCTGGTCAAGACCTCTCGGCGCTTGCTTCATCCATCGGGAAATAGTTCGTTCGGAGATGTCGAATCCAAGCATCAAGAGTTCCCCGTGAATACGCGGCGCGCCCCATGCCCGGTTTTCGATGACATACGGAAGATGAGGTCGCGCGCTTCCTGGGAAATGTGTCTTCTGCCGACTACACGTCGCGCCTTTGAGATCGCCCGCCAGTAGAGCTTGAATCCGGCACGATGCCAGGCGACAACCGTCTCGGGGTTGACAATGATAAGGGCCTCTTTCCAATTCGACCAGAGCCGACGAATCAATACCCACAACAATTTATCGAGAGCTGGCAGATGTGGTCGCGGATGCTTCCGTTTCAGGGCGGCGAGCTGCTGTCGGAGGACCAGGTTTTCGAGCAGGAGGTTGCGGCGCGATCGAAATGCACGGAAAACGGTTGTCAGAAGGAGCCGGAATGTGCGAAACATTGCCTTGAACTACCGCAAGGCACGTGTGGATTTCAATGAGCAAGCTGTTGAATTCAAAGGCCGATGGAGTTTTGGCGAACGACAAGGGCTGCACGCCTTCAGAAGGGGCTGCAACCGCCGTTGGGAGCTTGCTGGGATTGTTCCTGCTGTCGTCCGACAACAGATGGGTCATACCTCTGCTGCGATGACGAGGCTCTATTCCGGTCGGATTCCCGACGAGCAAGTCGAAGCTGCGTTTTCCATGAAGAATCGAAGTTCTGTAGTGCAAATGGAAAATATGGAAAACGAGGCGGCGGCGTAACTGCTTGAAAAGATTGGAGCGGCCTATCGGAATCGAACCGACACCTGAACCTTGGCAAGGTTCCGTACTACCACTATACTAAGGCCGCTCAACTGACAGTTCTTTTTATAACATGCCCGCGCGGCAGCGACAAGCCTTCCGTGGCTTCCCTTTCATCATCGACAAAATCTCGAAGTTTCCTTTTCAGGAAACCATCGTAACGCGCGCGGACTTCACTACTGGAGAACGTTTCTGCCGGTCGGCGAAGCGATCCGCTTTATCTTTGTCGGTATACACGCGGCCGAACTTCTCCCCGTCGGCATAGTAAACGGTCACCAGAAAATGGTGATGTTTGCGCCGCTTGTCCTTGCCAAAATTAGTTTTCTCTTTCTTTGGGGATTTTTTCGTCGGAGTTTTGGTCACAGAGGCCATCCCTGATTAGGTTGGTAGGTCACTGCGTTCACTATCGCAGGGAAGCGCCACTCGCGCAAGTATCGCTATAGATAGTAACGCTGCGTTTATTACAAGAAATTTAGCCAATTGAGGAATCTCTGAACTCGTCCGATATCGATGTCACGCTTGCTCGCGCCGCTCGTCAAACCCCCTCGCGCGCCGAAGAGGGAACGGACGGAGAGCCAATATGGACCACCCTCAAATGCCCGTTTTCGCCCCAAAATGCAGCCAAATTCGCGGATTTCTCTACTATCGCCCCTAGTCGCCTCGAAACATTTTTTAAAAGAAGTTGCCGCCCATGAAACTTTTCCCACCTTTTTTCGTCTTAACATGTGAGGACAACGATAAGCTGAATGTGGCGGAGATTGAACATGATTATGACAATTACGAAACACCCGCCCCTCGTGGAAGACCTGCGAAATCATTCGCAGGAGCAGATCGCTGAATTGCGTATGCTGCTTCAGTTCGGTGCACCTTCGCGGCCAGATCCGCGGCGGCCCGGCTTCTTTGAAGTCGAAGGGCGTTCAAGTATTTATTACGTTTTCAAATATCCTACGGGAACGAAAGTGATGCTGCTTGGCGTTTGGGACCGCGAGAGCGATCCCGTAGCGGAGCTCGTGGCCTGCACCTGTCCTGCCGCGTAATTTTCGGTTTTCTCCTGAGAGCGTAAAAATCTGAGAAGCGCTCCGGCCCAGCCGCGGCGCTTTTTAGTTTTTTTCCTCTTCGTCTAATTCCAAGGATACGGAGTTGACGCAGTAGCGCAACCCCGTCGGATTTGGGCCATCGTCGAAGACATGCCCCAGGTGCGCGTCGCAGCGGCTGCACTTGATCTCCGTGCGAGCCATGCCGTGGCTGGCGTCGGTCTCGGTTTCGACAGCCTCCTCATTCGCCGGGGCGTAGAAGCTCGGCCACCCGGAGCCCGAGTGGTACTTGGTATCAGAACGAAACAACGGCTGGCCACAGCAGACGCACTTATATACCCCAGGCGTGTCCGTGTCCTCGTATTCCCCTGAAAATGGCGGCTCTGTCCCCTTCTGGCGCGTCACATAGTATTGATTCGACGTGAGTTGCTTCTTCCAAGCGGCCTCGTCCTTGCGGATCTTTTCGTCCATGACGGTTCCCTGCTCTCTCCCTATTTGGCCTTTGCCTTGCTCACTAAAGCTGTTAGATTCGCTGACTAGGCACACGATTCAGCCCAGACCGCGGATCGACTCTGAACACACAGATTCTAACCTGAAAGCTGCAATGCCAGAAAAGTTTCAAAAGTCTGTCTCCGAAAAGCGCGTAGCCCGCAGAGCGAAGATTTCACGGCCACTTCGCGTCCGCCCTTCAGAGCCTCGCGATGATCACTTTGAAGACCTCCCCATCAGTGTAAACGTCTCAAAGAGCGGCATCTATTTCACTACGCGCCAAAAGTCCTACTATCCTGGCATGCGCGTTTTCGTGACCTTTCCTTACTCCTCACCCCACGATCCCATGAACTGTGAGTATGTCGCACAAGTGGTTCGCGTGGAAAAGCTCGATAACGGCAAGACCGGCGTTGCCGTTCATCTGCAGATGAGCATGAACTTTAACGCTGGAGGAGCTTCACCCTCAGCCAGCCGGAACTAAGGCTTCTCCCCTGTCCTCAGGCTCATCCAACCCACTCCGAGAATGCCGCAACCCCACAAGAAAAAAGCCGTTGTTGACACCGAACACGATTTTCTTTAATTTCTAACGATGAACTCTCGGGTACATGGCCACCACCATGATCATCACGGCCACAGGCCGCGCCCGATGAGGTGTGCATAGAGTTTCGCACCACAAAGCACTCATCGGCCCGCTGGCGCAGCAAGCCCCAGCGGGTTTTTTGTTTTTCGGCGGTTAGTTTTGGGAGGTAAGCACTTGGAATCCGTGAACATCGACTTCGACAAAGCAGGCGGGTTAGTTCCCGCCATTATTCAGGACCACCTATCCGGCGAGGTCCTAATGCTTGGCTTTATAAGCTCCGTCTCACTGGCCGAAACCAAGCGTTCCGGCGAAGTCGTCTTTTTCAGCCGCTCGCACAACAAGCTCTGGAAAAAGGGTGAGTCGAGCGGACACGTTCTCAGAGTCCGCGAACTCCGCGTCGATTGCGACGCAGATGCTCTGCTCGTCCGCGTCGAAGCAGTTGGACCCGGCGTGTGCCACGAAGGTTTTCGCAGTTGCTTTTTCCGCAAACTGGAAGGTGATGGCACGGCGAAAATCACCGAAGAGCGCACGTTTGCCCCGGAAACTGTTTACGGCCGGCAGAAGCAGGAGAAGAAAACATGAGCTGTCTGAAGCTCGGGATTCCCAAAGGCAGCTTGCAGGACGCGACGCTCGAGCTTTTTGCTCGGGCAGGGTGGAAAATCACACTCAGCTCGCGTAGTTACGTCCCCACCATCGACGATCCTGAAATCGAATGCCTCATGGTTCGTGCGCAAGAAATGGCACGCTACGTCGAAACCGGGGCGCTCGACGCGGGAATCACCGGGCACGACTGGGTCGTCGAAACCGGCGCGGCTGTTGACGAACTTTCTGAACTCGTATACGCCAAGCAGCGCCTAGCTCGCGTACGCTGGGTCCTAGCCGTTCCCGAGGACTCCGCGATGCGCGGTATCCGCGATCTCGAAGGCAAAACCATCGCCACCGAGGTTGTCCAAATCACCGAAAAATATCTTGCCCGTCACGGCGTGAAAGCTCGCGTGGAATTTTCCTGGGGCGCGACCGAAGTCAAAGTTCCGCAGCTCGCAGACGCGATTGTGGAGGTCACCGAGACCGGCTCCTCTTTGCGCGCAAATCGGCTTCGCATCGTGGATACGGTTCTGGAATCCGCTACTGTTTTCATCATGAATCGAAATGCCGCCACGGAGCCGTGGAAACGCGAGAAAGCTGAAAACCTCATCCTCATGCTACAAGGCGCGATCGCTGCGGCCAGCAAAGTAGGCTTGCTGCTCAACGTTCACCATGACGATCTGTCCGCCGTTCTCGGTGTGTTGCCAGCTCTGAAAAAGCCCACAATCTCCGCTCTCAGCGATCCTGATTGGGTCGCCATCAACACCATCGTCGAAGAGGCCGTAGTCCGTCAAATCTTGCCGAAACTCAAAGCCGCCAAAGCGCAGGGCATCGTCGAATATCCCTTGAACAAGATCGTGCTGTGATGCGCATCCTGAAACTCAGTCCCGCCGTGGAGAAAAATCTCCTTCGTGCTCGCCACGAGCGCGACCGCGAAGCCGAGCGCATTTCCGCAAACATCATCACCGACGTTCGCAAACGCGGCGATGCGGCGCTCTCGGCCTGGGCGAAAAAACTCGATGGAGTCGACCTCGAACGCGGCGGCGTCTGGGTCTCTCAACACGGAATCAACGCCGCGCGCAAACAAGTCAGTTCGGATTTCTTCCGCGCCATCCGCCACGCAGAAAAAAACATTCGACGTGTCGCCGAAAAACTATTGCCGCGTGCCTGGTCTCTAGCAGTCGAGCCTGGCGTAACCATTTCTCAACTCGTGCGTCCCATCGACGCCATCGGCTGCTACATTCCCGGCGGACGCTTCGCTCTGGTCTCGACGCTGCTGATGACCGTCGTCCCCGCTGGCGTGGCTGGCGTGAAGCGCATCACGGTCGTTTGCCCCAATCCCAACACAGAACTGCTCACCGCTGCAAGATTGCTTGGCATAACGCAAATTGCCCGCATCGGCGGCGCGCAAGCGATAGCAGCGCTCGCCTACGGCACAAACAGTGTTCCCCGCGTAGACAAAATTTTCGGTCCCGGCAACCGATTTGTGACCGCCGCTAAACAGCTTGTCAGCAGCGACTGCGCTATTGATCTTCCCGCAGGCCCAACGGAAGCGATTGTCCCCGCGGCAAAAGGCAATCCGAAATGGATAGCGGCTGATCTGCTCGCTCAAGCAGAGCACGCTCCCGATGCTGGAAGTTTCCTTGTAACTACAAGCGCCAAACTGGCTCGCGAGGTACAGCAAGAGGTCGCAGCGCAATTAGCACAGTTGCCGGCGAACAATCCGGCTCAAACGTCCATGAGCAAGACTGGGGTGATATTAATTGCGCCTTCGATCGAAGCCGCGTGCGTTTTTTCAAACCGCTTCGCGCCGGAACATCTGAGCCTTCCGGACCATCCTGACGCTCTGCTCAAGAAAATCACCGCTGCGGGCACAATCTTCTTCGGCCCTTGGGGCGCACAGCCTCTGGGCGACTACATTAGCGGCAGCAATCACGTTTTGCCGACCGGCGGTTGGGCGCGCATGCGTGGAGGTCTCTCGGCCGCGGATTTTGTGAAGTGCATCAGCGTTCAAACTGTCGAACGCCACGGATTCAAACGTCTCGCTAACGACGCGGTAAGATTGGCGCAGGCGGAAGGCTTGCTCGCCCACGCCAACGCTGTCGAAGTGCGCAGATGAAGGTCCACAAATGAAACCGGAACTCCCTGTTCGACAAGCAATTCTTGATCGCCGCACTTACGAACCGCCGGGCGAGGGCCGAGCCGACAAACTTCGGCTCGACTTCAACGAAAATACTGCCGGCTGCTCGCTGGCCGTTCGGCGAGCTTTGGCGAAACTCACACCGAAGCTTCTCTCGATGTATCCCGAATATGAGCGTGGCACTCGTCGTCTCGCGCGTCATTTTCAAGTGGCACCTGAAGAACTTCTCATAACCAACGGCGGCGATGATGCGCTCCGACTCTTTTTTGACGCCTTCGTCGATGCCGGTACCAGTGTCGTCATCTGCGAGCCAACTTTTCCAATGTATCGCTACTGGGGCGAAGTTGCAGGAGCGAAAATCGAAGTGGAGTGCTACGGAGCCGCGATGGAATTCCCCCTCGACGGGGTCGTCCGGGCGCTCGCTTCTCATCCGCGCGCGTTGTTTATCTGCAATCCCAACAATCCCACGGGGACACTGCTACAAAAAGATACCATCGAAACGATTCTGAAGGCCGCCACTCACACTGCCGTCGTTGTCGATGAAGCCTACGCCGAGTTTTCTGGTCTCACGGTCATTCCATGGATCAACCAGTGCCCTCAGCTCTTTGTGGCGCGCACCTTTTCCAAAGCCGCAGGGCTCGCGGGCCTTCGCCTCGGCGCCGTCATCGCCTGCGCTGAATCTCTGGCGATCCTTCGCCGCGCTACGGCGCCCTTCCCTGTAAACGTAGCCGCGCTGGCGGCTGCGGAAGCGGCCGTCGGAGATCCTAAAACAATGAAGGGCTACGTGAAAAATATCTTGCGAACGCGAGGCTGGTTCGAAAAGGAGCTCCACGATCTGAACGTTAAGACGTATTCGAGCGCTGGGAATTTTCTTCTGGCCGATTTCGGCCCAGGCGGCTCCGAACTTTGCCGAAAACTGCAGACGGAAGGTGTTCTGCTTCGAGATCGGGCGAAAGATATCGGAGCCGGCATGGTTCGCGTCAGCATCGGCACACAAAAAGAAATGGAGCGCTTGCTGAAACTCATCAAGCGTCACCGGTAATCGCATGAGACGCATCGTCAACATTCATCGCAAAACTAACGAAACCGACATCCGGCTGAAACTGAATCTTGATGGCCGGGGAAAGGCGCGCATCGCCACTGGCATTCGCTTTTTCGATCACATGCTGGATCTTATTGCGCGTCACGGCGCCTTCGATCTGGAAATCAGCGCGAAAGGCGACCTTGACGTCGACCAGCACCACACCGCCGAAGATGTCGGCATCGCGCTCGGTGAGGCTGTCCTGAAAGCCCTCGGCTCAAAACGTGGCATCCTTCGCGCGGGATATTTTTTGATGCCAATGGACGAAACGCTTGCCGCGGCAGCAGTCGATCTCGGCGGGCGGCCTTATTGCGTCGTCAATGCGAAAATCTCCGCGAAGTGCGTCGGCGATTTCCAAACGGAGTTAACCGAAGATTTTTTTCAGGGGTTCGCGCAGGCCGCGCGTGCCAATGTCCATTTGCGCGCGCTTTACGGCCGCTCCTCTCATCATCAAGTCGAAGCCATGTTCAAAGCCTTCGCATGCGCGCTTCGTTTCGCGGTCTCGCGCGATAAACGCCTCCGCAGCGTTCTTCCCAGCACGAAGGGCCTTTTATGAAAGTCGCGCTCATCGATTATGGCGCAGGCAACGTCACGAGCGTCGAGCGCGCGCTCCATCGTCTCGGTGCTGCGAGCCAGCGCTCCAGTTCGCCGGAGGGCATCGCAAAGGTACAAGCGCTGCTGCTCCCAGGCGTCGGCCACTACGCTGCGCTAATGCGCGCATTCGACGAGCGTGCTCTCCGCGCGCCTCTCCTCGATGCCATTCAACGTGGCGTTCCCTTTCTCGGCGTCTGCCTCGGCCTGCAAGCTCTTTACGAAACCAGCGACGAGGCCCCCGAACTCACTGGCTTCAAGCTCTTCTCTGGTTCCGTGCGTTCGCTTCCTCCCACCGTCAAGCTCCCCCACATGGGATGGAACCAGCTCAAGCTCGTTCGCCCTTCGCGTCTTCTCGAGGGAATCTCCACAGACGCGTATTTTTATTTTGCCCATTCCTTCGCCGCCACCAACGCCAATGGAGAAGCAGTTGCTCTTTGCAACCACGGCGCAGATTTCGCCGCCGTCATCGAAAAGCAAAATATCTTCGCCGTGCAATTCCACCCGGAGAAAAGCGGCGATGCAGGCGCGCGCCTTCTCCAAAACTTTTTAGCGGTCTGCGAAGATTACTCATGAGTCTCGCACACCGCATCATTCCGTGCCTCGACACAGACGGTTCTCGCGTCGTCAAAGGCGTGAATTTCGTGGGCCTGCGTGATGCGGGCGATCCCGTTGCTCTCGCGGTGCGCTACAACGCGGAGGGCGCGGATGAACTCGTCGTTCTGGACGTCGCCGCGTCCCGCGACCGCCGTCCCACGTTTCTCGAAACCATTCGCCGCGTTGCCGAGGAGCTCGCTATTCCACTTACCGCAGGCGGCGGGATTCGATCGATCGACGACGCGCGTGCCGTCGTACGCGCCGGAACGGACAAAGTTACCGTGAATACCGCCGCGGTCGCGCGTCCCGAACTTATCTCCGAACTCTCGCGAGAATTCGGCGCGCAAGCCGTTGTACTGGCCATTGACGCAAAACGTGTCGGCGACCACTGGGATGTAATGGTGCGCGGCGGCCGCGACTCTGCAAATCGCGACGCGCTCGCATGGGCGCAACAAGGTGTTGAACTCGGCGCCGGCGAAATCCTCCTTACTTCCGTCGATCGCGACGGCACGCAACTCGGTTTCGACACGCCTCTCACAGCCGCCATCTCTAACGCCGTGTCCGTTCCCGTTATCGCTTCCGGTGGAGCAAAACTACCCGAGCATTTTGCGCAAATCTTTTCCGAAGGCGCGGCCGACGCCGCTCTCGCTGCCTCCATCTTTCACGACAACGTGCAATCCATCCGCGAGCTCAAGCAGTATCTGGCGGCGCGCAACATCGAGGTCCGTCTGCCGTGCTGATTCCCTGCATCGATCTGCAAGGGGGACAAGCCGTGCAGCTCATCCACGGTCGCAAACGCGAACTCGCCGAGGCCGATGTGTTCGGCCTACTCGAAAAATTCAAATCTTACGCGTGGTTGCATCTCATCGACCTCGACGCGGCGATCGGCACTGGCGACAACAACGCGCTGGCCCGCGAACTCTGCCTCGAAGCGCGTAAACGCTACAAATTCAAAGTACGCATCGGCGGCGGCATTCGAATCATCGCGCGTGCCGAGGAAATTGCTAGGTGGGGCGCGGAGCAAATCATCATCGGCAGCGCCGCCTTTCGCAGCGGCAAGATCAATACGCGCTTTCTCCGGCGGCTCACGAAAAAGGTAGCCGGAGTTCGAATCGTCATCGCGCTAGACACTGCCAAAGGCCACATCACGATCAACGGCTGGCGCCGCAAACTCTCTCTGCGTCCAGAAAATGTCATGATGCAACTTGAACCATTTTGCGCCGCTTTTCTCTGCACGGACGTCGACCGCGAAGGCACAATGACCGGCGCAAACCTTGACTGGTTCCGCAAACTCCGCGCCGCCACAACGCACCCCATCATTGCCGCAGGCGGTATAAAAACCCGCGACGAAATCAACGCCCTCGAAAATATAGGCATGGACGCGGCCGTCGGCATGGCTGTCTACAAACACCGTGTCCGCTGAACCAATCATCAGCATGCGGCGCGGCAACAGTTTTGTTTAACACCGGGGTCACAGAGATCACGGAGAAGAAATTGCCGCGGACTTCGACAGGAAGAGTGGAAACCATCCGCGGTGCCGAATTAGCCGCTTGCTTCAAATCCAAGTTGGGATAGGATACCCACCCATGCGAAAAACGATCTGGGTGTCCCTGATTCTGCTACTCTTCTCCGGCGCAAGCTACGCACAAACAACCACTGCTCCCGTATCTTCCCTCCCCTTCACGATCAAGCCGCTCGGCAATAACGTCTATGCGGCGATCGACGAACCCAAAGGGGGCGCAGGCTCGAACTCCGGGTTCGTGATTGGAGACGATGGGGTTGCGGTGATCGACACGTTCGTGAATCCCGCCGCCGCGAAACAACTCCTCGCCGAAATCCAAAAGCTCACCAAGCTTCCCGTGAAATTCGTAATCAACACGCATTACCATCTCGATCATGTCGCCGGCAACGGCGTTTTTGCCGAGACCGGTGCGGTGATTATCGGCCACAGAAATATTCGCGGATGGATTCATACGGAAAATCTGAAATTTTTCGGCAAGGACATCAAACCGGAACAGAAGGCCATGGTCGAAGGACTCGTCGCACCGAATCTCATCTACGATTCCGTCATCGAGTTATATTTGGGATCGCGGCGAATCGTGGTGCGGTATTACCCCGGCCATACCGGCGGCGATTCCGTCGTTTTCGTTCCGGATGCTCAAGTCGTTTTCTGCGGAGATCTTTTCTGGAGGAAAACACTACCAAATCTAATCGATGGTACGACAGACAAGTGGACCTCCACCGACGCAAAGCTGGCAGCGGAGGCGCCCAAGGCCATGTTTGTGCCCGGCCACGGGGATGTGGGCAACGCATCCGACGTTCAGGAATTCGGCGGTTACCTCAACGACTTGCGCACCATGATGGCTCAGCCGGTCAAAGATGGCCTCATGGGCGACGCGCTAGTGAACGCCGTGCTCCCTGGCTTGAAAGAAAAGTACGGCAACTGGAATTTCTTTGATTACTTTGCGAGGCGCAACATTTTGGACATGGCGAAAGAACTTCGCGGAGACAAGCAAATTCCCAAACCCGCTGAGCAATAGTGAATTCTATGTTCTGATTTGGCTCCCGTTTCTTCGTGAGCCAAATTATTTCGGCGAAAACGCTTATCTCAGATAAGCGTCCGTGATGTACTGCTGCACCATGCGCTGCGTGTTGAAGAACGAGCCATTGATGGCAATGGCGTGCTGCATGATTTGGATGTACAGCCTCGGCTCTTTGTAAAACATCGGGAGAATGATGTTTTCTAGCTTCCAGTAGAGCGATTCAGCTTCCTTGCTGTTGTCCGTCGCAATGTCCGTCGGGTCCATGGTGCGCCTCGGCTCGCCGATCGACCATCCGGTGACGCCCTCGATATGCCCTTCCACCCACCAGCCGTCGAGAATGCTCAAGCTGGGAACTCCGTTGAGCGCCGATTTCATGCCGCTCGTGCCCGAGGCTTCGAGAGGAAATTGCGGCGTGTTGAGCCAAAGATCGACGCCAGAAGTAATCTTGCCGCCGAGGTCGAGATTGTATTCGTCGAGGAAAACAACGGGAACAGCTTTGCGCAGCGCCTTCTTAGCTTGGAAGATGCGCCGGATAATATCCTTGCCTCCGCCGTCGTTGGGATGCGCTTTGCCCGCATAGATGATCTGAAAATGTCCCGCGTTCTTGGCGATTTGGCGCAAGCGGTCCAGGTCCGAAAGGATCAGGTCGGCGCGTTTGTATCCCGTCGCGCGCCGCGCAAAACCGATCGTGAAAACCTCTTCGTCCAGACTGAGACCGGTTTTTTTGCGCACGGTTTCCAGAAGTTCGTGTTTGGCGATGAGATGCGCTGACCAAACCTCTTCCGGAGGAAGCCCGAGCGCGCTCCGCAAGCTGTAGTTGTCTTCACGCCACTGCGCGATCTGGCGATCAAAGAGTTGTTGAAATGGAGGCGAGGTCCAGGTCACTGCGTGAACGCCATTCGTGATGGCCTCTATGGGAACCTCCGGAAACATCTGCCGAGACGTGACGCCGTGCTGCTTGGCAACGCCGTTGACGTACGTACTGAGGCTGAGCGCCAGGTACGTCATATTCAAATGGGCTCCGCGCGCCGCGGCTTCCAGCAAGTCCGGATAGTTCTGCTCGGTTTGCAAAGAGCGCTTCACAAGCTCGGCGACGGCGGCGTCCTTGAGATCGAAAAATTTACTCTGCTGGGGAAAAACACGCGTGAGATATTCGATCGGAAAGCGGTCATGGCCGGCAGGCACCGGCGTGTGCGTGGTGAACATGCACTTGGCCCGGACTTTTTCGATGTCTTCGCCATTGATGGCTGTGCGCCCCGCCTTTACCGCTTCCTCGCCAAGCAATTCCAGGGAGAGCAGGGCGGCGTGGCCCTCGTTCATGTGATAGCGCGTGAGCTCTTCATACCCCAGCGTGCGAAGCATGCGCACACCACCGACGCCCAGCAGGACTTCCTGGCACAACCGGTAATAAGAATCGCCGCCATAAAGTCCACCGGTCAGGTTGCGGTCCCATTCCGCGTTGCAAGGAAGATCGGCGTCGAGAAAATAGACCGGCACTACAAAGCCTCGCACACCTTTAACGTCATAGCGCCAACAGCGCAGTTCGACGCGGCGATTTTCCAAAGGTACGGTTACGCGCGCCGTTTCTTCCTTGAGAAAATCTTCAACTTTCCAAACGACGGGCTCTTCTGTTTGGGTGCCGTCGTCAGAGAGATGCTGAGAAAAGAATCCCCTCCGGTAGAGGAGAGATACGGCCACCATCGGGAGGCGAAGGTCCGCGGCAGCGCGGATGGTGTCTCCCGCGAGCACGCCCAAGCCGCCACTGTAGCTCGGCATAGCGTTCTCAAGTGCAATCTCCATGGAAAAATAGGCAACAAATCGTTTAACTGAATTCGCGTGCGTGGACATCTCTCTCGCTTCTCCGCTGGCAAACGCGACGGCAGCCCGGCGGGGAAAATGGGCAACAACTGACCTTTAATTGTCGGGGAAACGCCACGCTCAATCAAGCAAGTAGAAAGGATTGGTTGCTATGTGCGTTTCACTCCGATTGCAAGGCTTTGCGCGGGGAGAATGCGGGGAGACAGGCTGGAATGCGGGTCCCACTTTTTTACATCAATTTACCTTCCCTGGCGTGAGGCGAGACGGGGGCGTCGGCCGAGTGAGTAGATCGACGTACTCCCTATAAAACTTCTCTTTATCAAGATCCTTCTGGACGTCAACCAGGACCTCGCCCATCCCGGGTTGATGGCCCGGGGCCCACGCCAGCGTGTCGCCGTAAGAAGCGCCGTGATCGACTTCCACATCGACGTAGAGCTTCTGCCACTTGGTGATAAAGCTTGGGTCGAGCCAGGCGACGGCGGCGAGTTCATCCCAGAGATAATTCGCTTCCGCATACTTTGCTACGTACTGCGCCGCAGGTGTGGGGCTCTTTGCGACCTGCTCGATGAGGCTTTTCTCCATGCGCGTCTTGACAGAAATGTCCACGGTCGTAAGAACGACGCGCGGCCAATGGGCATGGAGCACAGCGTGTGACGCTTCCGGATCCATCCAGAAGTTAAATTCGCGGCGCGGGCTGAGGTTAAATTCAGAGTCGTCGGTTTGCGGATTCATGCTCCCGCCCATGACAATCAACTCCTTCGCAAGCTCAGAGAAGTGCGGGTCCAGAGCAATGGCCACGCCAAGGTCGGTCATCGGTCCGGCGGCGTAGATGGTGACTTCATGCGGGTACTGATGAACCATGCGAAGCATGAAATGGGCGGCGTCTTCGGTCGAGGCCTTGGTTGTGGGAGCGCCTTCTGGCATGGGCGGAATTTCGTACGGGCCGTGGACGGCGTGGCGCCCAGCAAAATTCCAGGCGCCCTGATAAACGACCTGGCCGTAGAAAGTCTCCCACTTGGCGATGTATTCTTTGGAATTCACAACTGGAAAAACCGCGCCGGGAACAACCGGGATGTCCGTGCGACCGATTATTTCCAGCAGGCGCAGTGTGTGCAGTACCTCCTCGTCGCGCCAAGCGTCCCCGGTGAGAACAGTTATGCCCAGAACATCGGTATCTGGCGAATTGATGAGCGTGAGGATGGCTTGCATGTCTGTGCCGCCAGGCCCTGCACAGTCCTGATCGATGATTACCTTGCGTTTGGTCTGCGCGGTAGCGACGGAAGTGAATAGTCCGATTAGAACGAGGATGAGGAGCGAGTAACGCACGAAGGTCTGAGTGACAATTCTAGCTAACAATTAGATTCCCTGCTCCCTTTTTTCGAAGTGCGAATTCTACACGACTTACGGGGGAAAATCACGCGAATCGATTCGCGTGATGTATACTATACATCATGAAACGGACACAACTGTACTTGAACGAAGACATCTGGAAGGCGCTGCACATTCGCGCACGCCAACGAAAGACATCCATTTCTGAGCTGGTTCGCCAGGCTGTCCGAGAGAAATATGGTCGCTCGGCGGCAGACCGCAGGGAGGCCATGAAGGCGCTGGTCGGCATGTGCAGGGACCGGGAAGATTTGCCTAATTCCGAGCAATATGTGCGGCGGCTTCGGAAAGGGAAACGACTGCGGAGAATCGCGTCTTGAAATCGGTCCTGATTGATTCAGATATCCTGGTCGAGGTTTCGCGAGGCCGCGACAACGGCATCCTCGCGCGCTGGGACGAGCTCAGCCGGAGTGACATCGCTCCTTTGTGTTCGCCAGTGACCGTCGCCGAGCTGTGGCACGGTGCGCGACCGCATCAGCAGAAGACACTCAGGACGCTGTTCGCAGTGGTCACATGCGTCCCCATCGACATCGAGATCGGCGAACGTGCAGGAGATTATTTGAGGGACTATGCGAAGAGCCACCAGGTCGAGTTGGGAGACGCCTTAATCGCGGCGACAGCTTCGCTTCATAAAGCGCAGCTCTGGACCCGCAATCGGCGGCACTATCCGATGAAAGAAATCGCTTTCTATTGAGCTGAGCAGGAAGCTGAAGAGTGACTGACCGTCTCACCGAAGTTACGGTGGCCGGTTTATCGAGATTCGAAGTGCCGGTTAACCGGCGCGGTTTAGAACGTAAGTTTCAGACCGAACTGGACGAGGCGCGGGTTGTTTACGGTCGAGTTGACAGAGCCGAAGCCCAGGGCATTGATGTCATTGACGGGCATGCCGAATTGCGCATGGTTGAAAAGGTTGAAGAATTCCGCCCGGAAGTTCAGCCCCATGTTTTCCCAGGGCAGGGCGAATTGTTTGATCACGGAGAAGTCGGTGTTGACGAAATCGGGACCGACAACCGGAACACGCGACGCGTTTCCGAGTTGGCCAGCAGGCGGCGCGACAAAGCAGGCAGAATTAATCCATTGAAGTTTGCTGTGGTTGGCGGCGTAGGGACTGCAACCAGCAACCTGGTCGGGACGGTTAAAGTTATTGCCATTGCCGCCGGCGTTAAAGCTGACGCCGGACGAGTTGGCGCTATCGATAAGGGGGACTGGGAAGCCGGAGGTGATTTTTTCGATGACCGTCACTTGCCAGCCTCCAAGCAGGGAGTTGGTCATCTTATTCCAGTCACTTCCAAACTTCTTGCCCCTGCCGAACGGCAAATCGTAAATGACGCTGGCGGTGAAGCTGTTGTTAAGGTTGATCTGCGACAAAGACCAATCGAGCGACTGCCAATTGGGCAGCGGGAAGAAGGGGGCACTCAGCAGTGAGCCCAGACCGTCGCTTAATCCGTTGTCGTAGGTGTGCGAATAGGTGTAGGAGATGAGCGCGTAGAGGCCGTACCTGGGAGTCTTGGTCTCGGCTTTGATTTGCAGCGAGTTGTAGGTAGTTCTGCCGATATCACCGAATTCCAAGACGGCGTTGCCATTGGGCAACTTATATGGCGTAACGTACGGAGCTCCGCCCGGATTGCAACCAAGGGTGTAACTGCCGCCCTTGCAGGCTGTCGGGCCATTCAGAGTGTTGAGGTTATTGCCGGCGACCAGGATGTGGCGTCCCTTCGAACCGGCGTAACCCACAGTTAGTACAATATTCCCCGGAATTTGGCGCTCGACGTTCACGTTGTATTGCTGAACCATGCCGAGTTTGAAGGTTGTGGGTTGAAAAAAAAGTGTCCCCGTGAACGTGGCAAGGTCGGGCGGAGTGTTAAAAATGGGAAAGCCCTGGGAAGTGGTGACTCCCGTGACCCCAGGAGCGCCAGGCAAGGTGGCGCAGAAGGAGGTGCGCGTGGGGCAACCAACTCCCGGTATCCCAGAATTTTGGGCCAACCCAAAGTTATCGCCCTCGGCAAAGAAGGGAGGGTTCTGCCAAAGGCCTTGTGCGCCCTGACTCCAAGCCGAATCGTGAAAGATGGCATAGCCGCCGCGGAGCACGGTCTTGTCGCTGCCCATCACCTTCCAAGCCGCGCCGATGCGCGGCTCGAGGGCCGACCAATTCCTGTTTATCCCGGCCGACGAGCTCACGCCGTTCTTATTGGCGACAAGAAGCTGGCCGGCGCCGCCGATCGCAGGGACAAAGTCCGCCATGCGTCCATCGGCCTCACTGATCGGGGTGGTGAGATCCCACGCCAGGCCCAGATTGAGTGTGAGGTCTCTCCTAATTCTCCAATCGTCCTGGACGTAGGGGCGGAAGATTTTCCAGCGACGGCCGGTGACAGGACCGTTGAAGGTCTGGTCGTGTTCCGACACTCCCACTAAGCCAAGGGCAAGATCCGCCTCCGGGTTGCCGGGAATACTTGAGACGGCGTCGCTATAACCCGAGAATGTGCCAATCGCACCAGGAATCCAGAACCCATCTTGGAAGGCTTCGGTACCGACGTTCATCTGATTTGCGCGAATATCAATTCCGACCTTGAAGTCATGCTTCCCGCGAATTAAGTCGAGGGAATCATCGAACGTAAAGATATTGGTGCCACCCTGGAACGGAGTGTAGCCGCGATCACCCAGAGACCAGTAGCCGCCCACAAGCAAGGTACTGACCAAGCCGCAACTATAGGCGCCCGGGGTGCAGGTGGCGGTGCTGCCAAGGCCGGAGCAGCCCAAGTTCGCGCCTGGAATACCGAGTTTTGCGGAAGCGCAACTCCCGGTCCCCTGCGAGGTGATGTAGTCGAAGATGCGGTTGTAACCAAAGCTCGCCTGGTTCACGGTTGTGGCTGAAAAAACGTGGGTTTCCCCGATGGCCACGTTGCGCGCGTGATTGATAATGCCCTGGTTGCTGCCGAAGGCGCTGGCCTCAGCAAATCCGCCGGAGAAGCCGCCAGGAACGTAGGAGTCGGCGTCGTCATAGCTAAAACGGGCGAAAAGATTGTCGTTGGCCGTTAAGTTGTGGTCCACACGGATGTCAAACTTGGTTTCGTAAAGCGTGCGGATAGGCTCGCTCACGAAGTTGAATCCTGCGGCGGCATTGTTGGCGTTTGGCAGGGGGTACAAGTTAAGCAGAGACCCACCGATGCTGTTGACCAGGCTGGCCGGTATCTTGGCGCACGGAGTCCCCTGTGCCTGGCTGCCGCTCGCGGCGGCCGGCAGGGGATTGCCCGCGCCATTGCATTGAAAATAGATATTTGGAAAGACGGCGGGGTTTGTCGAAGTTCCGAGCATATTCGGATTGACAATGGCAGGCACCGTAACGGGATTTCCCCCGACCATCACTGTGCCCGTTACAGGTTTGCCAAACGGATCGTCCGTGAAATCCGCATACGGCTGCGTTGCACTCGCCCGCATCGCCACACTTGGAACTAATCCGGTAAAGGTAATGCCGTGGAGCTGCTCCTTTTCCTCACCATCGACGAAGAAGAAAGTTTTGCCCTTGCGAATCGGTCCACCGATGGAACCTCCAAATTGGTTTAGATTGAATTTTTCCGCCGAAGTCGCAAAGAAGCTCTTGGCATCGAGCGAAGTATTGCGCAAAAACTCGAACAGCGATCCGTGGAAGTCGTTCGAGCCGGATTTTGTAGTGACCAGCACGGTGGGTCCGGCGCGAGTGCCGTACTCGGCGGAGTAGTTGTACGTCAAAACCTTGAATTCCTGAATGTCATCGATCGAAGAAAAAGTCCCGATACCACCGGCCGTCAATTCGTTGTTGTCTACACCATCGATGATCCAATCGGTGCTGTTGGGACGCGAGCCGCCGACGGACAGCGAGAAGGAGCCGCGCGCGGCGACTTCACTGCTGGCTGCGGAGGTGAAAAAACTATTGGGGTTCGTCTCTGCCGTAGCGCCCGGGGTGAGCGTGGCGAGCTGGACGAAATCGCGACCGTTGAGAGGAAGCTGCGCGACCTGCTGAGCCGTGATGACCTGGCCGAGGGTAGGATTCGTCGTTTCCACCGCGACCGCGGACGCGTTGACTTCCACCGTTGAGGAGACCGTGGATGGCGCGAGCGTAAAATCCAGTACGCGGGCCTCATCGACCTGCAGCCGAAGGTCCTTATTCTCTACAGTCTGAAAACCCTGGAATTCGACGCGCACGGTGAAGATCGACACCGGCAGCAAAGGGATGAGGTAGTGGCCGGCTTCGTCCGTTTTCGCCTGCCGGGAGACGCTCGTGCCTTGCGAAGTGGCGGTGACAGTGGCGCCTGAAATGGCTGAGCCTGATTTGTCTACGACCGTACCCGAAAAACTGCCAGTCGCTTGCCCATAGAGAACCGGAGCGACGCTAAGCGCGAACGTACATACCAACAGCAGCAAAAGTATTCTGAACCTCATGAGTGACACCCCTTTCGACGACCCCTGTTTACGACGATTGAGCGGCCCTGGCCCAAAATGTGTTATCACACGTGGCGGCGAAAAAAGTTTCCACAGCTAGTGCTTCCAAATACTGTGCAGGACCAGAACACTCGAACAAAGGAAAAACTCGATGCAGGGTCGTGGCACACACAGCGGAAACAATCTTTACGCGAAGCCGCGAATGTGAACAAATGTTAACAGTCCCCAGGACTTTCCCCCACTTGTATCAGTGGCCGTAGGCTAGCGTCCGGTTGAGAGAAGTGTCAAGACAAAAGTAAGGTTTGGGACGATTTGTGATGGAAAACTTTTCCAGGATATTTTGATTTTGTAATGAATTCAAAATTTTGATGGAGGTTGCGGAGAAAAAAGAGCCCCAGAAGTGGTGTGCCGAGAATCGGCAGTGCCGAAACGGGAATGGCCCGGATGTCGGCTATAATCACGCACCATGTCCGCGAAAAACATTTTGGATGATGTCCGCGTCGTCGAGTTGAGCGAAGCACTTGCAGGTCCTTACTGCGCGATGCTGCTCGGGGATTTCGGCGCGGATGTCATTAAAATCGAGCGGCCGGGAGTGGGCGACCAGTCGCGAGGCTGGGGACCGCCGTTTGTTGGCAGCGAATCTGCCTATTTTCTGGGAGCGAACCGTAACAAGCGATCGGTTGCGTTGAATTACGATCATCCGCGGGAAGCGGAAGCGCTGCGGAGGTTGATCTCCGCTTCCGATATTTTTATTTGCAATCAGCCTTCCCTGTCTTCCTTGAAGAAGCGTGGGATCGACGTGGAAACACTGTGCGGGAAAAATCCCCGCCTCATCTACTGCAGTATCACCGGCTACGGCTTTACGGGACCGAAAGCAGGCCGGCCGGGCTATGACATTCTCGCGCAAGCTGAGGCTGGCGTGATGAGCTTTACGGGCGAGCCCGACGGCGGCCCGATGCGCTATCCGATTGCGATCGCGGACATGACCTGTGGCATGTACTCGGCCATCGGAATCCTGGCAGCTCTCTATGCGCGCGAAAAAACGGGCCGTGGGCAGTTTTTGGATATGGCGCTGCTCGATTCACAGTTGACATGGCTCGCGAATGTCGGAAGCAGCTACTTGAACGCCAAAGCTTTGCCAAAACGCTGGGGCAACGCCCATCCAAGCATTGTGCCCTACGAAGTGTTTCGCGGCGCGGATGGCCGGTCCTTCGTTGTAGGGGTGGGAACGGAAGCGTTGTGGAAGAAGTTTGTGCGCACGATGGGAATGGAGAACGGCGTCGGCCCAGATGAGAAATTCCGGACAAATGCCCTGCGCACGAGAAATCGCGCCCAGCTGATTCCCCTGCTGCAAGAGATGTTTGATGGCAAGGCGGCGAGCGCGTGGCTCGAACAACTGGCAGCAGCGCAGATTCCTGCCGCTCCCATCAACACTGTCGAAGAGGCTGTGAACGATGCGCAGTCGCTAGCGCGCAACATGATTGTGCAACTCGAACATCCGGCATTGGGGATGGCGCGCAGCATCGGGAATCCAATTAAATTCTCGGAAACGCCGGTCAGTTACCGCCTGCCACCCCCGCTCCTTGGCGAACACACGAACGAAGTTCTGCGGAAACTCGGTTATTCGCCAGAAGAAGCCCAGGAGATGTCGGCCCCGGCACACTGACACCGGTGCTCTGCAAAGCGGCAAGGATCGCATAAACGCAACAACGTCCGACTGCGCGTTAAATTAGAACAAGGATGGCCGAGCAGAGCCGCCCAGCAACGAGTTGTTGACGTTCACGATGGTGTGCGTGCCCTCGCTGCCCCCCCATGAAAACAGTAGATACACCTGTGGGAAGCCTCCAGCGCGGAGGGTTAAACCCGTGGAAAAGCTGTGCTGCCATGGGCTGGATCCAAGCCCGCCGCGGGTGAGCGCCACTTTTCCTTCGTCAACCATAAATGTAAAGCCCAGCGGCAAGCTGCCGATGGAGTGCTCAAAGCTCTCGCGAATTAGCAGGACATTCGGCGCGCGAAAGCGATAATCCTGATAGCTGCTCAAGGATTGGTTGCCGTTGATATCGGAACCGCCGAGCGTTGGCTGGAAATAGAACGGCACGTGGTCGCCGCCGGGCGTCATCGAGAGCGCCGAATAAACTCGCACACCAAAACTTCCCTGAAGATCCCGGCTAAGCTCCTTGCACTCTGAGCTGGACGCGCTTTGCGTGGTGAGGCATTCGTGGTGTTGCGCGAATTTGTCCACGGAGCATTCCGCATTTTCTGAGTCTCTATCTATGGAGCACTCGTCCGGCCCGTTCGTATCTCTCGGCACGATGAAACGGGTAGTCTTTCGGTAGATGGCGAACTGATGCGATAAATCCGTGGTCAGTCGTTGAAAGGAAAACGTCGAGTTTCCAGGTGCGACGTATTGCTGGTAGTTCAGGTTGTAGTCCAAGTGAACGAAATCATTCAACAGCACCGGGCGCATTCGGACACCCTCGCCAAGTTGCAAAGTGCCGGCCTGGTTCGTGAGTCCAGGCGCCGTGGCCTCTGTGTAGAGCGCGCCAATGGTCGGGCTCGCCTGGCCGAGGCTCGGGAAAATATCCACGAATCGTCCGTTCATTTCGGCGTAGAAGGCTGCGCTCAGCTTCGCGTAAAACGGCTTGACTACGCTCGCGCCGACAATCGTCTCTCGCATGCCGTAAAACGAGCGGCCCGCCTCGGTTGTGTTCGGCCCCAATCCAAAGTAGGTGAGCTTGTTTAGCGTGATTGCCTGGACGTAGACATTGATGACGGGCCGCTCAGGTAGAGCGGTGAGATTGGGCTTCAAGTTGCGGCCCTTGGTACCAAACTCGACGGTGGGAGCCTTCTCGTGCGTATTCACAAGCTTTAGATAAACACCTGCGCGCCAGGATTCGTTATCGGATGCGACCGCGTCCGAATCCCATGTGATGCGCCAATTTTCCGTAGTTTTGTGGCCCACGTAAGCGAGCCCGACCCCGAAACCATTTTGCGGAGCGATGCTGCCCACGGCGATGTGCACCGGTTGCCCGGTGAAGAGTTCCTGTCCACAATCAATCAGTCCTTTGAGGTCGAAACAACTATGCTGCAGCTTGTAAAGCTCCGAAGGATTGTCTGGCCCGGTGTCCGCGGATGCCGTGGGCTGTTGCGCCCTAATCACGGGCCCTGCAAGTGCAATCAGCAGAAGAATTATGGCGGCGCGGGGCATAAGGACCTCCATCACTTTTTCGCAGGCTTTCCGGCGCGTGTGTGCAGGAGAGCTGTGGCTTTGTGAACGTAGGCGCTCACATCGGCTTCCGTTTTTATAGACTTCATATCGATATTGAGCAGAGTGCTCAGCTCATGCACATGCTTGATCAGCGCCTCGCGCATATGCAGCGCCTGGGATCGCAATAAAGTCCCCGCCGGACGGTTAGGGTTGTATGCACCGGGATCTGTCTTCGGAACGTTGATTACTTTGGGCGCCATAATTTTCCTCTCCGCTATTGAAGATTGTTGAAGATCACGCAGTCATCGTCAGGGCGCATCTGGTCGGTCAGAAGCCCCAGAAAAGTCTCGGCCTGCTGTTCTCGAACGGTCCGCTTGGCGTCGCCTTTGAGAAAAAAGTTCGTCACGGTTCCGGGAATAGAGGCGTGCTCGAAAATCTGCGCATTCACAGGATCCTCGGTGCCCGTTACGACTGTGCCGCGCGGGATCCACGGAGAAATTAGAACCGCGGGAACTCGGATACCCAGACGGTCGAATGCAAACGGCGCCCCGATGCCGGTGGCGTCGGCAGATGCCGTGTATCCATCCGGAGTGCAGGCCGGCGGCGCCACGTGATCGTAGATACCGCCGTGCTCGTCATACACAACCAGCAGTGCTGTGCTCTCCCAAAGCGTCGGATTCGTTCGGATGGCGTTGTACACGCTGCCTATGAAGCGCTCGCCCTCCCGCACGTTGTGGTCCGGGTGCTGGTCTGAAGCCAATACTTGGCCGCCGTCCGCCCCCGGATGATCGTTGTAGCAAGGCTCGATAAAGCTGTACTCCGGAAGCGTGTTCCCGGAGCAGTCGCCGATGAACTGATCGAAGGTGGCGAAAATCTGCGGCTGATTCTTGAGCAGATTCACGATCTCCATTGTCGAGCTCGGCTGATCGTAGTAATAAATCTTCGCGGTATGTCCGGCTTGAATCATTCGCTCGTAGATGCTTGCGATCGAAGTGTCCAAAATGTAAAAAATATCCATCCCCACCTGGCCAAACGAAGTTCCGTAGTGTGCAAACGCCCTGTTGCAAATCGTCGGCCCCGGAATCGACGAAAACCAGCCATTAAACACCGCAAACTCCGTAGCGAGGGTCGTCAGCACTGGCAGTTTGTCCGGCGTAAAGTAATTCATGATGTCATGCGAACGATTGACGTCCTTCGTCTGCGAAAAATAGTCTTTAACAAATCCCTGCATATTCGCCACTCGGCCCGGTCCTGGCGGTGCTCCGCCAAAAATCTGCAGATCCACGCCAGGAAAATGGTGATCTGGATCAGGATCAAGCTGGCTCTGAAATTGCGCGTTGGGCTGAACCTTGACGATCGCCCCGTTCGTATCGGGATTCGACTCGTTTCCCGTAAGCCCATTGATCTTGGGATATTTTTGCTTGAGCGCGCCCAGCAGGTGGTCAAACGACCGATTCTCCATCATGAGCACAACAATATGTTTCAGGCTGTCCAACCCGGCTGACATAGACATACCCCCGCGCATTTCAGAGTTTTGGCTGGTTCTCTGCAGGTAGTGACTTCGGACCCGCGAAACGTTTCATCGTCTCGAGCCACTATTTGCATATCAGCATAGTCGCCAAACGTCTCTAGTCAAAGATAGATCCCAGGCGGGGGGGTGGCGGAATGGAAACGTTCGAATCGTGGCGCGATTACTCCGCCGGGCTAACACCGGCAGACTAGCCGTGACAGCCCAACCCCGGCAGACCAACCGTGGTTAATCCTCGCACGCAAGGAGGCATAAGTGTTCGGATCGCAAGTCCTGGAAGTCGTCGTAGGCCTAACTCTGATTTACCTGGTTCTCAGTATCGGCTGCTCGGGCGTTAAAGAAGTCATTGCGGCCATCTTCTCTCTTCGCGCCAAGACGCTCGAAAGCGGCGTCCGCAACATGCTCAAGAACGGCCCGACCGACTACACCGCAAAGCTTTTCGCCCATCCGTTAATTCAAGGCACCGCCCCCGAAGGGCAGAAGCCGTCCTACATCTCAGCGCGCATGTTCGCCGCCGCTCTCTTCGACATCGTTGCTCCCGCAGACGCCACGCAACCCCGTACCATCCAGTCTTTGCTCGCAGGTGTCGCGCAAATCCCCGACGCCAAGTTGCGTACCACCCTCCTCAACATGATCGACTCCGCTGGCGGCGATGTCGACGCCGTTCGCCTCAAGGTCGAACACTGGTTCGACGACACCATGGCTCGCGTGACCGGCTGGTACAAACGCATGGCGCAAAAAATTATCTTCGCCGCCGGACTCCTTCTCTGCGCGGCCGTAAACGCCGACACGCTGATGATCGTCAAAGAATTATGGAGCGACCAGGCCCTCAGCAGTGCGGTGGTTGCACAGGCCGTGAAAAAGGTTCAATCTACAACTCCAGCCGATTACGTCAATCCGGAAGGTTCTTTACAACAAGTCACCGGAGAAATTCGCGAAGCAAATACGCCGCCCATCGGATGGTCGCAGAACGCGCATGACGTCCGAGCCTTGCCAAGCGCCTTCGGCGCGGGAGCTTTGAAAGTGCTCGGCATCCTGCTCACTTCCTTCGCCATCGTCCTGGGAGCGCCATTCTGGTTCGACATGCTCAACAACCTCATCAATTTACGTTTGTCCGGGAACCCGCCACCAGTCCGCGGAGTGGAAGCATCCAGCAAGTAACGGCAACTGAAAGACCAAGTAAAAAGTTTCAGGGAATCGATAACAAGAAAGGAGCTTCAAATCATGAACGCAGGACAAAAACAAACCAAGCTAGCCGGCAGCACAAAGCATCGTCTGCCCAATGCCGAAATCGTCGGAGAAGTGCCAAGCGCGGAATTCCGCGTCACGGTCACCGTGCGCCGTCGCAACGGGCTTCCCTCCATCGAAGCCCAGAGCAAACAGAAGCCCGCCGACCGCACCTACATGACGCGTGAAGAACACGCCGCTAAACACGGAGCCGATCCGGCCGACATCGCGAAAGTCGAAGCCTTCGCCAAAGAAAACGGCTTGCGCGTCACGGACACAAACGCCAGCCAGCGCACCGTCACGCTCTCCGGCACCGCTCCCGCCTACAGCAAAGCCTTCGGCGTCGACCTCAAAATGTACAAGTCCGGCGACGTAGCCTATCGCGGCAGAGAGGGCGACATCCTCATCCCAGTAGATTTGCAAGGCATCGTGACCAGCGTCATCGGGCTCGACAATCGCCCTTTCGCTAATCCGCACTTCCGCGTCAGCCGCGGCACCGCTCGCGCGGCGGGGGTTGGAGCGGCTGCCGACAGGTCGACCGCTTCAGCTTCGATCCCAGCCGGATTCACGCCGCCGCAGCTCGCCTCGCTCTACAATTTTCCAAAGAATCTCGACGGAACCGGCCAAACCATCGCCATCCTCGAACTCGGCGGCGGTTTTCATCCAGCGGAATTGACGACCTACTTCCAGAATCTCGGCATCTCCAAACCGCCAAGCGTCACCGCAGCCTCTTATCCAAATGGCGGAACAAACAGCCCCGGCACCAACGCGCTCGACCCCAATAATCCCGACGTCGAAGTCATGCTCGATATCGAAGTCTCCGGCTCCATCGCCCCGGGCGCAAGAATCGTGGTCTACTTTGCCCCGGATGCCAGCGACCAAAGTTTTCTCGGCGTGATGAGCGCCATCATCAGCGACACCGTCAACAAACCCAACATCGTCTCAATCAGCTGGGGCGGCCCAGAAGACTCCGCCACCACGCAGTTCCAAAACGAATTCGACCAGCTTCTTCAATCCGCAGCAAGTCTTGGCATAACCGTCTGCGTCGCAGCTGGTGACAGTGGCTCCGCTGATTTCGCCACCAACGATCCCAACTGGGACGGCAAGGCGCACGTAGACTTCCCCGCTTCGGATCCCTTCGTGCTCGCCTGCGGCGGCACGCAATTGACCGCATCCAGCACAGCCATCACGAAAGAAGTCGTCTGGGACGATGGAAAAAATGATGGCACCGGCGGCGGCGTAAGCCGCGTCTTCGCGCTGCCCAGCTATCAAAAAAACGCTGGAGTTCCTCCGGCCGCCGATCCCGCCGGCCCAGTGATGCGCGGTGTACCGGACGTTGCCGGCGATGCCGCTCCCGCGTCCGGCTATCGCATCATTTGCGATGGCACGAGCTTCCCCGATCCTTCGCAGGGACTTCCTCCAGTTGGCGGCACCAGCGCCGTCGCGCCCCTCTGGGCCGGTCTAATCGCCCGCATCAATCAAGGCCTCGGCAAGTCCGCCGGCTTCATCAATCCCCTGCTGTACGCCGCACCCGCAAACGCTACGTTCCGCGACATCACGCAAGGAAACAATGGCGACTACAAAGCCGGCGCCGGTTGGGACGCCTGCACAGGCCTCGGCACTCCCAACGGACAAAACCTGCTTCAGGCTCTGACGTCTTGAGATCTGTCGCCTAGAGAGAGGAAACTCTTAACCGCAGTCTGTTGCGTGGAATTATTTGCGCGGAATCAAAGGTAGGACGGCGAGCGGCGCGTACCTGATGCGCCGCTCGCGTCCTCTATCTTGGGATCAAACGGCCGAAGTCGATGCAGTAGTCTTTAGTTGCGCCTTGAGGTCGCGGGTATTGAGAATTTCCATCGCGCGCTGCAACAATTGCTCAAATTCGCAGAGTTCGATTCTCGGACCTGCATAACTGACATTCACGCTTTGCGCAACCACGACTGAGTTCTGCTCCTCTGTAGGAAGACTGCAATGTTCTAGATTCACCAAACCACCCCTTGCAAAAGAATTACTGCACCCTAAGTAGTGCCCAACAGGGCGAAATCGTTTCACGCTTTTGCCATCTTCGGCTGGCGAACTACCCACTTCCGAGCTAACAAGATTTGAGGCGGTGGTATGTCAGGAACCGGCGTAAAGCTGGAACGGCGCCCAGTAGTAGGGCTTCCTGAAGACGTTGCCCGAATGTAGAAGCGACAGCTTCGCGGCTCGCAAAGCGGTGGCGGGGTCTTGTCCGTGGCTCAGATCGTCGTAGAGCACGTCCATGAGCTGTGGCGCGGCGCTATCGCTCACCTCCCAAAGCGCGCCGATAACGTTGTGCGCCCCGGCGCGCAAGAACGCCCACGACAGGCCCACAAGTCCTTCCCCAGAGAACGCTCGCGTCCCCGCGCCATTGCACGCGGAAATGGTCACGAGTTCAGCCGAGAGGTGGCGCTTGACGATGTCTCGCGCATACAGTTTGTAAGAATCCTCGTCATTCTCCTTGCTAAGCACGACGGCAGATTCAAGCGGCCGCATGCGGCTCGCTGTTCCGTGCGTCACGAAGTGCAGATAGGCGTACTGCTCCGGCTTGCTGCTCAGATAGGCGGTCCGCGTGGCCGCTCTGCCAGACAAGACTTCGCGGCGCGGCTCAGGAAAGTATTTCTCGATGCTCTGCATCTCTGCCCCTGCTTGCGGCAGCGCGGGAAAATCGGCATTCGGCGAAACCGTGTCTCCCACAAGGAAGATGTTTTTCTGCTTGGCGCTGGGTCGTGTTTCTGTGGCAGCAGCAAGAAGTGTCAGCGAACTAGCCGTAGTCACTGTTGCGTCTTCGATCCAGTAGTGCAGCTTTGGGCCGGGCACGATCAACGTCTCAAAATTCAGTGCATAAATGCTGCCATCAGGAAGCAAAATCACTCGCGATCCTTGCGGAATCTGATTCTTTGCCGGCTCGATGAGCATTTCATATAGCTTTTGCCCAGCGGCATTCGTCGAATCCAACGGATCTCCCCCGCCAAACACTGCGTCTCGATACGAACTCGCGAGCGGATCAATTTCCGTAGCCGGGGGCAGGGTATGACAAGTCGTCTTCGCCGGGGTGATGACCCAAAGATAGGAGTGCTCTTGGCCGACCCAGTAGAACAGAAGCGTGGCTTTCATGCGCTGCGCCAGCTTTTGAGGCTGCACGCGAGGCGCAACGTGAAGAGCTGCGGATGGCCCGTTTGAAGAGAGTCCCTCAGCTAGCGTGCGGGCGCGGCTAAGTTCAGCTTGGTTCAACGCGTCGGCTGTCCGAGCATGGCGGATCAAGAAGTCGATATAGTCGCCGTACACTTCAATACCGGTCGAGAGAAAGCTAAGACGCAGCTCGTCGTGGTTGATCGAACGTCGGGCGTTTTCGATGGTCTCGATCGCCTCGAGATATTGTTTTTCCGCCCCGACGGGGTCGGCCTGCCGGTCTAAGACTTGTGCGATTCCAGCCTGTGCCTGCCAGCGCAGCTGGGGCTCGACACTAGAATCAGCAAGAACACGCTGAAAGAAAGCCCGTGCATCGGAGTAACGCGAATTGGCTGTTGCGATTCTACCTGCGAGGGTTAGCGAATCGAGCGTAACCAGCTTGTCTCTGCCACTCTCTTCCATCTTCAGAGCGTCCTGGTTAAACCGCTCGGCGTCAGTGAGCCGATTGGTGCGGAGCATAATTTCCGCAAGGGTGTTTAGACAAAGTGTTATTGTCTCTGCGTCGTTCAACTCCTTGGCACGCTCGAGCGTGCTGCGCGCAAGGCTTTCGGCGGGGCCATACTTGCGGAGCGCCATATAGGAACTCGCAACCCCGGAAAACCAATAGGCGGAATAATCTTTCAGGCCACTTGCGGCGGATGCTTGTGCGCTCTGATTAAAGAAGTCCAGCGAACTTTCAAAATCTCCCAACTCCGAATAACCCCATCCCAGATTGCCTAGGATCGTAGCCGTATTCCCTCTCAAATCTAAGGATTTGGCTAGTCGGCTCGCTTCGAGATTGCGCTCCAGGGATTCGTCGTAATGACGCTGGGCAGTGGCGAGCCGAGCCCAGTCGGCGAGAACTGTAGCCTCAAAACGGGGAAAGGATTGGTGGCGGGCAAGGGCTAGAGCATCGCGGTAGTTTGCCTCTGCCCGGTCATATTTTTTTTCGTCGACCCACAGAGCGGCGTCCGCGATCAGAAACTGACAGGTGTAGAAAGGGCCGAGTGGCTCGGCAAGTTTCTGAGCTGCTTCAAAATCGTGCTCCGCATCAATGAACTGCTGGGCGGAGCGATGGGCAATTCCCTGATAGAGTTTCCGCTGCTCGGGAATATCCGTGGATGCCAGGGAAGCGGGTGGCTCGGGGCTGAGAACCGAAAGAGCATCTTCCCCTTTAGCGCTGGAAACAATGATCCGCGCCTTTAGAATTCGAAAGCGCCATTCCCATTCCGGACTGCGCGTTCTAAAGCGCTGGAAAGCGGCATCCACCTCTGCCCGGGCTGCAGTGAATTCGCCGCGATCCACTTCCTGTTTGATACCTTCGTAGACTTGTTCGGGCGAACGACAACCGTTCAAGCAAAGCAGAAACGCAAGGACTGAGAGGCCGACACAGAATCTCAAGGTGCCGGGGGCGGCATGGGTTTTCCGTTCGTGCCCGCTTCCGAGATAGTACCAGCTCCGCCATCCGGAGAGCCCAGGTTGAAGCGAAGCATGGTCAAGGTCGTGGCTCCGGGTTCGATAAAGAGCTCGGCCAAAGCTATTTCGCCAAAATGAGGAATGTGAAGGACGTGGCCATCGATCTCGAACCCGCGAAGTTTTCGCAAGCCCGCATCGACTTCGATCCTGTCCACGAGTGAGCAAAGAGCTACTCCGTCTTCGATTCCAGTTCTCTTGTCGGGTCTCTTGTCGCTCCTGAGATTATCCTTCAATTCGGCAAATGTTTTCGAGTTTAGGAGCAGATCATGGCGAAGGATCACCTTTACATCGTGTCCGCCCAAGCGAAGGTTTTCAAAGTGGCTGCCCAAAGCTATGATATGCCCCTCTTTAGTCGTAGTGTGAGTCGTGTACTGAGCTGTGAGCCGGGCAACTATTTTGTCTGCAGTTAGAAAGTCCAAGAGCTTCAATCCCTCGAGAACCGCCGTGGCGCTCGTCGTCACAATGGTGTCTTCCTGCCAGCTTCCTGCAACATGAGTCTCGCCCAACCTGAAAGACGCGAGCCTCGGAACGTTAAAATTCTCGACGCGAGAGTGCGCATGGCCGCCGATCGTGGGCAAAGACGTTGCGGCTTGAGCCGCGATGGGGACATCAACCGGACGAACGAAGTGGGCGCTGAAGGAGTGGCCTTTAGCGTTGAAATGGAAAGGGATGCGCTGCTCGGTGCTCATCGGGGACACCTCATGAGAGTGAACTTACACGGCGCTCAATACTTATTCATTTATTGAAGAAATTCAACGCTAAACGATTTTTTTCCGACGGCGCTCGCGTTGTCAGCCTTTGCCCTGGGTGCCTGGCCCTTGTAAACCAATAAACTGTATTTCCCCGGTCGGAGAGAACCTCCGGCGATATGGAACCTTACGGCATTCTTCACGTCGTCTCCGGAGACATGAAAACTGACCAGAGCCTTGCCCGCCTGATCTTGGATTTCGCAGGTAAAGCCGCTCGCGGATTTGTCGGCTATATCCACATCAATGTCGAAGCCTTGGTGGGGGCCTACGTTGAATACGACCGGCGAGGCTTCTACGCCTCGCGGATTCAAGTGCATGACAGGAAAAGACTTAACGACTTCTCCGATGGCCTCACGCGATGCTGGTTGCTTTAGTCCAGGGATCGTAACACTGTTCTGATATGTGACGAAAACCAATAGCGCCGCAAATATGGGCACGGCAAATGCAGGCCGCAGCAGCCAGTCGAACCACCCGCGCGCTCGTGGAGAAACTGGAACAAGCCTTCTATCGTCAATAGTTTTCAGAATTTCTTCGGGCGCTACTTGCCGCGCGCCTTCCATGAAGGCAGCTGTGGCCTTGATCTCTTCGGCGCACGCGTAACAGTCAAAGTAGTGCTCCTCATACGCGGCATGCTGCTCCTTCGGAAGCTTCCCAAGGAGGTATTTCTCGGCGGCCTGTAGACGCACCGCTTCGTTATGATCCATGTTTGTCATTGTTTGTCATCCACCGATAGATAGTGCAGGAGGGTGCCACTTCGTTTCACGTCTCCTCCCCGGCCGAGAGCCTCCCGGACAATCCATCCCTGTCTTTCTCATACAAAACCCTGAACTTATCCTTGGCCCGATGGAGCAAAACCCGCAAATAATCTCTGTCCACGCCAAACTGCTTACAGACCTCATCCTTATCCTTTTCCTCCAGAAAGAAGGCTCTCAGAAGGTCGCGGTCTTTCTTAGGCAGTTCCTCGATGACCTGGCGAACCCGATCCTTCATCTGTCTTGTAACTAACAAGCCCTCCACGTTCACGGCGTGGTCCGGCATCTCCAGGTACGAGTCATCCCAGGGGCTGGTTCGGGAGGAGGCCCGGTAGAACTCCTGCAAAACATAGTTACAAGTGGAGTTAACGAACGCACCGAAGCGCTCTGGCTGGCGAATTCCGTCCTTACGCAGGGTAACCAACACTCTTATATAGGTTTCTTGACGAAGGTCTTCGACGGTTTCCGAGGCGAGCATCCTCGCCCGCAATTTAATCCGCAGAAGTTGATCAAAATACGTCACGAAATGCTGCTCCGTCGAGGGATCTCCCTCGCGGAGGCGCTCCACGTATTCCCTGGTGAATGCGAAGAGTTCCACGTAGCCCTCAGTTTTAATGGCGACGAGTATAGCCGCGCCATCCACCGGGGGCAATGGTTCCCATTTTGAATCGAAACCGTGAAACGAATCGCCCCCCTCTTTCACTATTGGGTTGTAGGAAGCCATCGATTACTTGGGCGTCCTGCTGCGAAGGGACGGTTCCCCTGTCCCACGCGTGTCCCACCAGGGCGCATCCGAGTCGGACCTGGACCCACAAGGATGCGCCTCCCCACTTAAAGGGGAGGACCACTGAACTTGGAGGCTCCGTGTCACGTTCGTTGCAAACCCACAGTATTTCCAATCCTGCATCGCGGCCACTCGATCCAAACGTGCTGAGTACTAATGCGCGGACACTCGGTATGTGCTACACCAGTTCGCGTATCACGGCACTGAGCATCGAGTTTGTTGCCAAGCCCGATGAAGCCCACAAGGTCCATGCGGCTTTACCGGCGGCGATCGATGGTGCGCTCGGAGAAGTAGCCGGTTTCGCCGGAAGTTTCGTCATGATCGCAAACCACGAAGCACGGCTCGTAACGGTTGTCACTCTGTGGAGTGGGGAAGATCGCCTGCAGCGTTGCAGCGAAAACGTGCGCTGGGTCCGGGCTCTGCTCGCTCCGTATCTGGATCGCTGCCTGCGCGTCCAAACGCTGGCCGCTTTTGTGCCGGGAACCATGCAAAATTTGCAGCCGTTCGAACAGCCATGCACCGAAGCCGCGTTCGAAACATGTTTGCAAGAGGAGCCAACGCTGTGCGTAGCCTGAAAGCACACTCGGCCTCATTCGAATTGATTTGCCATGGAAATCCGAAAAACATTCCGGCAACAGTTGAGTGCCCTCGCAACATCCAACTTTATGGGCGGTTATATACGGAGGACGGGTGCGGGCGGCATGGGAGTTGAGGGACTTGAGTTGGGGGCCATATCAAAGATGTTTGAAGACAAGATCTGCGCAGTGGATTTTTGTGAAGGGGCCGCTGTGGCTTCACTGGCTCAGCAAGATTTTTGCCTGAACCACTTCATCGATCTTTGCTACGAGAATTTGCAACGTATCGATCCCCGGGGCCAGAAGACCGGACGCATGCCGCTCGATCTCGCCTCGCTCCGGGCCTTCATCGAGGAGTGCTCGCGCAAGACGCTGGACGTGGCTTTGCATTGCGAAGACATTGACAATCTGCAGCGCGGCCGTTTGCTGGACATTCTTCTGTGGGCCGGGGAACTTTTTCTTTTGTTGCGCGCTCCCACGCGCGGTTTCGCGGATTCCCTTTTAGAAGAACACGATACCGTGCTTACCCGCTTGGCTGCGCGCCATTTCTAAAATTCCGTGGCGTGCTCATTCCTATTTGTTCCATCCTTCTTACGCAACGGCGTTTAGGGCCTTCGGTTAGTCCTTGCCCTCGCCAGCTTTAAGTTGCTTCAGTTCCCTTTCGCGGTCCAGATAGCTTTCGCCGTTCGTAATCCACGCCGCAGCAGGCTCATCCTTTAAATAGTGGCCAAACCAGGCGAAGATGCGGCGTTGGTAGTCGATCTGGTTCGGTTTTTTGCGCAGGCCGTGATCCTCGCCTGCGTATTCCAAGAGCACGACATTCTTCTTTGCGCGGCGCGCGATGTTGTAGAGCTCGACGCCTTGATGGAAAAAGACAGTGCCATCGCTGTCGCCGACTTCTATCAACAGGGGCGTGGTCATATTTTGCACGCCGAAGACTGCGGAGTTGCGGATGTAGGCTTGCAAATCTTCATAGAGCGGGACTTCCATGCGCTGCTGACCCGTTTCGATGTGATCGGTCTCGGCGATGCCGGAGCTCCAGTGGTGATTTCCGTAGTTGCTGACGAGATCGGTTATGGGAGCGCCGGCAACCGCCGCGGCGAAGAAATCCGTCGTGTGCGTGGCGAGATAGACGGAATCGAATCCTCCCCAGGAATGGCCCATCACGCCTACTTTCTTTGGATCGATCACGTTCATCTGAATGACGCGCTTGACCGCCGACGTGACGCAATCTACGACGGAAACTCCTGGATCGCGAGGCCGAAAAACGATGTCCGGCTCGAGCATGAAATAGCCGTGGCTCGTAACCGCACCCACGTTGTAGTAATTGCGCTCCGAGGGCGCGCTGTATAGATGCAGGCCGTCGGAGAGTTTTTCATACATATAAACGACCATGGGATATTTTTTGGCGGGATCGTAGCCCGCGGGATAGTACAGCGCGCCTTGCAAACGTTCACCGTGGCTGTTCTTGTATTCGATCAGCTCTTCGTGGCCCCACGCGAAGTTGCTTTGGAAGGGGTTCGTCTTTGTGACTTGCTTGGGATCCTTTAGATCAGGCCCACCGACAAAAGCATTGGGCGATTCCGTGAAGGTTTGTACGACGTATTCAAAAACGTCCGCTTCTTTGGCTTTTCCCAGCCGGTCGACACTTTTGTCCTGCCAGACGAGATGCTCCTCGGTGAATTTGCCGGACGCCACCGGATTGAGCCGTGCATAGCCGGATTTTTTCGTCCAGATACCGAACATGCTTAGGTACATCGGCTTATCAGTCTCGATGAACTCGTCGCGCGGATTTAGCTTCACGTAGCGGTGCCGGACTTGGTCCTTTGCGCCATCTGTGAGCTTGGTGGCTTGAGAACCGTCGGGCGAAACCTGCCATAGATCGAATTTGTCGTAGACGATGATCGACGCGTCGTCTTTTGTCCAACCGGCAAGGCCGAAAGCGGGCTTTTGCTTGATGGTGTAATCGGCTTCGAGGTCCGCGAACGCCGTCGGGACAGTCTTCGTGATGTTGACGACGGCGCGCGTGGAAGTGTTCACGGTCCAATAGTTGTTGTCGCGGAAGTAGAGCAGGTAGCGGCCGGCAGGACTGGCCTCGAGGTAGTAGTCATCATTGAGCCGGTCCTGGATTTTTGTGCGATTGCCTGTGGCGAGATCGACGAAGTAGACGTCCGCGGCAGGACGTCCGATGCTGCGTTCCATGGCGTACGCAGACCAGTTCGCGGCGTAAGCGGTTCGCTGATGGTTGAACGGAACAATCTCTTCGTCGAGATCATTGCCGAGCGGGACAAACTGGCCATTCTGCAAATGCCAGGCGCATAGAATATTCTTCTCGCGATCACGCTTGGCGCTGAGCTTTTGCTTGGGCATCACTTCTGTGTCGCGGGCATTCCAGATCGCTACAGTGGCGGGATCGTCCGCGTCTTTTTTCTTGTCTTTGTCCTTATCTTTATCCTTGGCTTCGGAATCACTCTTTGCTGAGTCGGTTTTTCTGGAATCGCCGCCAGTCTCTTTCTCAGACTTTCTGGGTTCGGCGATTTTTTCTTCCCATTTGGCCATGCCTAGAAAAACGATCTCGCCATCTTCGGACCATGTTGGCTTGCGAAAAGAAACGGTGCGCATGCCGGCCGGAAACTTTGCGTCTCCCATGGGGTCGTAGGCATGGCTCGCTTCGGGCGCATCTCCCAGATGGGTCCAGGCGAGTGCAACCTGTGTCGTGCTTTCGCGGTGGTCATCAGATTTCGAGCGCAGGACAGCGAGATCTGCGCTATCTTTGCGCCAAGCCAGGCCGCTGTAAACCGATGCAGAAGAATCGAGCACGCGGACGGCAGCAGTTTCGGAGTTGAAAAGCTGAACGCCGTTTCCGGTCTTGTCTTCTGAGTTGATGGTCATCGCGAGAAGCGTGCCCCGCTTCGGAAGGTCTTGCCAGGCAAATTCAGAAACGTTGCCGAAGGAAGTGTCATGTCCCGAGGAGAGCTGGCGGAGGATTAGCGTGGCGCCTGGCGTATCTTCGCTTTCCGTGTTCGCAGCAGCATCGGGCGCGTCTTTTTTCTCGGGAGCATAACGCCGCATGGCGAGATACGATCCTGTGGGACTGAAGGCGAAGGATTCGATGCCGTCGATGACGATTTGTTCACCGGTCAAAAGATTCAGAAGGCCGAGCTTTCTTTGAACGGGCTTCTTGTCTTTCTTCATTTTTTCTTCTTGCGCTTCGGAGTAGCCGATGGCGTAGGCGACCCAGTGCGAGTCCGAAGAAAAGACCGGCTGCGTGCCGAATGCGGCGGTCTTGGTGGTGCCGCCGGCAATGTTTGTGACGCGCAGCTCGTTCTCGCGATTGGAGCGGTTGATGCCGTGAGCGAGCCACTTGCCGTCCGGCGACAACCCGCCGAACTCCCGCGGCACGGCGAGTGATTCCCACTGACCATAGTCGGGCGGCCGCACGGGAGATTTTGTTTGCGCAGAGATCGAGCCGTAAAAGCCGAGTGCCATGAGGAGTGCTGGGACTAGTCGTCGCATCGCGCGCCTTCCTTACTGATTGAATTGAGCAGGCGAATTGTGCATGGGATGGTGCCGTTGGCGCAAGCGGGAGGGGCCCCCTTTTTTCGTAAGTGCGGATTCTGAAGAACTCTAAGTGCTGTGTTTTTGGAAGTGCGGATTCTAGGCGGGTTATGGCGCGTTTTGCGGAAGTGCGGATTTTAAAGGGGTTAGGTTGTTTTCGGAGCTGCGTGGAACAAGCCGAGCGGCGCCGGAAATTGGATTCTAACACGGAGGGCACAGAGTTCACGGGAGGAGATCGAGGACGGTGAGGCGAGGACGGTCCAGGAATGTATGGAGGTATGTTGGGGTGCAAGGCGGGCGAACATGGGGTATGAACAGGAAGAGTGCCTTGTTATCAATTAATGTCTTATAACATTTGATACTTATTCGAACGTGGTGCGCGGATTCGAATGCGACTGGCGGAAGTTGCGGGATCGCAAGGAGTTGGCCGGGCCGGGCGTTCATTGGTTTTGATGCGGCTGTGGAAACATGTGGAAAAGTCGATCTGGCGCTGCTAGTGCGGGAGATGCGCGAGGATACTGGGTTGACGCAGGCGGAATTGGCGAAAAAAACCGGCACCACGCAATCCGTGGTTGCGCGGCTTGAGGATGCGGAGTACACGGGGCACTCCTTGTCGATGTTAGAGCGAATCGCGAGTGCTTGCGGAGTTGGGCTGAAGCTGTACGCAGAGAAGAAGCCGAACTTCGAACGCGAGGTGGCGTTGGTTTGAGGCTTGGGGCAGCGGTCCGCCTCGGAAGGGCGGACCCTACAAGACCTCGGCTGGATGCCTTGCGCGACCGTCCAAACCCTTTTTTATTTGTGTTGAACTGGCCGAGTTGCGGCCTTGAGCCCGGCGGCTGCGACTGAAAAAGGGGGCCGCGGGCATCGGGTAATAAGGAGTGAGCGATGCACATCGAGATTCGTGATCCGGCACTAGAGGCTAGAATCCGGAAGCATCTTCAGGCGACCGGGTCCCGCAGCGTCGAGGAAGTATTGCTCCATCTGCTGGAAACCCAGGAAGAGCAAGATCGCTGGCTACTAGAGAACCGCGAAATGATCCGTGCGAAGCAACAAGCACTCCGGAGATAGCCGACCACGTTGATCCGTCATTCTGGAAAAGGTCATATTTCTCGCGGGCAGTCCGGGCGCCGGACATTGGCGGAGGGATTTGACCGATGAGACAGTGAAGTTTTTCTCGGTCTACTCCTACTGATTGTCTATCGCCCTGATACGACACCTTTGCAGGTCATTTCCATCCTGCACGGACGCCGCGACGTCGAACAAATCCTCGAAGATCGACTTTGAGTTTTATCTCCCTAGTTCTTTCTGGCTCCGCGCAAATCACAACGCCTTAGTCGGCGGAGGAGTTGCTGACTGGATGGCGGGTGCGGGTGAAGAGGCGGCGGGCGGCGGTGGTCCAGGGAACGGTCTCGAACTCTGCGAGGTAGGAGTAGGCGACCGGCACGACCAAGAGAGTTAGGAGTAGACAGAGGGTTTGGCCGCCGATGATGGTGACGGCGATGGAGGCGCGTTGTTCGGAGCCGGCGCCGATGCCGATGGCTACGGGGATCAGGCCGGCGACGATGGAGAGCGTGGTCATTAGGATGGGGCGCAGGCGGACGCGGTTGGCTTCGAGGATGGCTTCGCGGACGGGCATGCCTGTGGCGCGGAGGCGGTTGGTGTAGTCGACCTGCAGGATTCCGTTTTTCTTTACGATTCCCAACAACAGGAACATTCCGAGGGCGCTCCAGAGGCTTAGGGCGCGGCCTGTAATCCAGAGGGAGAGAAGCGCGAAGGGGATGCTCAGCGGGAGCGTGAGCATGATGACGAACGGATGCGAAAAGCTCTCGAACTGGGCGGCAAGGACCATGTACATAAAGATGGAGGCAAGCAACATCGCGAGAAGCAGATTCCAAGTGGTTTCTTCGAGGACTTTGACCTGGCCAGTGAAGCGGTAGGAATAGCCTGCCGGGAGGCCGATTTCTTTAATGGATTGGACAGTGTGGGCGGCGGCGAGGTCGAGCGGATAGCCGCTGGCGACGTTGGCGTAAACGGTGACTTCGAATTCGCGGTTGTAGCGCCAGAGAGTGGCGGGGCCAGCGCCGCGCACTATGCTCGCGACATTTTCGAGACGGACTTGCCCGAGCTTGGTGGAGGGCACCATCATTTGCGCGAGGACGTCGGGATTGTCGCGCTGCTGCTCGAGCAACTGCATGATGACCGGGTATTGCTCAGAGCCTTCTTTGAAGCGGGTGATTTCGTCTTCGCCGGAATAGAAAAGGCGGACGGCGTCGCTGACGTCGGTCATGCGGACGCCGATGTCGGCAGCGCGCTGGCGATCAACTTTGACCTGGAGCTCCGGAGTGTTGAGGTTGAGGCTGGGATTGACGTCGACGAGGTCGGGATACTGATGCATCAAGTCGGCGACCTGCTTGCTGATGTCGGCGAGTTTGTTGAGCTCAGGACCGCGGATGACCGCGCCTATGGGAAAGTAAGTTTCGCCGCCAAAGACGGACGGGAGGCGGACGTTTGAAACCATGTTGCGATAGCCGGCGAGGAAGCCGCGGATTTCGGTGGCGAGCTGCTCGTGGCTGCGTTTTCTTTCGCTGCGGGGGACCAAGCCGATGAAAAGATGCGCGTGGTTGGTGGGGCCGTGTGTGAAGGATTGTACGAAGGCGACTTCGGGGAGGGCAACGACGCGTTGCGCGATCTCAGCCGCGCGATCGGTGGTTTTGGAAAGAGCTGTGCCTTCGGGAAGCGTGAAAGAACTGATGAGTTCGGATTGATCATCGGAGGGGATCCAGTCACGGCCGACCAGATGATAGAGGCCGAAAGTCGAGAGGAAAGTGCCGAGGCAGATGAGAATGATGACCCAGCGATGGGCCAGCGACCATTGCAAGAGCCTTAGATAGGATTGTTCGATCGTGTGCAGGATTCCGGTGGCGTGGGCTTTTTTCTCTCTTTCGCTGACCTTAAGGAGGCGCGAGGACATCATGGGCGTGAGCGTGAAGGCTACGAGGAGAGAGACCAGGATGGCCATGGCCATGGTCCAGCCGAAGGAGTTGACGTATTTGCGGGCGTAGCCGTTCATGAAAGCGATGGGCAGAAAGATGATGACGAGCGAAAGCGTGGTGGCCATGACGGCGAGGCCGATTTCTTGCGTGGCTTTGATGGCGGCGTTCCTGCGATCTTCGCCTTTTTCTTCCATGAAGCGGAAGATATTTTCGAGGACGATGATGGCGTCGTCGATGACGATGCCGACGGCGAGGGTGAGGGCGAGGAGGGTCATGTTATTGAGGGAAAAGTCCATGCCGCGCATGAGCGTGAAGGTGGCGATGATGCTGGCGGGGATGGCGACGGCGGCGATGAGGACAGCGCGCCAGTTGCGCATGAAGAGAAAGACGATGGCGCTGGCGAGGATGCTGCCGAGGATGAGGTGTTCGAGAAGAGAGTGGACGGAAGCTTTGATGAAATCGGAGATGTCGTGGATGACGAGGAGTTGGACGCCGGGGGGAAGTTGGGCGCGGAGCTCGTCGAGCTTGGCTTTCACGTTGTCGGCGACTTGGACGGTGTTGGTGCCCGACTGCCGCAGGACTTGAATGCTCACGACGTCCTCGCCGGGAGCGCCTTTGCGATAGAGCGCGGACCAGGTGCGGAGTTCTTGCGCCCCGTCTTCTACTTGCGCGACGTCGCGCACGCGGACTTGCGCGCCGCCGCGTGTGCCGACGACGATTTCGCCGAACTGCTCCGCGGAAGTGACGCGGCCGAGAGTACGGAGGCCGAGTTCCTGCGGACCAGTGATCATGCGACCGCCGGGAGCTTCGATGTTTTCGCGCTGGAGGGCGTCGCGGACGTCGAGTACGGTGAAATTGTGCGCTGTGAGTTTTTGTGCGTCGAGTAGGACGCGGATTTGGCGGGCTTGGCCGCCGTTGAGGTCAACGCTGCCAACGCCATCGACGGTTTGGATCGCGCGGCGGATTTGTTTGTCGGCGATTTCCGTAAGTTCGCGGCGGCTGATGGGGCCGCTGACTAGCAGCGTGAGAATCGGGTCGGATTGCGGATCTTGCTTGGTGATGACGGGAGGCAGCGTGTCTCGCGGGAGGCGGTTTACCGCGGCAGCGACCTTTTCGCGGATGTCCTGCGCGGCGCCGTCGATGTCGCGTTCGAGGACGAAAGTACAAGTGATGTCCGCAAAACCTTCGCTGGAGTAGACGGTGATCTCGTCGATGCCGCTGACGCTAGAGATGGCGTCTTCGAGAGGAAGGACTACGCCGGTGACCACTTCTTCGGGCGTGGCGCCGGGCAACTGGACTTCAACGTTTACGGTGGCGGGATCTGCTTTGGGAAAAAGGTCTACGGCGAGGCCGCGATAAGAGAATACGCCGAGCGTCACGAGGAAAGCGATCAGCATCACGGTGAAGACGGGATACTTTACGCAGGTTTCGGCTAGCTTCATCGGCGTGTGCGCGTTTGCTTGCGGCGGCGGCTACCGCAGCGCCGGAGTGTTCCCTTCGGATTGTTCCTGGACGGTGGCGCCGTCGTGCAAATCCCCGGAAATGGCTACGGCGACGCGGTCACCGGGCTTTAAGCCTTCGGCGACTTCGAAACGCTTGCCGCGCTGGTCTTCTGTCTGGCCGGCAGGACGGATTTGGTGCTCGGAAACGCGATTGCCGTTCAGAAGAAAAACTTTGTAGACGCCATAGCGGTAATTCACTGCGCCTTCCGGAAGAAAGATGGTCTTTTCTTCCTTCTCGCTGGGGATGGAAGCTTGCACGAAAAAGCCGGGCTTCAGGCGGCCGTCGCCGTTGGCGAGAAGCGCTTCCGCCTCGAAGGTGCGGGAATCCTGCGCAACCGCCGGATTGATGCGTGAGACGCGGCCGTGAAATGTTTCGCCAGGGAACGCCTCCACTTGCAAATCCACAGGCGCGCCATCTTTCACGGAGCCAGCCCAACGCTCGGGCACAGCGAGGCGGGCGCGAAGAGTGTCGGTTCGCACGAGGACCATCACCGGCCCCTGAACACGAAGATACTCGCCGGGATGGACGTCGCGTGTCTTGATGGAGCCGGGGAAGGGCGCGCGGATCGTTGCATCTCTCAACTTTTTCTCCGCTAAATTCTCGCTGGCCTCGCTGGAAACGAGCAGGGCTTTCAGGCGGTCGACTTCCTGCAAAGCGACCGTATAGCCGGCTTGTGTGCTTTGAAAGCGGCTGGCGGCTTCATCTAGCTGCTGCTGCGAAATCAGCTTACCTTGGAACATTTCTTGCGCGCGGCCATATTTGCGCTCGGCGTCGAAGAGGTCGGCAGCGGCGCGTTGGACGGAGGCGAGTTTTTTTGGATCGGAAGGCGGCGGGTCACTGGGACCGATGCCGAGCTGGGCACGGACTTGCGTTACGAGGCCGCGCTGGCGGTCGACTTCAAGCTGGAGTTCCTGGGGATCAATCAGAATAAGGGGCTGGCCTTCTTTTACGGTATCGCCGACATCGGCAAGGACTTGGGAGACGCGGCCTTCGACCTGCGCGCTCAAGATGCTCTCTTCCAGCGCAAAAAGGGAGCCGGCGGCCTGGACGCGGCGTTTGGCGGTTTCCTCCGCGACGGTGTAAACGTGAACGGGGGTGGGATGAGCAGCGTCGCCGAGCATGCTGCTGGAAACGGACTTCGAGCAGCCGCCGGCGAGAATTGCGGCGAAGGCAGCCACGACCGCCCAAGATAGACACATTTTCATAAAGTTGCGAATGGAATAGTGAGTCCGCGTTCGCTTAAAGGCGATTCGGTGAACGCTCTTAGAACACACTAGGGCCGTCATCTCCTGCTTGCCTCTTGGACGCACGAAGTTACCACAATGTTTCGCATCGCGGAGCTTTTTCTGAGAGAAACATTCGTTGCAATTATGAGGCGGAGTCCGCGCGAAGCCAGGCTAACCCACGCTCGTTGCGTTGTTCAGTCGTGGCTCGGTAAATTGTTTGCTGACATACTCTGGGTTCTGCCAATTCGGTCAAATTTAGGTCTTAGCAAGTCCCTTACTTTGGGAGTACACTTGCGCCTTCTGTCCTTCAGGAAGGGCCGTGCCCGTACAGAACGACTTCCCGCCCGAGCCAGCGGAGACTTTGGAGCTGGAAAAGCTGACGCCGCTGCTCATCGGGTATTTCGACAAGTCGGACATCATTCATTCCATCACCCCGGCCACTCTCAGTGGACGGTCCGCCAAATGCGTTCAATTCGAGACCGTGAATGGAAAAACGCGGCAACCCGCGAACGAAATCTGCTTCGACGACGAACTCGGTGCGCTCGTTCGCTGGAACGTCGCAGAGGATCTCATCGAAGATACCGACTACGTCTCTTTCGAAGGCGTTCTGATGCCTCGAACGATTCGGCATTACATCAACAGCAAGCTGCGCATGGAAGTGAAACAGGAGTTCGGCGTGATCGAAGATCCGATCGATTGGGCAGCGCTTACACCGCCGGATGCGCACACGTTGAGGACTTGCCATGACTACCGGCCGCCAGCCATTCAATCTGCCCCGCAACCGGCTAATGTCGGTCCGGGGCCTTGGTACGACGTCCAGGTTCATGGGGCAATCGGCCCGGACGGGCGGGTGCAGCAGGCGACCGTGCTTCCCGCCGCGCGCCATTGAGATTGTTTCCTCGTGGGTCTTTTCCGCGCCGTTATGCAATGGAAGGCCGACGATCATTGACACAGACCTGGTCGTGCATTTCCCGTCACAATAAGGGCCAGACGTAGTTATCCTACAAAGAAGAATATGGTGCGCCGCGTAGGAATCGAACCTACAACCTATGGATTAAGAGTCCATTGCTCTACCAATTGAGCTAGCGGCGCGCAGAGGATCAAAGAATTTTACACGGGACGCACAATTTTGTCGAACGGGCCGGATGAGGTGGGGTCAAATTCTAATAAACGCCTCTATCAAGAGTACCGAATCCCCAGGATGCGTTTGGTATCTATTGTTCCGCACGGATTCAATTATTTATATAGCCCTGCGGTAGATTCTGCGGCCTGCCCTGTTGACCCGGCTCTCGCACCGCGAACTCCTTCATTTTGGGTCCCATAAATCTCCAAGCCCTTCGGAGGCTCTACTTCCTGTAAACCAAAGGTTCGAGTATCGCGATCCCGAGCAGGTCTCGACTAAACGCTTGGGTCCGGAGAATTGGCCATGTTCTCAAAGAAGATGAACAAACGGGTTAGTGTACTTTCATCCAGACCAGTTTCAAGGAGTTCTAAAAGTAGTTTCTGTACGACATCTTCAAAAATGGGGTAGCTGGTGTTTCTTTCGACATTCCCTTTTCAAAGTCTTAGTATGAACCGAAAGTACTCCAAATTCGTTCTAGCAGCTCTGGAAAAGCTGAGAGGAGCGCTCCACGAACCTCGTCGAATGTCAGATTTTCCTCGCTCATCTCGCCCTGTAAAAAAATAACACAGCCCCGCGGCCAAGTCTCGTTCAAGTCGGATCTTGGGAAACTGACCAGTTGAAGGATGGACGGAAAGCTCGGACGGACAGGGATGCGGGTTCACTTGGCGCGAAGTTGGGCGGCGAGGTCGCGGGCGACTTGGCGGGCGCGCGGGAGGTCGGCGGGATCGAACGAGATGGCGGAGACGCGTGGGTGGCCGCCTCCACCAAATTTCTCGGCGAGCGAGGCGAGATTTTTGTCGGCGGCGGCTTGATTCCAGGGGTTGGTCCCGAGGGAGACTTTCGCACGGACCGCGGAAGAGCTGACGCTAACCGAGTAAACGCCCTCGGGATGCAGGAGATACGGGATGAACTTGTTGTAGCCCTCGAGGTCGAGGTCGCTGACGTCGAAGAAAATCACGCCGTCGTTGGCTTCAGCGCGCTGGCGAAGAATTTCGATGGATTTGCGGTGGCGTTCGAGCAAAGGCCCCAAGTGTTTGGCGACGAGAGGAAGCTTCACCATTTCGGCGAGCGGACGATAGGCGAGCTCCGGAATGATGCGCGCGGGTAAGCCGTCCTCGGGAGCCGCTTCGATGACCAGGCCAAGCTGCGTGGCGGGTTCGGTGAGCTCGACGGCCGATTCCGGCGTGGGATATTGCGCGCCATCGATGATGTCGCCCCAGTGAATCAATTCTTCCAGCGGCTTTGTGTCGAAGCCGAATTTATCTTTGGCTACCGTCGCGATAAGCTTTGTACAGGACTTATAGTCCGGCGCGTAAAACATATGCGGGCCGGGATGATTGCGGAACTGCTCAGCATCGGCGGGAGTGAGAAATGCGCTCTGATGGTGGTCGAACCACCAGGTGACTTTCGGAGAGTTAGAGTATTTGAAATCGACGATAGCGTTTTCGTCGCCATCAAATAGGCCGGCAGTCCACGGCTGCGAAGCGCGATGGGTCATGCCAGTGAAACCGAATTCTGCAACGGGATCGAATTTTTCCTTGTAAAAACGATAGAACAGAGCGGCAGAGGCGGTCCCATCAAAACAACGGTCGTGGAAGCACAGCCGGACGCGGGTCATGTGTAAGCGATGGCGCCTTTCGGTTTTTTCTGCCTTAGCGGGCAGAAACAAAGCCTTTTAGGTTGGCGGGACCTGAAAAAGAAGTCAAGCGGAAAGCGTTGATAAGATGCATCAAGAAAAAGAGAGCCGCCCTCCAAGGCCCAGCGGCTCTCCACAGACGTAAAGTTTCGCAAACTCCTAGTTGTTGACCATCTTCTCGACAATGTCTCCGATGATCGGCAGCTTGAATTTCTCGTGTGAGTAAGCCTTGTACATAAGGAATATCCAGGCCACAAAGACAGCCAGCCCAAAGAGTGGGAAGATGGCCACTCCGAGGAGGCCAATGATTGGAACATGAAGGAGGATAAGCCAGACAATCCAAAGAGCAAACCAAATAGGAACGATGCAAATGTTGAAAGCGATGGATTGGGCGCCATGAAATTTTACGAAAGGACGCTTGTCGATGAGCAAAAAGATGAGGCCGGAGACCCAACCAAAAAGATAACAAAGCAGTCCGGCGACGTTTTCATCAATTCCTGCGGTCGGGGAATCCGCAGCCGCAGCCGGAGCGGCTACCCCCGAGCTCTGCGCGGCGGCTTGCGAGGCGCCTTGAGGGGCCCCGCACTTGGGACAAAACGATGCATCGCCTGCATCCTGACCACACGCTCTGCAAAATGCCATGAACGCACCTCCCCGAGGGCTCAACTGAGCGCGGAGGGTAGCAAAAGCAGGTTTCCAGAGCAATGGCTTTTGTTAACGCACTGGGAACTGGACAATTGATGCCGGAGAGGAAGCCGTCACAGCGGCCTCCTCTTCGATCGCTAATTAAGCCGTTCCCTGTCCTTACTTCTCCCCTTTTTCCGGCTTTTCCGCCGCTGGGGCAATCGTGGGTATGTTGGCTTTCTGAATCGCGGCGTTGAGCGCGGCGAGATCCTTAGACTCGATCTCATGCCAGGCCGTCAACTGCGCTTCCAGGCGCGAATTCAGTTCGTCATAGACGGTGTAGGATGCGGCGGTCGGCGCGGCGTCCGCGCTTTCCACGGTCCCCTGCAGAGCTACGAGCTGGTCGACCACCTGAATGGGATAGTTCAGCGGGTCTTCTCCGCTCTTAGACTTCGGCTGAATGATTTTTTCTTCGACGGCGTTCATTTTCTTGATAAGCGCGTCCGCCGAGTCGAGAATTGGCTTTGCGCTCGGGTCCGCAGAGAGACGCTTCTTTAGAGCGTCGAGCTGGCTGCGCACGCTGCGAATTTGATTCACGGTTTCGTTACCAGCCGTGACTCGGTCGCGGATACGCAGCGCGAGCTCTTGCTGCTTCTCCAAGTCAGCTTGCGATGCGGAGACGCGCGGGTCTTTGGTGATTTCGAGACTGGCTGTGGAGGTTTTTCCAGCATCGGTGAATTTGATCTGGTAAGTGCCCGGGACTACGAGCGGACCTTCGGGACGGCCTCCCCAGCCCACAGCGCCAGGAACCAGCGTGGGTGCGTCGTACTGCAAATCCCAAACGAAGCGGTTCAAGCCGACTTCGACAGGAAGCTCTTGGCCGGGCCGGCTGATGCCAAACTCCTCTTCATCGGGAGAAGCGCCGGTAGCGGATTTTTTGCTCGAATATTTGCGAACGAGTTTGCCCTGCGCGTCCAAAATTTCGAGTGTGATCTGGTCTTTGGGTGCGGTTTTCAAAGAGTAGTCGATAACCGCGCCCGCTGGCGGGTTCGCGCCGACGGGGATTCCAGCTGGCAGAGTGAAGCCCGGCCCACGAAAGCGGACGACGGTAGCCGGCTGATAAAGATGGGCTTCGTCCGTTGCGGGGGCCGGAGTCATTTGGCGAATGGATGCGATGTCATCGAGCACCCAAAAGGCGCGGCCGTGGGTGGCCACAATCAGGTCGTTGTCTTTTATGGTGAGGTCGTGAATGGGCGTGGTGGGCAGATTGAGTTTTAGCGATTGCCAGTGTAAGCCATCGTCGAAAGAAATGTAGACGCCATTCTCCGTGCCAGCATAGAGCAGGCCCTTGCGTTTCGGATCTTCGCGGACAGAGTGCGCGTAACCGTTATCGGGCAAACCCGATGTGATCTTCGTCCACGTCTTGCCATAGTCGGCCGTTTTAAAAAGATACGGACGGAAGTCATCGAGTTTGTGGCGATCGATGGCGACGTACGCGGTGCCCGCGGAGTGCGGCGAAGGTTCAATGATGCTCACGAGGCTCCACTCGCCGAATTCCTTGGACGTCACGTCTGCCCAGTTTTTGCCGCCATCGCGCGTAACATGCACGAGCCCGTCATCGCTGCCGGCCCAAATAAGGCCTTTCTCGACAGGCGACTCGGCGATGGCAAAAATGGTGCCGTAATACTCGACGCTGGTATTGTCTTGCGTGAGCGGGCCGCCGGAAGATTGCTCCTTGGTCTTGTCGTTGCGCGTCAAGTCACTGCTGATTGCCGTCCAAGTCATTCCGCCGTCGCTGGTTTTAAAAACCGCTTCCCCACCGTGATAAATGACCTTGGGATCGTTCGGAGAGCTGGCAATCGGAGCGGTCCACTGAAAACGGTGTTTCAAATCGGCGGCGCCGGCGCCCATTGGATTGAGCGGCCAGGAAGAGATGTCCTGAACCTGATGAGTTTTCTTGTCGAAGCGCGTGATCAGCCCGTCGTAAGAGCCGGCGTAAACGACGTCAGGATTTGCGGGGTCGGGAACGACAAACCCCGCTTCGCCGCCGCCGACTTCGTACCAATCCGGGCGGTCGATGACGCGATCATCGCTGCGGCTGGCAATCGCCACCGTGGAATTGTCCTGTTGCGCGCCATAGATGCGATAGGGGAAAAAGTTGTCCGTGGCCACATGATAGAACTGCGCGGTCGGCTGATTCAGCTGAGTGGTCCAGCTCTTGCCGTTGTCATGCGAAACGGTGGCGCCGCCATCATTGGCGTTGATCATCCAGTCCGGATGAGTGGGGTCGATCCAGAGGCCGTGGTTGTCGCCGTGCGGCGAGCGAACGAAATTGTAAGTGTGGCCGCCATCGGTGGAACGAAAAACGGCGGTGTTCAATACATAGACCGTATCAACATTCTTGGGATCAGCGAAAATGTGATGGAAGTACCACGCGCGCTGCGTATAGCGATGATCTCCGGTAAGGAGTTGCCAGGAGTCGCCGGCGTCGTCGCTACGATAAATGCCGCCTTTTTCCGCTTCGATAATGGCGTAGACGCGATTCCCGTCGGCGCCGGAAACCGACACGCCGATGCGACCGAGCACACCAGAAGGAAGGCCGTGGCCTTCAAGGCGCTTCCAAGTGACGCCATCGTCGTTGGACTTATAAAGACCGCTGCCGGGCCCGCCGCTAACGGCGGTCCAGGGATAGCGCTGCGCTTCATAAAGTGCCGCGAACAAAATATGGGGATTCGAAGGATCGAACGTGAGGTCGATGGCCCCGGTCTTGTTGTCCTTGAAGAGAACTTTTTGCCAGGTCTTGCCGCCATCGCTGGAACGAAATACGCCGCGCGTTTCGTTGGGGCTATAAGCGTGACCCATCGCGGCGACGAAAAGGACGTCAGGATTTGTGGGGTGGACAATGACCCTGGAGATATGCCGTGTGTCTTCGAGGCCGATGTGCGTCCACGTCTTGCCGCCATCCACGGACTTATACATGCCGTCGCCGTAGGAAATATTTCCGCGCCAGCAGGATTCGCCAGTCCCGACGTAAACCACATTTGGGTCGGAGGGAGCCACGGCAATCGCGCCGACCGACATGATTCCGGTCTTGTCGGTCATCGGAGCCCAGGTAAGGCCGCCATTGGTTGTTTTCCAAACGCCGCCGGCAACGGCGCCGAAGTAATAAGTCTGCGGGTCACCCGCCACGCCGGTTACGGCAAGGGCGCGTCCGCCTCGGAAGGGACCGACCTGGCGCCACTTTATTCCCTTCAGCGCGTTCTCATCGAGAGTTTGCGCCCGCAAAGCCGCGCCAGTAAGCCCCAGCAGAAGCATGGCCATAAGAACCGAGAAAATATTTGCCGATCGTTTCAGACCACTCATTGTCGTCTCCCCCCAGAGAAACAAATGTTGCACCAGTACTACGGCGGATAGTAGTGCGCGGAGCAGAATAGTACATCCTGTGTCATAATCCGCGCCAGAAACTATGTATGGATTGTGCTTGCCCAGTTCTTGACGCGCCACGAAGCGCTTTTGGGTACAATCCCGCCGTGACAAACTCGCCTGCACCGCGCTTGTCTGCTGCAAGTACGACCCAGACACCCCCGCCAGACAGCTCTCGCCGAATGTTTAGTCTCGCTTGGCTTCGTCACGCCACTCCGCCGGAACGGAGTTCGCTGATCGCCGGCGGGCTCGGCTGGATGCTCGACGCGATGGACGTGATGTTGTATTCGCTGGTCCTTGCGTTCCTCATCCGCGAATTTGCGATGGATACGCGAACCGCGGGCCTGCTGAACTCGCTGACGCTGGTGGCTTCCGGCATTGGCGGATTGCTTTTCGGGGTCCTTGCCGATCGCATCGGACGTATCCGCTCGCTGATGGCGGCCATCCTCGTGTATGCGCTTGCAAGCGCGGCCTGCGGTTTCTCGCACACGATTCCGCAACTGGCCACGTTCCGATTCGTGTTGGGCCTCGGCATGGGCGGCGAATGGACCACCGGCGCAGCGCTAATTGCGGAGACCTGGCGCGCAGAACATCGCGGCAAAGCGCTGGGATTCATGCAATCGGCCTATGCGATTGGAGAAGCGATTGCCGCGCTCGTCGTAGCTCTTGTTTTGCCGCACTTTGGGTGGCGGCCCGTGTTTTTTGTCGGCGTGTTGCCGGCATTTCTCGTCTTCTGGATTCAGCGCAGAGTCCCGGAGCCTGAGTTGTGGAAACAACGCGCGGCGCGCAAAGAAAAGGTGTCTCTGCGCAGGCTTCTGGAGAAAGGCGTTTTGCGCAACGGTATTTTGGCCACGACGATGAACGCCTGCAGCATGTTCGGCTACTGGGGACTGTTTACGTGGATTCCGGCATATTTGTCGTTGCCGCCATCGCAGGGGGGACGAGGGCTCGGTCTGGTCAAAACGACCACGTTTTTTCTGGTGCTTTGTTTCGGAAAATGGCTTGGGTACGCTCTTTTCGGCTTTTTTTCCGATGCGTTTGGACGACGCAAACCATACTTCCTCTATCTGATCATTGCCGCAGCCCTGGTACCGATTTACGGAATGTCGCGAAGCCCATTCTGGCTGCTGACCCTCGGGCCGCTGGTCGCATTTTTCGGGACAGGTTATTTCTCAGGGTACGCGGCCATTGCAAGCGAACTTTTTCCAGGTGAAATCCGCGCCGCGGCCATGGGATTGAGTTACAACATCGGCCGGGGACTTTCCGCTATTGCGCCGTTTGCGGTGGGAGCGCTGGCGCTGCGGTATGGGATTGGCCCGGCGTTTTTATTGCAAGCGGGTGCGTTTTTGATGGCGGCGCTGCTTGCTTTGGCTTTGCCGGAAACGCGCGGGCAGGCGTTGGATTGATCAGCGGACAGATTAGGCGACGGCAGAGCGCGAGTTAATGCGGACTCCATCCGCGCTAAGTGTGAAATTCAGCGCGAAATAAGGAGCCTGGGCCAGGATTTTTTGGAATTCATGTTCGTCCGCATAGGGCCGCTTGGGAACGCGGCGCGCAAGAATACTGATATCCAGCGGATCCTTCTGGAACGGATAAGGCTTCAACGTAACGAAGTTGTTTTCCCCGGGCTGTAGATCCCAATCCGCTTCGCTGCCATTGCCGTTCACTGGGACGGTATCGATCGTATAGCCGTCCAAGGGCGCGAGACAGAAATATAGCGAGAGACGATCGAGCGCTTCCAGGCGCTGAAGGTTCGCTTGCAGCGTGTGGTCGTCCGAGTAGGCCTTCAGGATCGGGTCCGCACGAAGATCGACCTTGAGCCGCAACTGCTGGAGTCTCAGCCGCTGCAGGAAGTCCGTGACGAGGTGCGATTCGTTGGACTTGACGTACTTGGCTGAGAAGCCCGGCATCGTCGCGCGAGTCCGGTCGTAGAGACCGGCGCAGTGCATGCTGACGAGAAGTCCCGCGTAATGGTCAACTCTAACGACGCGTTCAATCCCCCGCTGATAGAGGGCGATGTGCTCTTCGGTAGGAATGGACATGAAGTTGTACGGCGTGAAGCTCCGGGGATCGATTTGGGGCAGGAGTTCCCATTCGTTCCAGCCGTTGTCATGCTCCGCCGCCGCCAAACAGAACGATTCACATGGCTCCGGCCGGCTGAAAACTCGATTGCCCAGCGCGCGCGCAAAAAAACCCGACAGCATGGCATGGTCGGTTTGTCGGATCAGGATGAGCTGATCGCCTTGCTCTTGAATGATCATGGCGCTGCCCTCATTCGCAGCGGGGCCTAGCGATGACGCCTGCTGGGGTGAGGCGCCAGTTTTCGGCCGCGGGGGTGGCCAAACGGGACACTAAAGACAGGGCTATTATGCTCCTGAGACAAAGTACAATCCAGCGCCATCGTAGGTATAGCGGGTATAGCGGCACGAGGGCGATTCCCGGTATTATTGTTAGCGTTGGCACCACTGCGGGAGTGGCGGAACTGGCAGACGCGCAAGACTTAGGATTCTATGCCAGGCGCCTACGCAAACCTGCTCACGGACACTCAACATTCCACACGGCTTATCCCCAAGCGTCCCTCCAAGAGTTTCGCTCTTGCTCACGCGTAATCACATTTGTTAGTTACTGATAAGCTAAAGGGATTCGTGAACAGGTGACAATAATTCATGCTAGAGTCAGTTTCTATGAGTTTAGAGCTTTACACCACAGTGCAAGTCGCCCGGATGACCAAGATCCCCCGAAGTGGCAGCACCTACTGAATCGAGTACACCCAAATTGCACCGAGCGACCATCGCTCAACAAGAGTGCGGATGGAAGGGTGGCGACAGGAGCGGCTTGGCTCAAGGGCAGGAACTCACAGGGAGAAAGAGAAGAAGAAAAACATCCTTACAAGAAAGAAAAAACATACTTGACACTCACCGGCCTTCTCATGGAAGGACTTTGCGATTACGTCCGAGTTGCCGACAATCCGCCCACAATAATGCCCAATGGTCGGCGCTAGAGTGAAGACGGTGCGACGTCACGTGTAAGGTCAGGGACGGGCGGGAAGAAGACTGGTCCAGTTTTGGAGAACGGTAAGGGGACGATTGTTTTCGTCGGCGGAGACATCGAGGAGGAAGCGCTTGCCGTCGGGACTGACATCGTAGCCGATCATGCCCAAACGATAGATGCGAACTGACGGCCGGAAAGAGAAGAGCCGGACGGGGTGGCCGACCTCGACACTGGCGCCCTTTTCGTGGATGTCGACGGTCATCATTTCGTTGCGCGTGGAAACGAAATAGAGCTGCTTGCCATCGCGGCTCCAACGGGGCCAGCGTCCGCCATCCGTGGAAGCCTGCCACATGCCATTTCCGGCCGAGAAAGGAACGACAAAATTCTGAGGAGTCCCATTCGCCAGCATGGTGAAGGCAATAAACCTGCCGTCAGGTGAGAATTGTCCGCTCGTCTGCGTGCCGGTATTCGCGACGGACAAGAGGCGCGGTCTTTCCTTGGGATCAAGCGGTACGATGCTGATTTCGGAATCTCCACTCGTCAGATTGGCGCTTTCGGTAAGCAGATATCGGCCATCGGGAGACCAGTCCGTGGCGCTATCGGACGAGGCGAGTTCCTGAAGCGTAATAGAGTCCCCCGCACCGGACGAGGAACGAGAAACGATGCGAAACATGCTGTTGGGCATACCAAGAGTGACGGTAAAGCGGGAACCGTCAGGAGACCACGTTGGTTCGCCGGCTATAAATCCGTCAAACGTAAGACGGGTCTTTTGGGGTCCGGAAGAATTGAGGAGCCACACGTCGTGGGTGGGGTCGCCGCTGGTGACCAGAAGGTGTTGTCCGTCTTTGGAAAGCCGGGGGCCGAGAAATACCCCTTGATCGCCGACAAAGCTGAGATGTTTGCCGCTGCGATCGACCCATTCGAGGCGGGACTGGGCCATGGCGGCGCCAGTCTGGAAAATCAGGGTGTTGGAGAACTGAGATGCGGTAAAGGTGGAGTGCCAGACGCCCAGGTCCAATACCACGCCGTCAACGACCGGGTGGGGCGAGCCGGATAGTGAGAGCGAGTTGAGGTCGAACGGTTGCGCAAGGAGAGCGGACTCCCTGACGTAGAGGAGATTGCCCTGCGCGTAAGCGGCGCCTGCAAGAGAAGAAACGAGGAAGCGATTGAGTTTGCCGTCGAGCGAGCCGACGTAAACGCCGTTTTGCTCAGCCTGCGGAGAAGAGTGATTGGAAGCAAGGTAGAGGAAATGCTGGCCGTCCGGGAGAAAGAAAGGCCAGCGATGTGTGGAGTGGAATTTGGTATCGAGCTTGGTGATGGGAGCGGAAGCACCACCGGTGACGGGAACCTGACGGATGACGTCGCGAGGCCCAGGCGTGAATAGAATCACGCCGCTGGAGCCCCAAGCGCCGCCGCGGGCCGCGGGCGCGTTACACAGACTGCGAACTACGCCGGTATTGACCTCGAGAGTTTTCAGTTTGCCCTCGGTGAAGAAGCCTACACTCGAGCTGTCGGGAGACCAGAAGGGATTTATGGCGCCATGAGCGCCGGGAAGAGCGCGTTCCGATCCTGTGCGGAGAGAGCGAAGCCAGAGTTCACCGCCCGCGCCGAAAATGAGAGAGCTGCCGTCGGGGGAGAGAGCGGGCTGTGTGCCCATGTCGCCTTCGATCTCGAAGGAAGTTCCGGCCGGCGCGATGATGGAGGAGAAGACCGGGAGCGCGGAAGCGGCGGCAGCGGGACGGCGGAGAAAGAAGACAGCGAGTGCGGCGATTGAAGCAAGAACAGCGAATGCCAAAGCAAGAAGCTCGCGGCGATTCTTCTTGCGGGTTAGCGGGAGCGCAGCGGCGGACGATTGGGCCAAAGGATCGGCGCTGGAGATGGATTTCAGCTCGAGGGCCAGGTCGCGTGCGGATTGCCAGCGGTCGTCCGGATCTTTGGCCAGGCACCGGCGCACGACGTGATCGAGCGAGCGAGGCGTGAGCGGCTTGATGCTGGAGATGGGTGCAGGCTCTTTCTCGAGGATGGCGGAGGCCACGCTGAACCGGCTCTTGCCGTCGAAGGCCCGTTGGCCGGTGAGCATTTCGTAGAGAACGGTGCCGAAAGAAAAGACGTCACTGCGGCCATCGAGCTCTTTGCCCTCGACTTGCTCCGGCGACATGTACTGGAAGGTGCCGACGATGGTGCCTTGCTCGGTTACCGGAGAGTTGGCTGCAACGTTGGTGAGGGTGACGGCGCCGGCTGGCGCATTGGTGGGCTTCGCGAGGCCGAAATCGAGGAGCTTTGCGCCCGATTTGGCGAGCATGATGTTGCCGGGTTTCAAATCGCGGTGAACGACGCCACTGCGGTGAGCTTTGTCGAGCGCGTCAGCGATTTCCGTGCCAGTTTTCAGAACCTGCTCCGTGGGAAGCGGGCCTTTGACGAGACGCTCAGCCAGGCTCTCGCCCTCGATGCATTCCATGACCAGGAAATCAGTGCCGTTCTGCGAGCCGACGTCAAAGAGAGAACAGATATTCGGATGATTCAGCGCGGAAACGGTTTTGGCTTCCCGTTCGAAGCGAAGCTTGCGCGCGGGATCGGCGGAAAGATGCGCCGGGAGAATCTTGATGGCAACCGAGCGGTCGAGGCGCGTGTCGCGAGCGCGGTACACTTCGCCCATACCACCCGCGCCTAGGGG
>DATDHE010000126.1:0-4430 GCA_036521695.1 Candidatus Acidiferrum sp. | reverse complement strand
TATTTTATTCGCGACGCTTTTCTTTGCTTTCCAGTGGCGTGAGTTTTGTAAGACGATGCCGAACCTCCGCCACAAGAACAAATTTGCCTCCGCCGTGGTCGCTCACCCTGAGCAGCTTCAGTTTTTCGTCCCCATCATTCTGGTAACGGTCATGCTCGCTCTCAAAACGACGGTCGGCATAATCACTTTTTCGTGGGGAGTTGAAGGCGCGTTGATCGTGTTCTTCGCGCTCGCCGTTAAGGAGCGAAGTTTCCTTCACGCCGGCTTCGGTCTGCTTCTGCTCTGCATTGGCAAGGTGCTTGCCATGGATATGTGGCGGCTCGACCTGCGTCATCAAGTCATTGCCTTCATTGGCGTCGGCTTGGCGGCGTGCGCGGTCTCCTTTCTCTATATCAGGTTCAGTCACAATCTCCGGCAATCCCCATGAAGCGCCCTGTCGTCTTCATCGTCTTCTTCGCAATACTCGGATTCTCGCTCGCCGGCCTCTACTGGAGCCAGCGCCGCGCCAAGTCGACTCCGTCCTCTGCCAACGCCGTAGTTGACATGCTTGCCGATGCGCAGCGCGACGTCACGCGAGTCCCTATGCATTTCTCGCGCCTGAGCGACGAGCAGGAAATCACCATCGGTCGCCTGCTGGCCGCCAACTACTCCGGCGTGATTAGAAAACTGACTCCGGAAGACGAGGCGCTCGAGAAATATGTCCGTCGTGTAGGCGGTACCGTTTCCGCGCACGCTCACCGCCATCTCGACTACAACTTTCACCTGATCCCCGATCACAACATGATCAACGCCTTCTCGCTCCCCGGCGGCCCGGTTTACATCGGCGAAGGTATGCTCGATCTCATGGAAACCGAAGATGAACTCGCCAGCATCCTCGGCCACGAAGTCGAACATATCGATCACTATCACTGCATTGAGCGTTATCAAATCGAAGCCAAGTTGAAAAATTTAAATCTCGATATCGTGGGCCAGCTTCTGCAAATACCTTTGGAGTTTTGGCAAGCGGGGTATCACAAAGACGAAGAATTCGAAGCGGATCGCGAAGGTGTTCGCCTAGCTGTCGAGTCCGGCTACTCGCCTTACGGCGCAGTCGATATTCTTACGCGACTGGCAAAGCTCTGCAACGAATACGTCATCCACGCCCAAAGCCCCGAAGAAGAATTGTCCGAGTTGGCGATTCAAAGTTTGACCGGGTATTTTCGCTCGCACCCGCTTCCGTCCGAGCGCCTCGACCAAGTCAATCACCTAATCGCCGAGGAGCATTGGGGAGATCGCAAAACGCAAAAGCCGTTCCACGTGGAATACGAAGTCCACAACGGCCAATTCGTGAAGTAGCGGCTTGGACGAAGAACGTGGAATGTGAATGAAGGAAGGGAATTAAACAAGGAACGTCAGGCCTTTAAAATAGCCCGGGGATTTTCATTCCCGATATTCCGGGAATGCTACCGGCGAGATTTTTCATCTGGTTGGCGAGTTCTTCATCGACGCGGCGGGAGGCTTCGTTGACCGCGGCGCGCACCAAGTCCTGCAACATCTCCTGATCCTTGCTTGCAAAAACTTCCGGCTCGATCCGCAGGTCCACAATTTGCTTCTGGCCGTTCATTTTTACGGTGACCATGCCGCCGCCGGCCGAAGCTTCGACGGCCACGCCATTCACTTGTTGTTGCAAGTCTTCCTGCACCTGCCGCAACCTCGAGAGCATCTGCTGGATCGCATTGACTTCCATCAGGACTCCTCTTGGCGCCATTTTACTTCGGAAATCTTTCCTCCGAAGCGTTGCAGCATCGACCGCACCATCGGATCTCGCTCGAACTGCTCGCGCAACTCTTGCGTGACGGAAGTACCGCGCGGCGAAGTTGCTGCAACTGCTTCTACTTTAGCACACACTCTTACCGGACGGCCCAGCACTTTGCTCGAAGAGGCACGGACCTTCTCCAGGGAGTCGCGTCCTTCCATCATCTCCGCGAACGCGCGCTTGTCCGCCGAGAAATAAATTTTCAGTTCCGCGCCTTCCAGTTCCCATCGCCTGCCCTGATTCATGATCTCGCCGAGAAATTTTTGCTGCGCCTGAATCGCCGTCTTGATCTCTGCAATCTGCTCTTGCGTGATTCCCGCAGCCTGCGTCTCTATAGTCGCCACTTCTGTAGTTGCCGCAATCTCTGGCTCAGATTCAGGCGTAGTGGAAACGGTTGCCGGAGGCTCCGCCGCCGCTGGCGGGGTTGGGATTTTTATTTCCGCGCGCGCAGGTGCCGCTGCCGCTGCAGTCGCGCCAAAACTCGGCGTGGAGATCCGTGGCGCCGGAGTAAAGGATGTCGTCGGTGCGGGCGAAAAACTCCGCGCTGGCGGCGCGGCGATCGTCTCGGCCGCACTGGTGCTGTTGCGCATCGCGCCTGAACTTGCAGCTTTAAGTGAAGAGCCGCCGCGAAGTTCCGCCAGCAACTCTTCCATCGGCGCCAACCGCTGCGCATTGATCAACCGAAGCAAGCCCATCTCCAGATGCACGCGAGCATCTGGCTTGCGCCGCAAATCGTCATCCGTCTGCAAAAGTATTTGAAAAAATCGCGTCAGGTCCTCTTCGCTGAACTGCGCTGCCGCATTCGCCAGGGCGGGCCGTTGATCCGCCGTGGCCGCAATCAAATCCGAGTCCGCGCCGGAGACTCGCGCGATCAGCAAGTTACGCATGTGCCGGATGGCCTCACGGCAAAAATGTTGAAGATTGCGGCCTTCCTTCTGAAACGTGTGCACCAGCCCGAGGGCGCGGTCCGCCGATCCTTCCGCGATCGCAGCGACAAGTTCATTGAGCGAATCTTCCGGCACGACGCCCAACAGTTCGCGAACTTCTTTGTCCGCAATGACGTCGCCGCAATACGCCCGCGCCTGTTCCAGCAGAGAAAGCGCATCGCGCAGGCTGCCTTCCGCCATTCGCGCAATCACCGCCAGCGCGTCCGCCTCGATCTTCAAATTCTCTTTTGCAGCAATTTCTTCCAGCCGGCCCGTAATTTCCGCGAACGTCAGCGCCCGAAAATGAAAATGCTGCGAGCGCGAACGAATCGTATCGGCCAGATTTTCCGGCTCGGTCGTGGCCATCACGAAAATCACGCGGTCCGGCGGCTCTTCAAGTGTTTTCAGCAGGGCATTGGACGCTTCGCTCGTGAGCATGTGCGCTTCATCGAGAAGCACGACCTTGCTGCGAGAAGCTGCCGGCGCGTAGCGCACCATCTCGCGCAACTCGCGGATCTGGTCGATACCGCGGTTCGAAGCCGCGTCGATTTCGATGACGTCCAGAGAAGTTCCCGCCGCAATCTCTTTGCAGGAATCGCATTCGCCGCAAGGTTCTTCCGTCGGTCCGTTCACGCAATTCAGCGCCTTCGCAAGGATGCGCGCCGCGGTGGTCTTACCCACGCCTCGCGCGCCGGAAAAAATATACGCATGCGCTACGCGATTATTCTTGATCGCGTTTGCCAGCGTGGATGTGACGTGCGATTGTCCGACGAGATCACCAAACGTTTGCGGGCGCCACTTCCGTGCTATGACCTGGTAGCTCATGTGTTGTCAGGCTACTTCGAACTTCCGTCCTGTTTCTTAAGCCAAAGCAAAAAAAAGACCAACCCCGCGCAAGCCAAAAGAAACATAACAAGGACCGTTCCAGCGAAGATCATGGATACGCTCTCAGAGCCCGGCGCGCGCCAGCTAGCTTTCGACTTTCAATCTCTACCGCAAACTGCGTTTCGGCGCGAGGAACTTCGGGTGATCTGCGGCACCCGAGGCAATCCCGATACCGTTGCTCCCTTCCGGGCCTGGCGGGGTTCGCGGGACCTCGTTGCACAGAGCCCGAAGTTCCACGCTCCGACAGCCGCGCCCTTCGCGCCGCTGCAAAGAAAAGTCTAGCACATTCAGTCAGCGTAAAAATGCGGTGCCAGTTCCTCGCTGGGCATGTAGCGAAGCGCCTGCCTGTAAATTCCTAGCAAAGTTCTTCGGTCCCAGTCGCGGTGATTCGGTATGGTGAGCGTTCGTAGCTCGCTTGGATGGAAGCGTTCGGCGCGAGTCCGAAGTCGGCAGGGTTCTCGCCTTCCAGTTGTAATGCTATCGCTTCTTTCACGTTCTTCATCAGCTCGTCGAGCGTCGCGCCCTGCGACACCACGGGAAGTTCGAAGCACTCTGCGACGTAATACTTATCGCCGCGAAAATCCGGACTTGGATGATTCGTTTCATTCTCTCCATCTTATTCGCGCAGCGCTCACGGAGCAACAACCATCTCCTGCCTTACAAAACAAGCTTTGAATTGTGATCGGTGGATCGCTCCGGGCGATACCAACGAATCGACGACCTAATTCGCAAGTTAGGCATTTAGCTCAAGGTTTTGCTGCTGCGGCGGGTGCATCTGGCGGCTGTACTTCGGATGGATTCACCCAGTTCACTTTGAACGGGCC
>DATDHE010000125.1:0-6077 GCA_036521695.1 Candidatus Acidiferrum sp. | reverse complement strand
TGCAGCGACTCTCGATGTTCGGCACTGTAAGCCTACCTACAACCAAGTTCAAGCAACTTCTGCTGTTCGGACCTCCTTCTGCTGAATGCGCGACGGATTCAAACGTTCCTTCAGCAACAGGATTTCTTGATAGCCTTTGATGCGTCGGAATTTCTTTTCTGCTTCCAAGAGTCCTGTGGCGGTCCAGCGCAGCGGCTGATTTCCTTCGCGCCAACGTTTTACGTTCCGCGCCACCCGCTGAACGGTCGACAAGCACGATTCGATCGGGTTGGTAGTGGCCAGTTTCCGCCGCAACACCGCTCCTACTCCCAAGCGATGTACCGTCAGCGTTTCTTCCAGCCCCTCCTCCAAGCTTCGGGCAGCGCTCGGATTGATTCTTTCCAGTTGCCGGAAGATTTTCTGTAGCGCCTCTTTGGCCTCCGCGTAGTTGTTCATCGCGTAGGCATTGCGCATTCGCCGATCGTAGTCTTTCTGGCAGTTCTCGGGCAGGTACTCCTTCACATTTCGTCGCTTATGAATCTGGCAGCGCTGCACTTCCACTTGGTCTCCGAAAACAAGTTCTACACCGGCTCGCAGCGCTTTCGATCCATCCAGCACCACCAGATACCGCCGTTTCAGATCCAGTCCGCGGTCCACCAGATCTTCCAACAGCCCTTTGACCACCGTGGTGTTCTCCGTGGCTCCTTGCCACACTCCCAAAACGTGCTTTTCTCCGCTTTCCGCGATCCCCAGCGCCACCACTAGCACCTGGCCGCCAAAGTGAATGCCATCGATCATCAGCACCACCAAATTCAGATCTTCCAATCGTCGCTCGCACAGTGCCCGCAACTGATTGCTGCTGGCCTCTACGAACTGCCGGCTCACGCTGCTTTTCGCGATCCCGTAGCCTTCCACAACACTCTCCACTGCTCGTCGATAATTCCGTGTGGACAACCCGGCCACCATGCGCTCCCGCACTGCTCGTTGCAGTTTTCCGTCTTGCTGCAACTGACCATAGCTCTTCAGCTCCACTTCCTGGCCCTCGTGCGTTCGTACCCGAGGTCGTTCCAGGGGGATTTTCTGTCCAGCAAAAACCACATAACCCGGCTGCTTTCCCCAACGCACACAACCCGCTGTAGGATTTGGGCGATGCGGAGGTCCTACCCGGAAAGTGACTTCATTTTCCAGGATGGCTCTTAGGATCTGCAGTCCGGCGTGCCCGGTCAGCTCTTCCACCTGTGCTTGCATCTCCGCCCACACCTCAGCCAATGGCAAAGGTACCCGCACCAGCAACTCCTGCCCACCGACAACCTCGAACTTGTGATTGGACTTGCACTCTTTCCTCTGGTATTTCTTTCTCACGGCGGCTCTCTCCTTTAAAAGGGATTCTCAACCCGAACTCTATCCGAGTTCGGGCGAGAGCCGCTGCTTCTTGTTCTCAACTTTCAACTAAACCCGGGGCATCCTCCAAATCGAGGGAAATCAGCAAGTTCTGATCAAACGCGACTAACTCAGATTCACCTTCTCTTTTCAGTTTTCATCGTCATTCGCCGCTGTTGATCACAATTCGCATGACACTGGCATGACACCAGCTTGTGTTCGCCTGAGCAGCGCGGCTGTATTGAAGCTAGGCAGGCGACGGAACTCCCGATTGTCGTGCCGATAGTAGAGATCACCTGGGTGGACAGCGTGCGCGGCGAAATCATCCTTGATGAATTGGAGTACATTCTCATTCAGTTTGATCTGTGTGCCCGCTGCTAAGCCAACCTTGCCCGACAGCCAAAGCCCTCGATATAGTAGGTGCGGATGGCAGGCTGAAATCGTTCCTCCCTGCCTTACCCCAACCGGCGGAGTTCGTTGTCACTGTGGCGAAGACGAGCGCGACCAAATCGAAGGAATCAGAGAGCGGCAAATTGCGGATCGGCGATGATTGGAATGCTATCCGTATCATTGCCCTGTCGCAAAGCAATCCGCTTAAGGCCATCGCCGAGTTGGTCGAAAACAGTATCGATGCGCATGCCAAGGCGATTGCCATCACGCGCGGCCGCGAGCACGGCGAACATTATCTAACGGTCAAGGACGATGGCGACGGCGTTCCCCGCGATGCGAACGGACTGCCTGACTTCAAGTACGTCGCAACTCATATCTGCGACTCGGTCAAGCGACGCTTGAAGGCAGACGGTGCTGGACTCGGCTTACAAGGGGAATTTGGCATCGGTCTGTTGAGCTTCTGGACCGTGGGCGACACGCTCACGATGACTTCTACCAGTTCCGATGAGCGCGTCTATCAGATGGTTATGAGCAAAGGGGATCCACGCTATGTCGTCAAGCCTCGACGCGTGCTCTTTTCCGAACGGGGCACCGAACTCAAGATCAGGCCCTTGCTCGAGGGCATCCGCGGACTGAGCGGCGAGAAGATTCAGTGGTATCTGGCCTCGGAGCTGCGCGATCGTATTCGCAATACACAGGTTCGTGTAACGGTGATCGATAAACTTGCGCGCAAGCAGTACCAGGTCGAACCGCGACGGTTCGAAGGCCGCTTGCTGCACCAACTCCCGACAGTTCGCTCGCCATTCGGCGAGGCGTATGGCGAACTGTATCTCACAGAACCGGACGAGGATTGCCGGGTCGCCCTTACCCGAGACGGCACGCGGGTGATTGCGGATATTGGAACGCTGCCTGGTTTGGAGCGCGCGCCGTGGAGTTCGCGTTACCTGCAGGGCCTGATCGACGTGCCCTACCTTAACCTCACACCCGGCACGCGTTCCGGGATCGTCCACGATGAACGCTATGGGGCCTTCGTGGAAGCTTTAGTACCGCTGGAAGCACACCTCAATGGGCTCATCGAGGCCCAACGACGCGCAGAGGAAGAACAGGCAAACCGGGAGTCCCTACGTGCCATCCAACGTGCGTTTCGCGAGGCCATGCTGGTCTTGCCGCGCGAGGAATACGACTGGTTTGACATCCAGTCACGCTCACCGCAAGGGTCCGGTGGCGGCGAGCCACCTGGGCGAGACGTGGAGGCCTCGGTTGTGGAGGGAGAGGGGGGCATTCCAGAACCGAGCGGAGGCGAATCTACACAGCGCCAATTTTTTGACTATGCAGGTCCTTTGCACAGCGTCGTGATTTCACCTGCGGCAAGCACATTGGCTGTGAGCCAACGTCGGCGGCTTCGTGCGCTGCCCCGGGATCGCTCGCGCCGGCGGGTCGAACAGGACTTGACATTTACCTGGGAGATCGTCGAAGGGGGTGGCACGCTCTTGTCCACGTCTGATCAAGAAGTGAGCTTTGAAGCTCCCGCGTCGCCCGTTCTTGTACGTTTGTCCATTGCCGTATCACAGTGTGACATACGCTGCAGTGCCGAGGCGTTGATTACCGTCACCGACAGCCTTGATGTGGCCATCGGCCCGACTGTTGTCAATGCGCGAGGCTTACCGGGCTACACCTTTGAACGGGCCGCCGGGGAACTGTGGCGCTCGCGATTCGATGCTGAACGCAACCTGATAGTGGTGAACAGTGGTCATCGCGATTTTGTCTTCGCCACGCGTAGTCGTGCGCTCCAGCTGCGTTATCTTGTGCGACTCTATGTCAAGGAGTTGGTGCTTAAGAACTTTGCTGGTCAGTCGGCCGAGCAAGTCGCGGAGCGCATGATTGAGCTCTCGCTGTATGTCGAAGAGAAATTGAAGTTCATGTGAAGGGTCGTGCTGGAGACGCAGCAGGTTTCTCTAAGCACTGTATGACAGAGAACTTCAGTGGAGAGAAGCGTAGAACAGGACTCGGAAGTGGTGTCGTGGGGATCGCTGGATCTATGTTTTGAGTCACGTACCTGTTGCTCTATCTTGCCTCTGACAAATACCTCATAAACGCATGAATGCAAAAAGGCTGGCTCCCCGGGACAGATTCAACGCCGTCGACCTCACGGAGCTGACCCACACGTATGACACGGGTATGACATCATCCGTTGCTTGACGTATAACGCGTGGCGTAGTATTCTGTGCGTGTGATTCAGAGCTTTGGCTCAAAGGAAACTGAGGAACTCTTTCACTATCACCACTGCAGGCGGTTCCGTTCCATCGAACGGGTCGCCTTGCGGAAATTGCTCCAAATTCACGCTGCGACGGAGCTGCGCGTTTTGGCTTCGCCACCTGGGAATCAATTGGAAGCATTGCGAGGCAATCGGAATGGGCAGCACTCGATTCGAATCAATGATCAATGGCGAATCTGTTTTGTCTGGCGTGAGGGCCATTGCTACGATGTGGAAATCGTCGATTATCACTAGCGAGAAGAAAAGATAAATATGAGCAAGTCGGAAGAGTTAATGCCTCCTGTGCATCCGGGTGAAGTCCTCCGTGAGGACTTTATGAAGCCGCTCGGCTTGACAGTCAACAGGCTTGCACTCGAACTGCACGTGCCTGCTACTCGTATCGGCGAAATAGTACACGAGCGGCGCCGAGTCACGGCTGAGACTGCGCTACGCCTGGCACGATACTTCAACACGAACGCCGAGTTCTGGCTGAACCTCCAAAACTTCTTTGATCTGGAAGTTACAAGGCGTTCTGGCAAGATCTCCGAAATAGAGCGTCAGGTGCATCCTGCGCCTTCCCTGGTGTCCTGAAACTGCTCATGAGGACCACCCATACGAGCGACGTCCGTGGGGGACTGTTTTTGTTTGAGGGGCCTGATGCGGTCGTTTGAACTTCAACAGCGAACAAGAGAAAATACGTTTACATGACACTATGATTTTCTGGGAGCAAATCGTGAGAATGCAGCTTCATAACGCTTGAATGCGAGAGATTTGGCTCCCCGGGCTAGATTCGAACTAGCAACCCTTCGGTTAACAGCCGAGAGCATCAAAAATCTAAGTGCCCTATCTGGTGTCGCTTACGAGAAATTGGGAGCCATTTTTCCTTTTTTAGTTGCACCCACACCTGCACCCACGCCTATGACTCCCGAATGCAGGGCAACCGAAGCGCATTGAGGCTTGTTGAGGTAGCCGGTCCGCTGTCACTTCCTACAAGCCGATCTCCCGGACTTATCCGCACGATGCCCAACTGGATTACTGCCGACTAATTAGAAGTTGAGAAACCTGATGGTTCTTTCGGGTGCTTTGTCGGCGCAATCTCAGCCCGAGAATACAAGGCCGACGGCTTGAAGATCTTCGTCGGTGTGGATCCAACCTTCTTTGCCGTCAATGCGGACCTTGACCCAGATATCAGGGCCAACTCCCAGATGGATGCCGCTCTTTGAATCTTCCTCTTCCACGGTCACGAAGACCTTGCCGGCGAGAATTTCGACTTTTGAATCTTTCTTGACAACAACGTGCTCGGGTACTCCGCCCCGGTCGTTCGACTCGCTAAACATGCGCACGAACGTCAGTTCCTGTTCACGGGGCGGTCGTGCGATGTCTTCCACAGGCATTTCGCACCCGCCTGGCGCAAACCCGTGACCCGTTTGATAGAAACAATGCTCCGCCAAATCGAGTCCGCCCTGCCAGCCGACACGAAGAGCCACGGTAACGTAGAAATACCCGGTATGGAGGCGAATCCTCAGTTCATCAGGGAGAATTTGCGTGAGGTTGCCAATTTTATTGATCTTGCCGGGAACGAAATCGCTTATCCGCCCTGGCGCGGAAAACGGCTTTCCGATGGGCGAGATTTTTCCGTCGGTTACACTCAGGATCTGCCAGGGGCCGCCGCCCTCAGGGTCAGATGTTTCGCACTCCATATCCAGCAAGAAACCCGCGCCGCTGCTTCCCGAAAGCACTTTCACCCTCGCCGGGCAGAACCCGCCGTCCGCTGCGGTGTAGGGGAAGTCGTCGCGATAGCGGATAACTCCACTGCTGTCGACAATCTCAAGCAACGCGAGTGTCGCGTCGCCCTTGTCGCCCTTCTCTCCCTCCAAGTGTTCAACAACCGTCAATGTTTGCCCCCTAATCGTAAACGGGCCCTCGCGCTCCTCGAACTTGACCTTTTCGACTTTTGGCTGCTCGCCCGGAGATGCAGCCACCGGCCGCGCAGCCAAAATCTGATCTGCTTGGGGTGTCTTTGACAATGAAGTTTCGCGTTGCGGCGCAGCGGCTTGCGCCGGTGTAGATGCGG
>DATDHE010000124.1:0-54067 GCA_036521695.1 Candidatus Acidiferrum sp. | reverse complement strand
GGCTGCCTCTGCCTTCCGTCTGTCATCCCTATCCCCTGCGCCGCATGGGCGTCATCACCTAAGGCAAGAGCCGGATGCGGGAATCCCGCTTGTCCGGATCCGTGGAGGGGGTTGTGTGCAAACATGATTCCTACTCCGACTACGTTGGTACTCCTGCCACAAAGAACCACTGAGAACAGCAAGTTCGAGTGCATGTTAATACAATTAGGCTGCTAATGGATTACTTGTATCCCTGTCAAAAGTGACAGTGTCGCCTAGCGGAAACTGTCGATATCTTACGAGCGAGAGTCGCTCCCAGGTCGTTGGCCAGCGATTCAGCGACATCGGGTGGCAGCCTAATCCGCGAACGCCAATGAATGCCCGCGTCGGGAAAATCAACCGGTGCTCACCGTGGTTTTCGCCCATTGTGGAACGGGAGGACAAATGATCAAGAAGAGTATGGCAACAGCTCTGGTGCTGAGCGGGTTTCTTTTCGCAGGCGAGTCGTTGATCGCTCAGAATGCCGCAGCCCAGACCGCGCAAACCGCGCAACCAGTGGCTGGCCGCGAGAACCCTTCATCCATCGATCAAGAGATCGCCATGCTGAGGTCAGACCTGCGGTCCACCCGAAAGCAAGTTATCGCCGCCAATATGAAGTTGGCCGACACCGAAGCGGAGAAGTTCTGGCCGACTTACGACCAATACGTGACCGAGTTGGTGAAGATCAACAACGCGAAATACGCTCTCATAAAAGAGTATTTGCAAAACACGACTATGACGGACGAGCAAGCCGATAGCCTCTCGAAGAGGTGGCTCTCGGTGGATGAATCCGTCATCCAACTCCGACTCAAATACATCCCCATCTTCCGTAGCGCGCTATCGGCCAAAGGCACGGCCCAGTTCTTTCAACTCGACCGGCGCGTTCAAATGATGATCGATCTGCAATTGTTAGGCTCGATTCCGCTGATTGAGCCTTAGCTGCATGGGGTGCCAAACACGAGGTAAGCGGTAGGCGATCCAATTACCAATTACAGGATCGTAGCAATCAATCGGGTAACCGCCTTCAAACCAGCTTGAACAAGGTCGCCCGAGCGCGCGTCCTCCCACCACTCGGCATCGTGCTCCTGAAATACGGACGATATTTGCTCCTTTGCCATGGCGAGTTTCAGAGGCAGCGCCGGATCAATCGGCTTCGGCTCGGCAGCTTCCTTGAGTTGCGCCAGCATCTGTTGCTGCTGCTTCATGTCCAGCATGGAAATGGCGGAATGGCAGTAGGGACAAACGGAGTTGGTTTGTAGGTCGATGGACGCGCCACAGTTGGAGCAGTTCACGCTCTGCACGTTTAGTTTCAACTCCTGGATCTCTTGGGGGGAGAGCGTATGGATGAAATTCTTCTCTTTCAGGAAGTCGAAGAAACCGATGAACTTCCCGTGTCCATTTGCACATACCCAATAGTTGAACCGCGTGCTATGGACCAGATCGTGCGCCAGCGACAGCGGACCACCGCATCTCGGACAGTGGAGCACGTCCAACAAGGTTGGCTTGACCGTTGACGAGTGCTCACCGATGAATTTCATCAGCTTGAGCGTGGAGCCGGGAGAGAGTTGCAGGCTCTTGTGCTGATCGAACCAGAACGATTGGCAAGTCGTGCACACATCAACGGTGACTTGTGTGCCCACGCGACCGTCCAGCGTCCAGTCGGTCATCTCCTTTCCACAATTGGGGCACTTCATGGACGGCGATTCTAGATGATTGCTTGGATGAATGCCATTGGTGAGGAAAGAACCTAAAGACTCACGCGTCTTACTTCGAAGGGAGCGTGAAAGCGGGGAGGCGGGGAACAATCGGGCGGTCGGGCGAGTAACTGATTGCGGGAGAAAACACGATGACGGCATGGTTGCAGGAAATGAAGCAGACGTTGCGGCGGTTTTCGAAGGCGCCTGGATTTGTGCTGGCTGTCGTTGTCTCGATTGGGCTGGGGATTGCCGCAAATGCGACGATTTTTTCGATGGTTAGCCGGTTTGTGTTGAGCCCCGCGCCGGTGGGCGATCCGTCCCAAGTTTCAACTGTCGAAGGTCGCCCGTTCCATCTCGCTTGACCCCGGGAGAGCAGGCACATACCCTCGAATGCTTGACCATGGACAAAATAATCTTTGGAACGATTGCAGAAATCGCTTCGGGAATTTTTGAAAAGAAATTTTCGCCGGTCGAGGTTGTGGACGCGCACCTCGAACGTGTCGCGGAGGTGCAGCCGAAGCTGAACGCCTTTGTGCACCTTGATGCGGAGGGCGCGTTGAAGCAAGCGCGGGCGGCGGAGGCTGCGGTGATGCGTGGGGATGCGGTGGGACCGTTGCATGGCGTTCCTTTAACGATCAAGAGTTGTATTGATGCGGCCGGATGGCCGACGCCTGCGGGATCTTTGTTGCGCAAAGACTACGTGGCGCTGGTGGATGCTCCGCTGGTGGCGCGGTTGCGTGCTGCAGGTGCGATTATTTTGGGGAATACGAATACGCCGGAGTATTTGATGGCGTATGAGACAGACAATTCTTTGAACGGCAAGACGCGCAATCCTTGGAATTTGGAGCGCTCGGCGGGGGGATCGAGCGGTGGAGAGGCTGCGGCGATTGCCGCGGGTTGTTCGGCGGGCGGAGTGGGGAGCGATGGCGGCGGATCGATTCGCGTGCCTGCGCACTTTTGCGGGATTTGTGGATTGAAGCCGACGCCGGGGCGGATTCCTGCGACGGGACACTTTCCTGAAGGAGGAGGCGCGTTCGGATGGATTGGCGTGGTTGGGCCGATGGCGCGGACTGTTGCGGATGTGCGGGCGCTATTTGAAGTGATGGTGGGCCCGGATGCGGGGGACGCACTTTCGGCGCCCGTGCAGGTGCGCACCGTGAAAGAAGAAGATGCCAAGAAATTGCGGATTGGGATTTTGGAGAGTGATGCGCTTGGCAAAGCCGCACCAGAAACGTCGGCAGCGGTGGAACGAGCCGCGAATATTTTGAGGGAGCAGGGATTTGTTGTGGAGAAGAAGCGTTTGAGTGGGCTCGATCGGGCCATTGAAGTGTGGTGGTATTTTTTTGGGCCGGTGACCGCGGACTTGATTCGAAAGGGTGCGGACGGACATGAAGAGGCGTGGAGTCCGATGCTGCGTGAGTATGTGGAGCTGGCGACGGCGCAGACGACGCTGACGTACGACGGGTTTCTGAGCGCTTGCGGGGAGCGCGACAGGTTGCGCTCGGACATTGTGCGGCAGATGGCGGATGGGACAATACTTCTGTCGCCTATTTCGGCGGGGCCGGCATTTCGGCACGGAGAAGGGAATTGGCGCGCGGGCGAGAACGAAAACTATCAGGATACGATGCGGTATTCGCAGTGGCTGAATTTAGCGGGTTTCCCGGGAATGGCCGTGCCGGTGGGAAAGTCAAGGGAGGGATTGCCGATTGGAGTGCAGCTGATTGGGCGGCCTTATGAGGAAGAATTGATTTTGGCGGTGGCAGAGTCGATTGAGCGGGGGCGGGGTGCGTGGCCCTTACAGGGCAAAGAGGCGCCGAAGACCTAAGGTTGCGGGGATTGTTTTAGTTCGGGATTGGGGATGGGGGCGTCGCCGTATTTTTCGCGTTGTTTGTTGAGGCTGGAGTCGACCAGCTTTTTTGAGGTGGCGAGTTCGGCTTGGGCTTCCTCGCGGCGGCCCAGGCGGAGAAGGACTTGGCCGCGCATAAAATGGACATTTTGGTTTTCGGGGACTAGCTTTTCTGCGGCATCAAGGGCTGTGATGGCTTCGCGATTTTTTCCTTGGCGCTGATAGAGGCGGGCAAGGCCGAGAAGCGAAGCGGGCTGGCGGGGGTTGTAGTGGAGAGCTTCGCGGAAGAGATGCTCGGCTTCGGCATCCTTTTGCAATTGTGAATAGAGCAGACCGAGTTGTTCGTAATTATCGGGGAGATCGGGTTCGAGTGCCATGTCTTTGCGAAATTCGGCTTCGGCGCGGTCGTGGTCTTCCTTCTTCATGTAGGCGAGTCCGAGACTAAAGTGCGCGTAAGGTAAGTTGGAATTCGCGGCGGCGGCGAGTTCCAGCTCGGAGATGGCTTTGTCCAATTCTTCGCGGTTGAGATAGGCCTTGCCGAGGATTAGGTGGAACTCGGGAGTCTGGCCGCCGACTTCGACTAAGCGGCTTAGGGCCTTTTCGTCGAGATCGTTTTTGTTGGCGTTGTGAGCAGCAATGTCGAGGACGTAGAGGTAGGTGAAATCATTGGACATTTGCGACCAGAGTGGCTCGAGGGCGGCGACGGCGTCGGCGTAATGTTGGATGAAGACGTAGCAGAGGCCGAGGAGGTAGCGCGCTTGTTGGGAATCGGGTTGATCGCGGACGACAGAGGTGAGCGGGGCGACGGCGCCGGCATAATCGCCGCGGCGGTATTTTGCGAGACCGATGTTGAGGCGAATGCCGGACATTTTGGGATCGAGTTTTTCGGCTTTTTGGAGGAGGGCAAGGGCGTGGTCCCATTCTTTGCGGCGCATGGCGATGACCCCGAGATTGGCGTAGGCGGCGCCGGACTGAGGATCGACGGTGAGGACGCGGCGGAAGGCGGCTTCGGCGGTGGCTAAGTCGCCGGATTGGAGGGCGGCTTGGCCTTGTGCGAAGGACGCCTGGGGATCAATGCCGGAGACGCGACTGGTGTTATCCACAGAAGGTTGTTGAAAAAGCGGAAGAGAGGAGCTCCGCCCAAGTGGCGGCCGAAGACAGATGAAAAAAGAGGCAACCAAAAGGATTAAGAGAGCTTGCGCGAGACGGTCACGGGGGCTAAAGGACATCGCTCGGTAGTGTCTGGCAGAGAAGAAAAGAATTCAAGCGGTGAGGGGAGAACGTGAACGTAAACGGGGAGAAACAGGCGGTACTGAGGGAAAATTGGCGGATTTTCGACTTGACACGGACGAGGGAATGCCGTATTAATCCGATTTAATAGGTGAGATTGGGTGCGTTTCTGAACGTCGAGTGGTGGGGGCTGTCTCGGATGAGTAGCCTTCTGCGAGCGGCAGATACCAGGGGTGCCCGCGGTAGCAGGCGTAATTGTGCCCACGCCAGGCCGGTAATCCATTTCAAAAATTTCCGGGAGGTAGCAAAGTGAAGGGACACGGTCATAGTTTTTATCCTGCCAATATTGTGAAGAACCTGCCTAAGGCGGCGCGGCTGTTGGTTTGCGCAATGATCGCGATTTTGTGCACCGCGTTTGTCGCCAAGGCGCAAGACACTGGTTATATCAGCGGAACGGTAACGGACAAGACCGGTTCGGCGGTTGCTGGAGCGGACGTAGTGATTTCCAGCACGAACGGCAGCTCGAAACACGCAACAACTACAAACGCGGAAGGCGCTTACGTAACTGCCGGCTTGCCGGGCGGGTCGTACGACCTCGTGGTGACGGCGAAGGGATTTCGGACGTATAGCGCGAAGAATGTTGTGCTGGACGTGGCGCGGAAGCTTCGCGTGGACGTTCAGCTGACAGTCGGCGCAGTGACGGAAGAGGTGGTGGTGACGGGCGAGAGCGTGGCGCAAGTGGAAACGCAATCCTCGGCCCTCAGCGCCACGGTCACCGGCAAGCAGGTCAATGAGCTGGTCTTGAATGGCCGTAACTTCACGCAGCTAGTGACCCTCTCACCCGGTGTGGTCAACCAGACTGGCACGGATGAGGGCAAGGTAGGCGTCTACGGCAACGTGGCTTTCAGCATGAACGGAGGCCGGACGGAGTACAACAACTGGGAGTTGGATGGCGGGGACAATATGGATAACGGCAGCAATGCGACGCTGAACGTTTATCCGAACCCGGAAGCAATCGCGGAATTCAAGGTGCTGACGTCAAACTACGGCGCGCAGTATGGGCGCAACGGTTCAGGCACCGTGGAAGTAGAGACCAAGTCAGGCGGCACGACTTTTCATGGGAGCGCATTCGAATATTTGCGCAATGCTTTCTTTAATGCGAGATCCTGGGAGCAGGGTGCAGACATCACACAGCCCAAGGGTGCGTATAACAAGAACGATTTTGGCTATACATTCGGCGGACCGGTATACATACCCAACCACTACAACACCGACAAGAAGAAAACCTTTGTCTTCTGGTCGCAGGAATGGCGGAGAGAGAAAAGCTCGACGACCATTTTGCAAAACGTTCCATCAGACGCCGAGAGGAGCGGAAATTTCGCCGATCTTTGCCCGGATGTAAATGGCACGATGAACGATTGTCCAACCGGCGCGGGGGTATCGGCCGCCCATACGGTCACGCCCACGGCCACGGGTACCGCGCTCCTGGCAATCATCCCGCAAGCCAACACGACGAACGGCGGGTTTCCTGCGGTCAGTGAAACGGTTGCGAGCCCGACCACCTGGCGTGAGGAGCTCGTGCGGGTGGACCAAAACCTCAGCGACAATTACCATTTGACGTTCCGCTATATCCACGATTCCTGGCAGACCACAGTGCCGAATGCGCTATGGGGCAATGGAACCAGCTTCGAGAACGTCACAACGAACTTTACGGGACCCGGATCGAGTTTCGTTGCGCGCCTGAACGCAAACATTTCGCCGACACTGCTCAATGAATTCGTGGCCAGCTATACGGCGGACCACATCACGCTCACCGCTGGTGGGCCAGTGGGGCTACCCGCGGGCTTCTCGATGGGTTCGATATTCAACAATGGGTTCGGCGGAAAGCTTCCAGCCATATCCGTGGGGAGCAACGCCGCATACGGAGGAACGTTTACCTCGGATACGGGATACTTTCCGTGGCACAACTCCAACCCTACGTACACCTATCGCGACAACGTAACGAAGATTATTGGCCAACATAGCCTTCAGTTCGGCGCCTATGCGGCCTTCGCTCAAAAGAACGAGGGGAACTCCCCTTACGTTCAGGGCATTCTAACCTTTGACTCTGGCGCCACGGCGGTTACGACGGGAAACGCCTTCGCTGACCTGCTGCTGGGAAACATCGCAAGTTATGAGCAGACGAGCGAACAGACCCAGTACTACAACCGCTATAAGATCGTGGAGCCATACTTCCAGGACGATTGGCGGGTTACAAAGCGCCTCACGCTAAATCTGGGTTTGCGCGTCAGCTTGTTTGGAACGTATCGCGAAAAATACCAGCAGGCATACAACTTTAACCCAAGTGCGTTCGTTGCCGGCGGTTCGCCCGCGATTGACCCCAATTCGGGGGCCTTCGTACCAGGAGCCGGGAATCCATTTAACGGCATCGTTCAGTGCGGCGGAGCAGGAGGAACTTCCGCAATCCCAGCGCCCGTTCTCGCACAATTCCCAGGGGCAACCGTAGGGTCCTCGTCAAACGCCGGTTGTTTGCAAGGCCACCTCTTCAACCCAGCGCCGCGTATCGGGTTTGCGTTTGACCCGAAAGGCGACGGCAAGATGGCCATTCGCGGCGGGTACGGGATCTTTTACGAGCACACGAACGGCAACGAGGGGAACACGGAATCGCTGGAAGGCTCCGCGCCGCTCGTGCTCACGGCCGCGCAATCCAATGTCATCGGCTATAACAACATCGGCGCGGGAACTGGAGCAGTACCATTCTTTCCGCTTACTGTCGTTTCCATTCCGAACAAAGCACAATGGCCATACGTCCAGCAGTGGAATTTAAACGTTCAAAAAGAGCTCCCGGCCCACTTCATTGTTTCGGCGGCGTATGTTGGGAGCAAGGGTACTCACTTGACTCTGCTAAGCAACGGCAACCAGATTCAGCCACTTCCAGCTTCTCAAAATCCGTTCGGGGTTGGCGAGACACTTTACAATACTGGCCTATTGGAACCGGATCCTGTGACCGGCGTGCCCACCCCCGTGGGTGCTTGCGCCGGCTCGGACCCGAATCCGGTCCTAAACCCAGGAGCGCCGTGGGTGCCTGGTCAGACCGTGTTCGGAACCAATGGACCGCTGAACCCAGCGGCGGCCAATAACCTCAACGTTGCTTGCGGGCTTCTTCCAACGGTGAGCCCGCTGCGCACCTCGTATCCGGGTTACGGCAACGTCAACACGCTCAGGAATGCGGCGAATTCTATCTATAATTCGCTGCAGGTTTCAGCCAGGCGTACTGTGGGCGCTCTTACGATGAGTCTTGCTTATACGTACAGCCACTCGATTGACGACTCTTCGGACCGCAGCGACCTTGCCTTCGTGAATGCCTATGACTTTGCAGCCAATCGGGCCAGTTCCACCTTCGACATGCGCCATAACTTCGCTCTCAGCTACGTGTATGCGCTGCCGTTTTTCAAGGGCGCAACGGGACTGAAGCAGGCGCTGCTCGGCGGATGGCAGGTCTCGGGCATTACGGTCGCCCAGTCCGGCACGCCGTTTAGCGCAACCAACGGCACCCCCCAAGGCGATAACGCAGGTGTAGCCAATGGCACCGGCACTGGTTCCCGCCCAGATTTGGTCGGCAATCCTAGAGCAGGGCTCACTTCAACGGATGTCCCCGGGGATCGCGGACCTCTCGCTTACAATCCGGCCGCTTTCGCGGTTCCTCAGGGGCTCACCTTTGGCGATGTCGGGCGCAATACTCTCACTTTGCCCGGACGGGTGAACTTCGACTTCGGCGCCTTCAAACTGTTCGCAATCAATGAGAGGACCGGATTCGAATTCCGCTGGGAAACTTTCAACGTCTTCAACCACACTCAATACAACGCCATCAGTGGAAACACCTCAAGCGGCGGCACGGGCGCGAGCGCTCCCATGGACACGATAGACCCAACAGCCAGCGCGGTCTTTCTCCATTTGACTGGCACACACGACCCACGCATCATGCAGTTCGGTTTGCGGTTCTACTTCTAACGGGAACGAGAAAGAAGAGGGGGCGGTCCGACCAGGTCGGACTGCCCTCTTTTTTCAGATTATGACCATCACTTTTTTGTATACTCCCACCGCCCGTCCTGGAGGAGAGAAAAACACCATGAAACGCCGAACATTTATAGAGACTTCGATTGCCGCAGCGGCAGTGTTAGCGGCACGGCCGTCGTGGGCTGCCGAAGACTCCCATAGAGTCAACCCGATTGGACTTCAACTCTACACCGTTCGCGAGGTATTGAAGACCGACTTCGATGGGACCATCGCCAAAGTTGCTGCGACTGGGTACAAGGAGGTTGAATTCGCCGAGGACTACGGCGGCCATTCGCCGAAGGATCTTCGCACGCTGCTTGACAAGGACGGCCTTGCAGCGCCCTCGGCGCACATTCGTTACGACCTCATCGAGAAAAAATGGCCTGAAACGCTCGATGCAGGGCACGTAATCGGATACCAGTACATCGTGTGCCCATGGATCGATGAGAAGCAGCGCAATGCGGACGGCTGGAAGCGCACCGCGGAGCTCTTCAACAAGGCGGGCGAGGCCAGCCAGAAGGCCGGAATCCAGTTGTGCTATCACAATCATTCCTTTGAGTTTTCGCCGGTCGAAGGACTAGACGGAAAGTCCGCGTACGAGTACTTGCTGACGGAAACGGATCCGAAGTTCGTAAAGATGGAGATGGATTTGTGCTGGATCAGCGTAGCCGGAAAAGATCCGGTGAGCTATTTTGACAAATATCCGGGGCGCTTCCCGATGGTGCACGTAAAGGATTATGTGAACGACCCGAACGCTACGAGCAGCTACGCTGGAGCGACTGGCTCGGTTGTATTCAAGGGCCGCCTGGCTGACGTCGGGAAAGGGACGATCGATTTCAAGCGAATCTTCGCGGAGTCGGAAAAGGGCGGCATCAAACATTATTTTGTTGAGAATGACGATGCGAAAACGCCGTTCGAGGACATCAAGATCAGCTACGACTATCTGAGCGACTTGCGCTTCTAGTTGCGGGCGATTCGGCATCGGGGAGGGAGCATCGTGCGTAAAGTGGGTGTGGCTTGTGTTCTGAGCACAGCCTTGCTATTGGTTGCGGCGCAGGCGCAAACGCCTGCGTGGAAGCAGCTTTTTAACGGCAAGGACCTGACGGGTTGGAAGCACGTCGGGCCAGGTGATATGACGGTCGAAGATGGCTTGATCCGAACGCATGGCGGGATGGGGCTGCTTTATTGGACGGGTGGCAAGCTCGGGAATTGCCGCATTCATGTGGTCTACAAGATGCGGGACTTCAATGACAATTCTGGCGTGTTCATTCGGATTCCGATCGAGCCACGGGAACCGTGGATGCCCGTGAACTATGGATACGAAGTGCAGATCGACAATCATCCCGAAACATCGAACGAAGACGAGTATCACATTACGGCGGCGCTTTATTCGCTGACCAAGCCGCTAGCCAAACCAGGCAAGCCAGGGCCAGAGTGGAACACGATGGACATCACGCTCGACGGGCCGCGTACGATTGTGGTTCTGAACGAAATAATGGTTACCGATTACACCGAGGGGCAGCCTGTTCCGGAGCGGAAATTTGATTTTGAGCCGCAACGAGGGCGCCGGCCGGACGAAGGCTATATCGGATTGCAAAACCATAGCGACAACGACATCGTGTTTTTCAAAGAAGTGAGCGTGCAGGCTTTGAAGTAACGGCTTCAAAAACAAGAAAGCAGAGCCAAATCAGGAGAGTGAAATGAGCAAGAAAGGTTTCTCGCGTCGTGAGTTTCTGCAAAGTACGGCCGGGGCTACGGGTGCGCTGGCGGCGGCTCCGAGCTTCTTCCTAAAGCCCGAGTATATTCCTTCGGCTCTCGAGCGGGTGGCCCCGAGCGACACACTGCGCTTCGGCATCATCGGAATTGGGATGCAGGGGTCAGGGTTGCTCACGGCTGCCGTTCAACTGCCGGGCGTGCAATGCGTGGCGGCTTGCGATTTGTACGACGGGCGGCACCTGCTGGCGCAAGAGATTGTCGGAAAGAAAATTCCGACGACGCGGCGGTATCAGGATCTGCTGGATAACAAGGAAATCGATTGCCTCATCGCGGCCGTGCCGGACCACTGGCACAAGCAGGTGGTAGTGGACGCGGTGAATGCGGGCAAGGATATTTATTGCGAAAAGCCGATGTCGCATTCCGCGGCGGATGGTCTCGCGATGGTAGCTGCGGCGCAGAAAACGGGACGCATCGTGCAGATTGGTTCGCAGCGCGTGAGTTCGGTGATTTGCGCGAAAGCCAAGGACATGATTGCGCAGGGCACCATTGGGACCTTGACGCTCGTGGAGGGATCGCTCGGGCGTAACGATCCTACGGGTGCCTGGGAGTATCCGCCTCCGCCGGATCTCTCGCCTGCGAATCTGGATTGGGATACCTGGCAGGGCACCGTGCCAAAGGTGCCGTTCGATCCGAAGATTTTTGCGCGTTGGCGCTGCTGGAAGGAATACGGGACCGGGCTTGCGGGCGATTTGCTCGTGCATTTGGTCAGCGGCATGAATTTCATGCTGGGTTGGAATGCGCCGCCGAAAAAGGCCATGTCACTCGGCGCGATCTTGCGCTTCCCCGATGGGCGCAACATGCCGGACGTGCATGCCACGTTGTTTGATTACGGCAGCGCGCCTGTGTACTTGCGGCTTAATCTCGGTTGCGAGACTCCGGAAATTTACCGCTTCCAGGGTTCGAAGGGCATTCTGGAAGTCACCGAGTTTGCGATCACCTATTATCCGCAGACGGGCGAAGACTCTGCGCCGAGTTACTACACTTCGGGCTATCCGCAGAAGATGCGGGACGCCTACGTTGCGCAATGGCACGCAGAGCATGATCCGGTTCCCGGCAAGGAGCCGGTTCTGGAAGGGTTCTCCTATCGCGGCGATTCCTGGGATGACGAAAAACCGCATCTTTGGAGATACTTCCAGGGGGTCAAGAATCGCCAGCAGGTTACCGAAGACGCCGTATTCGGTAATAACGCTGCACTGGCGTGCCACATGTCCAACGAATCGTACTTCCGCAAGAGCGCCGTGGTATGGGACGCGGCATCGGGAACGATTAAATCTGCCTAGCGGCGACCCTAACGGGCCGACCATCCGGCCAGTTATGATTGAGCCACAGCGCAACTTCCGCTCGAGCACTGGGTTTTATACTGAAGGTGCTTCATCGAGGAGCGTCGCAAATGCGCAAACGTTACATAATTGGATTGGTTTTGCTGGGCCTAGTGATGGTGTTTATGCCGGCTCGTTCGTCGGCGCAGATCAGCGTTGGCGTCGCGGTGCACATAGGTCCTCCAGCGCTGCCTGTCTATGAGCAGCCGATCTGTCCAGGTGCAGGATACCTGTGGACGCCTGGATATTGGGCGTATGGCCCGGATGGATACTATTGGGTGCCGGGAACTTGGGTTATGGCGCCAACGGTCGGCTTCCTTTGGACGCCCGGATATTGGGGCTGGGGCGGCGGCGGCTATTTTTGGCACGCCGGCTATTGGGGACCGCACGTTGGATTCTACGGTGGCATTAACTATGGATTTGGGTACGGAGGAGTTGGCTTCGTTGGCGGACGCTGGAATGGCGGAGTGTTCGCCTACAACACGGCTGTGATGCACGTCAACACCACGGTGATTCACAACACCTATGTGGATCGCACGGTCGTCAACAACGTCACCGTAAACAACCACGTGAGCTATAACGGCGGGACTGGCGGAATCAGTGCCCGGCCAACTTCGGCGGAAATGGCGGCCGGGCATGAGCATCACATCGCTCCGACCGAGATGCAGACGCAGCACGAGCACACCGCTAGCACGAATCGCGCGCTGCTGGCTTCCGAAAATCATGGCAGGCCGGCTATCGCGGCAACCGCACGGCCCGGCGAGTTCTCAGGACATGGCGTAGTGGCAGCACATGAATCTTCGCATCCCGGTTCGCCAAACGGCGGCGGCGGGCACCCGAACTCGGATCTGCACAAGGCGGACCGTCCGCCTTCTAGCACGGGAGGCGGGGGGGCCAACGGTTCGCACACGAACACGAATACTGTGAACGCCTCGCATGTGAACAATGGCGCGAACAATCCACCGAAGAACCAGTCGCATCCACAAAACAAGCCTCCGGCGCAAAACAAACCGCCTAAGGAAGAAGGCAAACCCCACAAGTAGTAACTGCAAACAGAGGAGAAAATGGCTCCGGGCGCGCGACACCGCACCTGGGGCCATTTTTATGAGTATTCCGGGAGCGGAGGGCAGCCGGGGAATTCGCGTAGAGCGGTGTTTCCAATGTACTGCAAATCTTCGATGCCTATCTTGCTGGTGTAGAAGCCATCGCAGGTGAACCTCCGCAAGAAGGCGAAGAAAGCGACGCCCTGGCTTAGCGATGAATCCTGCTTCGCGTTCTTGCGGAAAGCGATCAGGTCCAGGACCTCTTTGCGCTGCTCTGGAGTGCAATCCAGAAATGCATTGGCATAGCGGTCGGAGCAGAAACTGTCCAGCCACTGAAGCCCGCCACCGAGGGCGAGCTGATACTCCTCGTTCTCACTCGTGAGGAGGTCGATGAATTCCGGAGCGCCGGCTTCCAAGGCTCCCCCAGACTTTTCGTCCTTCGGGATAATGGTTTCGCAGAGCGTGGTGAGCATCTCGTACTGGTGGGGAGAGAAATACTTCGGCGCATATTTCCCCGCAGTCGACGCGGCTTTTTCGTTGTGAACCACTTGGTGAGCGTATTCTGCTGCTTTCGCGGGAATCACCTGAAGCACGGAGCCAGTCACGGCGCCTACGGCCAGCGTTCTCAGGATGTCGCGGCGCGTTACGGAGTTTTCAGTCATAGTTCGTCCCCCAGAAGTGCTCCCGCTGGTTCTGGCCCGGCTACAAATTGCCTTTCTTTGCTTCGTCAAGCAGGTATTCGGACGCACGCCACGCTAAAGCCATGATGGTAAGAGTGGGATTCTTATCGGGATTGGTGACGAGCGGCGCACCATCCATGACGAAAACATTTTTCACGTCATGCGCCTGGCAAAAGCCATTCAGAACAGAACTCTTGGGGTCGGCGCCCATGCGCGCGGTGCCAACTTCGTGGATGATTTTTCCGCCTTCCGCGATGCCGAAGGGGCGTTCACCGCTAATGGGGGTTTTGGTTTTATACTCGCCGCCAGCGGCTTCGATGATGGCGCGAAATGTTTCCTGCATGTCCTTTGCCTGGCGTATTTCGTACTCGCTCCACTTGAAATGGAAGCGCAGGACGGGAATGCCCCATTTATCGACAACGTTCGGGTCGATCTCGCAGTAGGTGTCTGGATTGGGAATCATTTCGCCGCGCCCGGCCATGCCAATGCCGGTGCCGTAGACTTGTCTTGCGCGCTTTTTCACGCTGACCCCGTAGCCTTCTTCTTCATGCAACAGATGATTAAACTCGCCAACGCCGGGCATATCGCGGCCGCCGCCAAATTCGATGTGATAGCCGCGAGGGAAATCATTCTTGCGGTCGAATTTCCACCAGGGGATGTACATGTGCATGCCGCCGACACCATCATGATTGTGCGGGGGCATTTTTTCGAGCTGCGGGATAATCCCCCAGCCATCGCTGCCGACGGAATCGGTGAGGTATCTGCCGACGGCGCCCGAGGAATTGGCGAGACCGTTGGAGAATTGCGGGGATTTGGAGTTCAAGAGCAATCGCGCGGACTCGCAGGCGCTTGCCGCGAGGACCACGGCGCGAGCGTTGACACGTTTCTCGGAGCGAGTGGCTTTGTCAATGTAGGAGACGCCTTCGGCCTTGCCGTCCTTGCCGAGAATCACTTCGCGCGCCATCGCACCGGTGATCATCGTGAGCTTCCCGGTCTTCATCGCCGGAGGAATCATCACCTGGCTGGAGCTGAAGTTTGAGGCAGTGACACAGCCGCGGCCGCATTGGCCGCAATAGTGGCAGGGAAGCCGGCCGTTCACGGATTTAGTGAGGATCGCGAGCCGCGAGGGAATGCAAATGACTCCGATCTTGTCGCAGGCTTTCTTGACGATGAGATCCGTACAGCGTGGTTTCGGCGGCGGAAGGAACATGCCGTCAGGAGCGCTAGAAACGTTCTCGTGAGTGCCGAAGACGCCGATGTAAGATTCTACTTTGTCGTAGTACGGCGAGAGATCGTCATAAGTGATTGGCCAATCATCGCCCAGGCCGTCCCGCGTGGCGGATTTGAAATCGATCGGCGCGAAACGCAAGGCGATGCGCCCCCAGTGATTCGTGCGACCGCCCACGATCCGCGAACGGAACCACTGAAAGTTTGAGCCAGGCGCGGAGGTATATGGTTCTCCTTCGATATTCCAAGCGCCATTGGGAGCAAGGAATTCGCTAAAATTTTCTTCCGCACGGCCACCCACACCGGCCCCGCGGTGCGGCAATTCGTAAGGCCACATCAGCATCTTGAAATCTTTTTCGGGGAAGACGGGAGGGCCGGCTTCGAGCAACGCGACGCTAAGGCCGCCTTCTGTCAGGATTTTCGCGGCCGTGCCGCCTCCGGCGCCGGACCCAATGACGCACACGTCGTACGTTTTCGGCGAGCGAATCACTTGAGACATTTCTTGGACCTCGAGTTAGAGCTCGTTTTGCTTCAGTTGAGTCACAGCGTAATCACAAGCGCGCGCCGTCAAAGCCATGTAGGTCAACGAAGGATTTACGCAGGCGCTCGAAACCATGCTGGCGCCGTCGGGGAGGAAAAGATTCTTTACGTCGTGTGTCTGATTATGTGCATTCAGAACGGAGGTCTTGGGGTCGCGGCCCATGCGGGCTGTGCCCATTTCGTGGATGCCGAGTCCCGGCGGCGAAGGCTTCTGAAACACGGAGATTTCCGTGGCGCCTGAGGCCGCGAGAATTTCAGCGGCTTGGACGGCAATGTCCTTGGACATAGTCAGTTCGTTCTCGCCCCAAGCGCAGTGAATCTTCAAAGTGGGGATGCCCCAGGCGTCGACCTTGCCCTTTTCAATTTCAACGTAATTGCCGTGGTTCGGCAGGCACTCGCCGAAACCGCCGAGACTCATACGCCACGGACCGGGCATTTTCAGAGAGTTCTTGAATTCGGGGCCTAGACCGACCATAGACGCGCCGCGCGACCATCCGTCGCGGCTCCCCCCGCCTTGGTAGCCGTAGCCACGCAGAAAATCGGGCTGCTTGGTCTTTACGTTCCTAAAGCGCGGGACGTAAATACCATTGGGGCGGTTACCGAAAGGCATTTTGTCTTCGTGGCCGGGCATCCTTCCGCTCGCACCGGCGCCCATGTGATGATCCATGAGATTGTGGCCGAGCTCGCCGCTGCTGTTGGCGAGGCCGTTGGGGAATTCCGTCGTTGCGGAATTGAGAAGAATGCGCGTGGACTCGAGAGTGGAGGCGCAAACAAAAAAGACGCGCGCTTTGAACTCAATTTCGTTCTTCGTTTGCGAATCAACAACATTCACGCCGGTGACGCGGCGCGTCGCCGAGTCAAAATTCAAGCTGCGAACCACGCTGTAAGGCCGAATGGTAAATTTGCCAGTTTTTATCGCCGCCGGGAGAGTCGAACTCAAGCTGCTGAAATAAGACCCGGTAATGCAGCCACGGTGGCAAACGCCGCAGTAGTGGCAGGCGGCGCGTCCTTTGTGGACGCGAGTGAGCACAGCGGAACGGCCGATGGTCATTATGCGGTCGTCGAAATGCCTGGCGAGCGCGGCGCGGACATCTTGCTCGACGCAGGTCATTTCCATCGGCGGAAGAAATTTTCCGTCAGGCAATTGCGGCAAGCCTTCGGCCTGGCCACTGATGCCCGCGAACTCTTCGACGTAGTCGTACCAGGGGGCGATGTCCGCGTAACGGATCGGCCAGTCCACGGCGACGCCTTCTTTTAGATTGGCTTCAAAATCGAGATCGCTCCAACGGTAACTTTGGCGACCCCAGGTGAGGGATTTTCCACCAACCTGGCGGCCGCGAATCCAGGCAAAGTGCTTGCCTTCCTCACAGGTGTAGGGATTGTCCACGTCGCTGACAAAAAACTTGTTGGAGTATTCATCGCAGGCGTAATAACACTCGCGCTGAATTGGCTGGGTGCCCATACGTTTGACGTGATCGTCCCAGCCGCGATATTTAAGCTCCCAAACTGGGACGTGCTCGACATAGTCGCGTTCGGGAACGATGCTGCGACCTGCTTCCAAGATCAGTGTATTGAGGCCTTTTTCTGTGAGCTCTTTCGCCGCCCATCCGCCGGTAATTCCCGAGCCGATCACGATTGCGTCGTATGTATTGGCCGCCATGCGAGTCTCCCTTAAACCTTTTTCTCTGCCGCTACCGGTACGCAACCATGCTGGGCGCCGGGAATGATTTGCAAGCCCAACTCACGTGTAAAACCAACTTCAGAAGTGTAATAGCCGTGGAGCGTGATGCCTTTGAACACCGTGAAGAAATTTCCTCTCAGCTGTGTGTCCCAGTCAGGGACGGTGTTGCCGTGACGCGCGGGGCGCCCAGCGAGCATGCCAACGGCCTCGTCCAGGGCGCGCATAAGCGCGAGTCGCTGCACCGCAGACGCATCGACCAAGTCCTTCCCATACAGTTCGTTGCTTTGCTTGTCCACACCAGCAAGGCCGTTTAGAAAATTGTTACGGTCCTCGTCAGTAGCCCATTCCGTGAGGATGACATCGATGAATTCATTGACGCGGGCACCTTTGGCGCCAGGTGTGTCGGTCTCTGGAATAATAATTTCGCTCATGAGAACAACGGTGGCGTTTTGGTGTGGATTGAGCGTGCGCAGCGCATATCCGGAAGCGGGATGCGCTTCCTGAAAAAAGCCGAAGAGATCTGGTGCGGCAGTTGAAGCAAGAGCACCCGTGGCAAGAAATTTCAAGGCATCACGCCGTTGCATAAAACCTCCCTAATTCGTTTTCTTCCGATGCATCATCCTTCGAGAATTTCTTTGCGCACGTTTTTCAGGACATAGGCGGCGCGTTCGACGCCCACCTCGCCCGAAAGGATGGGATCTTCATTCTCAATGCTGAGGATGCCTTCGTAGCCGATGTCCATATAGGCTTGCACGACGGACTTCCACAGACTCGCACTGTGGCCGTAGCCTACGGCGCGGAAAGTCTCCGATGCATTGCCTAGATCGCTGGTCTCGAACGCAAAATTCAGTACGCCATATTTCGCGACGTTTTCCGGGAAAAATACCGTGTCCTTCATGTGCGCATGAAAGATCATTCCTTGTTTGCCCAGGAAATGAATCACTTCGACGGGATCGCAGCCTTGCCAAAATAGGTGGCTCAAATCGCAGTTCGCACCGATCTCTTCACCGACCGCTTCACGGAGTTTCAGAAGCGTCCGCGGATTGTAGACGACGAAATTAGGATGCATTTCCAGAGCGATACGACGTATGCCGTGCTCGCGAGCGAATTTTGCGGCTTCCTGCCAATACGGAATGACCTTTTCTTTCCACTGCCAATCCTGCATCTGCGCATACTCAGGAGGCCAGCGATAGGTGATCCAGTTTGGCTGGGCATCTGTTGGCGTACCACCGGGGCAGCCGGAAAAGCCGACGATTACTTTTACGCCCAGCCGCTCGGCAAGTAACACCGTTCTGCGAAAACTTTCGCGATCCCGCTGGGCATGTTTTTCGTCCGGGTGAACGGGATTGCCGTGGCAGCTCAGCGTGGCCACCTGAATCCCACGATCCGTAAATTTTTTCTGCCAGGCCTTGGCTTTGGCGGGGTCTTCAAGAAGTTCGGCTACCGGGCAATGTTTCGTGCCTGGGTAGCCGCCTGTGCCGATCTCCATCGCTTCGAGACCGAGCGCGCTCACCTTGTCGAGCATTTCATCGAGAGAAAATTTGTCGTAGACGGGATCGAAGACGCCAATGGGAATTTTGCGCTGCTTTGATGGGGAAGCCGTCGATTGCTGCCTTGACGCGGGAGCAGCGTCGGCGCCTGCGCGGGAAATGGTGTCCCTCATACCGGCTCCTCCCGGAACAGCCGCAGCCAATAGACCTCCGCCGGTCGCAGCGAGAAATTGCCTTCGGTCAACCGATTTACTAAATCGCGAGCTGCGCATGCCGCCCCCCAGAAGTGTCCCTCTCACCCCCGCCCAAATCACGGCCCGCGGCATTATACGCTTCCTGAGCGGTGAGGAAGTCACAAAATCGTTTTAGTGGGGACGAATGCCGAAAGAGCTAGCGTGAAGCACGGAGCAGATACCCTCGGACCAAGCTGATCGTACGAACTCGGCACAATTTTAAGCTTAAGCCTTTTTGCGGCCCAGCGCATCCAAAGCCGGGATAGAAACAGCGGCAGTCACGACTCGTTCAGCGGGCGTTTTGCGATTCTGAATTGCGTCGACGAGCATTTCGATTGCCTGGCCGGCGTTGGGAGGAACAAAGACTGTGGCGGCCAGCAAGCCGCTGAGCACCCATGCTTGTCCGGTCTTCGGCAGACCATCGCAGCCGGTGAATGGCAATTTGAGCCATCGTTCGCGCTCGTCCTCGTTCGTGAGCTCTTTGAAGGCATCCCGCGCACCCATGGCCATGGAGTCATCTTGCGCGCAAATGAGGTCAATGGCAGCGCGCTGAGAAGTCGTCAGCTTGAGCCACGATCGTACGGATTTGTGCGCGCTTTCCTGAGTCCACTGAGCCTTGAGCATCGTGACCTGCACGCTCGCGGGCTTGGTTTCCTGCATTCCAGCGGTGCGGTCTTTAGCTGCCGAGTTCTCCGAAGGCCCCTGAATATAAAGAACGGAACCTCCGCCTCGGAGCAGGGCCGCCATCTGGCGCCCCTGGATACGGCCAATCTCGACATGGTCGGAACTAATGGAGAAGAGCGGCGCGGTTGAAGTCTTGCGCAATTCCTCGATGTAGGTCGCATCGCGATTCAGAATCACCCAGCCGATGCCGGCACTGACCGCAGCCTTCGCGACCTGCGGGAGTGCAGTGCCCCCGACGGGCTCAAAAATAATGGCATCCGGGCGCAACTCCTTCGGCGCCTGGATGGCCTTCAAGACTTGCGTGCTCTGATTGATAGCGTCGTTTTGCGCGTGGACGATTTGAACGTCGACGCCCATTTTGCGAGCGGCCTGCTCCGCGGATTCCGACTGCTCGATTTGGTAGTCGTTATCGTCGGTGGTAAGAGAAACCACGAATTTAAGTTTTTTCATTCTCGTCTCAATATAGATGAGTCTATTCCACCACAAAGGGCGATGTGAAAGGAACAAAGGCTGCAGGATTCGTGCTCAGCCTGCTATCAGTTATGAGCTGGTTACATTCGCCGGCACGCTGGCCTGGAAGGCTATTGCTTTGCGAAGGCATCGAGCGCAGCGCTCAGACGATCGAGACCGGCGCGCAGGCCCGCAGTCTCGCCACCAATGCCAATCCGGAAGTGCTGCGGCATTTCAAAGAATGTGCCCGGTACAACGGTCGTTTCGTACTTTTCGCGCAACAACTTGAAAAATGCGTCGGCGTCCCCATGGGTGAGGCGGGGGAAAAACACCGTCCCGGCGGGCGGACGAAAGCACTCGAGATCGCTCCGTGAGTCGAGAAAGGAATCGATCGCGACGCGATTGGCAGTGAGCAGCGCCCGCGCCCGCTTGCGAAACTGTTCCAGATGATCGAAAGCGATCACGGACATGCGCTCGGCGGCGTGCGCCGCGACAGCTCCGAACAGATCATTGAGAAGCCACATGCGTTTGGCGAGTGGAGGCGACGCGAGCACCCATCCGCAGCGCAACCCACTCAAGCCATAGACTTTCGTCAGGCTGCTGGTAACGATAAAAGGGTTATCACCAGAGTGTGCGATGGATTGGCCGATGGAAAAAGAATATGGTGCACCGGGGTCAAAGAGCATATCGAGGTAGACTTCATCCACGAGCACGCGGGCGCCGACACGCTGAGCCATCTCGCCAATCGCGCGCAACGTCGTTGCCGGCATTAGCGCGCCGCTCGGGTTGTGCAGGCTGCTTAGGACGATAAGGCGCGTTTCGCCTGTGATTGCGCGCTCGATTTCCGAGGGTTCCAGTGCGAATCCTGTTTCAAAACGCCGGAGGATTCGCTTCACTTGCGCTCGCAGGTATTGCGCGACGTCGAGCAGCGGCCCGTACACGGGCTGCTCGATCAGCACTTCGTCACCTGCATCAAGTATGGCCGCCATAGCCAGGTGATTCGCCATCGACGTGCCGGTTGCCGCGACTACGCATTCCTCGGGCACGCCATTGTGTCGCGCCAGCCGCTGCTGGAGCGGCCCGTTGCCGTAAGCGCCGGGTGCGGTAATTTCCAAATCTTCGAGGTGCACAGGAAACTCGGACAAGGGCACGCTGATCAAGCCGCTGGTCGCCAGATTAAAACGGGCTTGCGAACGCGTTTTCGCCCATTCCATGTACAGTGAACGCTTTGTTTGCCCCGAACCGCTCATGTTTCCGTTACTCCCTTGTTTTTCGCGCGCCATAGGTAGTATGCAGGCAAACCCGCGATGGCGATGCCGAGGCCAATAAAAGAACGTTTGGGATCGTGCACGAAGGTACTCGCGACCACAATCCATTCCGCGGCGATGAACAGCAAGGTAGTCCACGGGTGACCGGGCACGCGAAACTCGATGACAGGCGAGCCTTGAGCCACCGCGCGATGCCGCAAAACAAGTAAGCAGATCGCCGTCAACCCAAAGAACATACAGTCCATCGCCACAACGTAGTTGACGACTTGAGCGTACGTCCCCGTCAGCGCAATAAGGATGGCCCACACGCCCTGCAGCAGGATGGCGACTACCGGCACGTGTGTCCGCGGATCGATCCACGCAACGTTGCGGAAAAAGACGCGGTCTTCGGCCATCGCGAAATAGACCCGAGGAGCCGTCAACATCGATTGTCCGAGAAACCCGAACGCGGAGAAGGCAATCCCCGCGGCGATTAGCGAACCTCCCCGCGTTCCCAGCAGAGTGCGCATCACGGTTGATGCAGGCGTCATTGTGGCGGCGAGTCCAGCGGGTCCCAGAACGCGCACGTAAACGAAATTCACCGAGGTGTACACCGCGATCACGCCAAGCACGCCAAGAACAAGCCCGCGAGGAAGAGTTTTGCGCGGGTCGTGCACCTCGCCGGCCAGAAAGCTGGAAGTCTGCCAACCTCCGTACGCGAACAAAACCGGCGTCATCGCCGCTCCAAAGGTGAACACCAAGCCCATTGACATTGGCTGGCCCAGAACTGGGTGCCAAGAGATTTGCGATGGTCCACCGCGCAGCAAGCTGAATAATTCGAGCATACCGATGGCGGCGATCGCAGCCAGAGTCATCGCCGATTGCACTCGGCTGCCAGCGCGCACTCCCAGGCAGTTAATGATAGTAAGCAGAGCAAGAGCGGCGGCCGCGATAAGCGAAGCACGGACCTGCCAGCGCGTTAGTTCGAGGAAGTATCGGGCAAAGGTTACCGCAACGGCGGCCATACCACCCGTCTGGATCACAAGCAGCAAAACCCAGCCATAAAGAAAAGCCACGGCGGGATGAAGCGCCTCGCGCAGATAGGCGTATTGGCCACCCACGACCGGCAACCTCGCAGCCAGCTCCGCGTAAATGAAGCCACCAAGCAGCGCAAGGAGGCCCCCTGCTATCCACGCGCTGAGGATCAGCGTGGAGGTATGCACCCTATCAGCGACGATGTAAGGATTGATGAAAATCCCCGCGCCGATGATCCCGCCCATTACGGCCATGGTTGTGCCAAACGATCCAAGCTGGCGGACCAGTCCGCTTTCTTGGTCAGCTTGTCTGCTATGGTTTCCGGTCATTTTCATCGAGTCCAACTCGTGCTTCACGCCGCGGAATTGCCCCTCTAGGCCATTCGCAATTGGGGCGTACTCTACCACCGCAGCCTCCGGCCACAAAATGGGACGTCGAAAGAGCCTGGCACCTGGGAGGAAAAGGTATATTTACGATTGAAGTCGCTGCATCATCTATGCGACAAGTGCGTCGTAGACGGTCTGCCCGGTGTGATCGAACGGAAAGCCTTTAAAGTCTCGGAGTTGCGAGATGTTGGTTACCTCTAGCCGACGCACCAATGTTAGGAGTATTATGAGGGCAGATTTGCGGTCCCCTAACCAGGCAATCAACGGGTGGGTTATGCCTCAAAGTGTCGTGACGCATTTCCGGGTCATCCTTATTGGATGTTGCGGGTTTTTGCTTCCGATCGAAGTGTGGGCAGGGAGGCCAGCCCCGGAGCCAGGCGGGCAAGTCCCTTACTCCAGTAGCCCTACTTCGGCTCAAGCCCAAATGGAAGATGTAGAGAAGCAGGGGGACATTGACGTTTTTGTGAAAGGACCAAACGGAGCGCCACTGGATGGTTCAGCGGTGCTCACGTTGACGAAACTAGACGGTTCATTCATTGACCAGAAAACCGCGAAAAACGGCTATGCCAGGTTTAATGGCGTGCGTGCGACAGAGTACAAGATTCAAGTGCTGGCTCCCAAGTACGAAGCAGCTGTACGGCAACTCGAGGTTCATGAGCAGTCCCTCGCCAAGATCACCATCGAGGTGACGCCACTCTCCGTGGAAGACGCCGCAGCTTCGGTAGGACTCTATGCACTTGCCCCCAAAACGCAAAGGGAAGTGGCAAAGGCGGTGGAGGATCTGCGGGCGAACAAGTCCAACGATGCGCGCAAGCATCTTGAGACGGCGCAGAAAGCGGCCCCCACCAGTGCGGAGATCGTATACCTCTTTGGCATGTATTCGTCGCAGGTGAAAGACCTGCCCCAAGCCAGGGTGTACTGGATGAAGACGCTTGAGCTCAATCCCAAACACCTGAGCGCCTTGATCGCGGTGGGCCAGGACTTCTTGCAGCAGAACAAAACAACCGAAGCGATGCCGTATCTGACCCGGGCTGTCGAAGCCGAGCCGGCTTCCTGGCGCGCGCATGCGCTGCTCGCGGAAGGATTGGTGTTGCAACACCAGTACGATGAAGCCGTCAAACAAGCCGAACGCGCGATCCAGTTGGGGCACGAGCAAGCCGCAGTTATTCAGCCTATATTGGCCCGGGCGTTGGCCGCTCGCGGAGACAGGGAAGAGGCGACAAAGGTTTTGCAAACCTATGTGCAGGCGCATCCTGTAGACACCGCGGCGAGTAAGGACCTCGAAACGCTAAAAAAACCACAGGCAGCGGACGCATCCAGCGACGCGGCGACGGCAGCCAGCGAGATGACGGCGATGAACAAGGACGCCACTGCATTGCCGATGCTTTCCAAATGGATGCCACCTGACGTGGACGAGAAAGTTCCGCCGGTGGAAGCTGGCGCGTCTTGCGCAGTGGACGACGTGGTGAGCAAGGCGGGGCAGCAACTCTTAACCCTTATCAGCGATGTGGACCGATTTGCGGCGACGGAATCGCTTACTCATGAATCGATCAACAAGAATGGGCTCGCCTCCTCTCCGGAAAAGCGCAAGTTCGCCTATGTGGTTTCCATCCAGGAAGTGCAGCATGGATACCTGAACGTGGAGGAGTATCGGAACGGTACTGGCGGTTCCACGGCTGATTTTCCGGATGGAGTAGCAACAAATGGACTTCCTGCTCTCGTGTTGATTTTCCACCCATACAACGCCGCAAACTTTGAGATGACTTGCGAAGGATTGGCGCGATGGAACGGGGGGCTGGCCTGGCAAGTCCACTTCAAACAAAGGACTGATAAGCCGAACGTAATTAAGAGGTACAGAGTCGGCGCAGACGGGCCATCTTATCCAGTGGCGTTGAAGGGCCGCGCGTGGATTTCAGCGGACAGTTATCAGATCGTGAGGCTGGAGACGGATTTGGTTGCGCCAGTGCCGCAAATCCGATTGCTCGCCGATCATACGGCAATCGAATATGGTCCGGTGAAATTCAGCAAAGCCAATGTGAATATGTGGCTGCCGCAAAGCGCGGAAGTGTATTACGACTGGAAGGGACGGCGCATTCACCGGCGGCACAGTTTCAGCGACTACATGCTGTTCGGGATAGAAGATAAGCAGAAGATCTCAGTGCCGAAGGTCGATGACTCGACTGCGGACATTGCGCCCGCCGAAGCGCCAAAACAAAAGCCGCAGCGATAGGCGCAGCAAGAGCGTGTTTTTCCACCGCGTTGCGAACAACAATATTTGTAAGACTCAAAATCTTAAACTTTGAAATATCTCACCTGATCGTGTTGTGCGTTTGGCGGCGAAGGAACCGGCCTGCGCCGGGGTGGCCGACAAACTTTCCGGCGTCGATGACGGCGCGGCCGCGCGAGAACACCGTTTTCGGCGCTCCTTTTGTTTGGATGCCCTCGAACATCGAGTAATCGACGCGCATGTGATGTGTTTTTGCGCTGATGACTTGTTCCAGGTTCGGATCAAAGATTACGAGGTCGGCGTCCGAGCCAACCGCAACGGTTCCTTTGCGCGGGTAAAGGCCGAATAGTTTTGCGGGAGCTGTCGACACGAGTTCGACGAAGCGGTTGGCAGAGAATCGCTTTCCGTGTACTCCGCCGGTGTAGATAAGGCTGAGGCGGTGTTCGATGCCTGGGCCGCCGTTCGGAATTTTCGTGAAGTCGTCCTTGCCTAATTCCTTTTGCTCCTTAAAGCAAAAAGGGCAGTGGTCGGTGGAGACTACTTGTAGCGTGTCTTTCGCGAGGCCTTGCCAGAGTTTTTCCTGATGCCATTTCTCGCGCAGCGGCGGCGTGAAAACATATTTGGCGCCCTCGAAGCCGGGGGCGTCCATATTTTCCAGAGAAAGATACAAATACTGAGGGCAAGTCTCTGCATAGGCGGGGAGACCGCGATCGCGCGCTTCGCGAACCCTTTCGAGCGCGTCGTTGCAGGACAAGTGAACGATGTAAACCGGTGCGCCGGCCATTTCCGCCAGCGCAATGGCGCGCGAGGTGGCTTCCGCTTCGGCGGTCGTCGGCCGAGTGAGCGCATGATACTTCGGAGCGCGCTTGCCTTCGGCCAGCGCCTGCTGAACGATCACGTCTATCGCGCCGCCATTTTCCGCGTGCATGCAGATCAAGCCGTCGTACTTGGCCGCCTGTCGCATGGCGCGAAAAATTGTAGCGTCATCGAGCATGAAAACGCCGGGATATGCCATGAAAAGTTTAAAACTAGTGACGCCCTCGTGGACAAGTTGGCCCATTTCTTCGAGCTGTGCAGCGCCCAGGTCAGTGATGATGCAGTGGAAGGCGTAGTCGGTGACGGCTTTGTCCTGCGCTTTTTTCATCCAGGTGTCAAAAGCTTGACGAAGAGTTTGTCCTTTGTACTGGATTGCGAAATCGATCAGCGTGGTGGTGCCACCAAAGGCCGCGGCCATCGTGCCGGTTTGGAAATCGTCGGCGCTGGTGGTGCCGCCGAAGGGCATGTCCAGATGGGTGTGAACGTCGATGCCGCCGGGAATGACGAGCAGGCCAGCGGCATCGACGACACGGCCAGCGTTCTCGATTGGGAGCTGAGAAGCTATCGCCGTGATTTTGTCACCGTTGATGCCGATGTCCGCAACAGATGTGTCCGACGCCGTGACGATCGTGCCGTTGCGGATGACGGTGTCAAAGCGCATCAGCAAATCTCACTGCGTGGTCTTCCGTGTCGATGGGTGAATAACAAAATGGCATGGATGAGGTACCCCTCCCGCGGTTTTTTCGTAAGCGTTCATTCTAAAGGATTTTAAGTTATCCACAATCAACACTTGTGGAAGTGTGGATTCTAAAGGGCTTAGGGATTTTGCGCTATGGCAACGTAGTGACGGGGGAAGGTGGAAGCGTGCCGGAGGATTGTGAAGGTCCGGCCGGTGGGCGGTCCTAGCATCTTGGCGCGAGGGAGCAGCGCCGCTTCAGAAGCAGAAACCTGTTGCTCCTGGCATGGTTTCGTCCCACTCGAACAAGACTATGCTGCCAATATTGTAGCACCGGAATTGTCGTTACAGATAGATCGTCCTCAGCCGAAGTGAGGCAGGATGTCGTGGGCGTAGGTGTCGAGGGTGTTTTCTTCCTCGCCGCACATCAGATAGATGTTGAATTGCGTGACGCCGACTTTGCGTAGAGCTTCGAGCTTTTTGCGGTGGGCTTCCACCGGCCCAATGATGCAAAAACGATCGATGACTTCATCGTTGACGAAATCGGCGTTGTCGCTGCCGACCTCGCAGTGATGGTGATAGTCATATCCGCCGCGGTTTTTGACGAACGACGTCAGCGACGGAGGCAATTCTTCGGGCTTGTATTTCGAAATCAGGTCCATCACGTGGTTGGAGACGAGCGCTGGAAACCATCGGACATGGTCTCTGGCAGTCTTCAAATCATCCGAAGGCCAAACCGGCGCTGCAGCCATCACTTCGAATCTGCGGAAGTCGCGGCCGGCTTCTTTTGCGCCTTCGCGCACAAAGCTGAGGCACCAGTCGATCAAATCGGGGTCGGCAAATTGAAGGATCACTCCGTCGCCAATTCTTCCGGCGGTGCGCAATGCTTTCGGGCCGTATCCGGCAACCCAAACACGCGGCACTTCGCCGCTGGCCCATGGGAAATTTGTGGGGACGCCATCGAGGTCTACTGTTTTTCCGGCATTTAAATCGCGAAAGACGCGGACAAAGGATTCCAGATTTTCCAGTGTGGTCGGCTTTTTGCCGAGCACGCGCCGTGAGCTGTCACCGCGGCCAATGCCGAGCTGCATGCGTCCGTGCGAGGCGAGGTTCAGCGTGGCAAAGAGGCTCGCTGAAACCGTCACGTCGCGCACGGCTGGGTTTGTAACGCACGTTCCCAGCCGCATGGTTTGGGTGCTCGCGGCCATCAGTGTTAGAAGCGGAAAGGGCTCTTTCCAAATTACATGCGAGTCGAAAATCCATCCGTAGGAGAATCCGCCCGCTTCGGCCCGTTGTGTGAGGCTTACGATGCGATCGATGTGAATGTCGGGTTTGATGGTGATGCCGAAGTCCATGAGAGCCTCACGAAAGTTGAGAGTCGAAAATTGAACGGAAATGAAAGGAAAAAAATTTACACAGAGGGCACAGAGACACAGAGGAAAAAAAGCAGATTCCTCGCTTCGCTCGGAATGACGATTTTGAGATTTGGGATATTTTCAGAGTCATGTTAGTCCGCCAGTTGAGGGATGGGCGCAGGTTTGGGCGTTAGCACGAGATAGGCGAAGAAGCTGACGGCAAAGCCGACAAACCACGCGTAGTTGTAGAGCACCCTTAGCGCGGGAACAAAGAGTCCCACAAAGGCGACGCCTGCGCCGGCCGCTAGCGCGACGATGGCCTGCCAATTCACGCCGCGCGAGTATTCATAAAGTCCGCCGCGCTGGTAAAGATCCTGCGTCGAGAGGTTTTTGTGACGAATCGCAAAGTAATCGCAGATTAAGACTCCCGCGATGGGGCCGAGAAAGCCGGAATAGCCGACCAGCCAGCCGAAAATATAGTTGCCGTAGCTCGACATCAGCTTCCACGGCTGCATCACGATGCCCATGACGCAGGTGATCAAGCCGCCGCTGCGGAAACTGATGCGGCGCGGAGAAAGGTTGGAGAAGTCGTTGGCGGGGGAGACGACGTTGGCAGCAACGTTGACGTTCAGCGTGGCCATGAGCAGCGCGATCATGGCAATGACCACAGCCAGCGGATTACCGAGGCGTGAAAGAACGTCGACGGGATTCCAGAGGGCTTGGCCGAAAATAATCAGAGTCGCGGATGTTACCGCGATGCCGATGAAAGAATAAAACGTCATCGTCGCGGGAAGGCCCAAAGCCTGGCCAAGCATTTGATCGCGCTGGCTCCGGGCGTAACGCGTGAAGTCTGGAATGTTGAGCGAAACGGTAGCCCAAAATCCCACCACGCCGGTCAGAGAAGGAATGAAGAAGCGAAAAAATTCCCCGAAGCTGTGAAACTTCGAGGGCGTCGCGAGCATTGGACCGAAGCCTCCGGCTTTTCCTCTTGCCCAGAGAAGAAGTGCGAGACCGATGAGCAACAAGAACGGCGCCGAGACACCTTGCAAAAAACGGATGGTGTCGATGCCGCGCAGAATGACCAGAACATTCAGAAGCCAGAAGAAACCGAAGCAGACGGCCGGGCCGAACGGAAAATGCTGCCAGCTGGGAGCCAGCGCAATGAGCATGGCGTTGATCGCTTCGCCGCCAATCCACGTCTGGATGCCGAACCAGCCGCAAGCTACGAGCGCTCGCAAGATGGCGGGCACGTTGGCGCCAAGGACGCCGAAGGAGGCGCGCGCGAAGACGGGGAAGGGAATGCCGTAACGCGTCCCGGCATGCGCGTTCAAAAGCATGGGAATCAGGACGAGCACGTTGCCAAGAAAAACGGTGAAGAGGGCCTGCCTCCAGCTCATGCCGCCCGCAATCATGCCACTGGCCAGCAAATACGTGGGAATGTTCACGCTCATGGAGATCCATAGTGCGGCGTAATTGTAGGTCCCCCAGGTGCGGCGTTCTGACGGGACGGGAGCCAGGTCTTCGTTGTAAAGGGAGCTGCTGCGGACTGTCTCCGCAGCCAGCGAACCGGCCTGTGCGTCATTCATCTTGAGTGTCCGCTCGTGACAGCATTGGAATGGATTGTGGCATGTGAGTTCTTAGGACAGGGGCGTGTTGTCTCAGTCCGCGGCCTCAGAACTCGACGCGGCGCGCGTGCGGGTAATTTCGCCGTAGGATTCCGGGCGGCGGTCTCGATAAAACTGCCAGGTATCGCGTACTTTTTGAATTTCGTCGAGGTTCAGCTCGGCGATGAGGAGTTCGTCTTTGTCGCGGCTCGCCTGCGCAACAATTTTTCCTCGCGGATCGCAGAAATAGCTCTTGCCGTAAAATTCACCGATTTTCCAGGGAGCCTCTGTGCCGACTCTATTAATGGCGGCAACAAAATAGGCATTGGCCACGGCGTGGGCGGGCTGCTCCAACTCCCATAGATATTCGGAAAGTCCAGCAACGGTTGCTGAGGGATTGTAGACAATCTCGGCGCCATTCAATCCGAGAATCCGAGCGCCTTCGGGAAAATGGCGGTCGTAGCAAATGTAGACACCAACGCGCGCGTAGCGCGTTTCGAAAACGGGATAGCCAGCATTGCCAGGTGTGAAATAAAACTTCTCCCAAAAACCTGGGTGGCAGTGAGGAATATGATGCTTGCGATATTTTCCCAGGTAGCGGCCGTCGGCGTCGATCACCGCGGCCGTATTGAAATAAACTCCAGTCATTTCCACTTCATAGATCGGCACCACGAGCACCATTTGGTGCTGTTTCGCGAGCTTCTGCATGCGCGCGATGGTGGGGCCATTCGGCACCAGCTCCGTCAGTTCATACCAGCGCGTCTGCTGCTCCGCGCAAAAATAAGGGCCGTAAAAAAGTTCCTGCAGCCCGAGTACTTGGACTCTTTTCTTGGCGGCGCTGGCGATCAAGTCCTCGTGCTTCGTCATCATTTTTTGTTTGATCTGCGCGAGAGAAAACTTCTCTGGTGACCATTCACAGCTGGCCTGGATGAGGCCGCAGCGGACGACTCGGGCCATGAGTACCTCCCCACGAACTTCTTCCGAAATGCTGGCGAAAGTTTACTCCGTGCCCGGTAACCTCACAAGGATTACGCGGATAAAGGTGTGGAGACGGCGTCGGAGGCGAGATGCCGCGCTTCCGCTAGCAGGGGCAGCGGGCCGCACCCTCTTCGATGCATTCGGCGGAGGCGCATTGAGTTTTCTCGCGATTGGGTTCATAGTTCTGCCCGGCGCTTGACTTCGTAAATTAGTACTCGTTGCGGATGGAACACTGTCTTCGGCATATCGGAGCCGCAGGCGATTCGTTCTCTGCTGCGCCATTCAAAATCTTCCTATGAGGTGCTACGTGCTTCGAATGAAACTATTCTCGATAGTTGCGCTTGTCTGGCTCGGCCTATTTCCCGTCGCGAAGATTACTAAAGCGCAGCAATATCCTGAGAGCACGTATCAGGAACTTCGCTGGCGCATGATCGGTCCCACACGTGGGGGGCGGACCCGTGCCTCCTGCGGCGTGCCGGGCCAGCCCAATGTTTTCTACGTGGGCGCGGTGAATGGCGGCGTCTGGAAAACAGACGATTCGGGGCGCACCTGGACGCCCATCTTCGACGATCAGCCTTCGCAAGCGGTCGGAGCGATCGCGGTCGCACCTTCAGACCCGAACATCGTCTACGTATCCAGCGGGGAAGGTCTCGCGCGTCCCGATCTTGCTGTTGGCGACGGAATTTACAAATCGACCGACGCAGGCAAGACATGGATTCATCTTGGGTTACGAAACAGCCAGGGCATTCCGTCTCTAGCGGTTGATCCGCGCGATCCGAACCGCGTTTTCGCGGCCGCGCTGGGCCATCCCTACGGACCGAACGAAGAGCGCGGGATTTATCTTTCGACCGACGGTGGCCAAAATTGGCAGAAGGTTCTTTCCAATAGTGAAAACCTCGGCGGCTCGGACGTGGAAATCGATCAGGCAAATCCGGATGTCGTCTATGCAGCACTTTGGGAGTTGCGCCTCGGTCCTTGGGAAGACGGAAATCAATACAACGGACCAGGCGGTGGCCTTTTCAAATCAACCGACGGTGGCAAGACCTGGCATCCGCTGACTAACGGACTTCCCAAAGTCGTCATTCAAGTCAATCTAACGATTGCACCAAGCCAGCCAATCAGGCTTTACGCCAGCGTGGCTGGCTCGCGCGATGCAAATGTTCCCGGAAACGAGGTCGGAATTTATCGGTCCGACGACGCTGGAGAAAACTGGCAACGCATCACCACTGACCCGCGGCCAGCGGGACGCATCGGCGGCGGCGATTTGCCGATGCCGAAAGTTGACCCGAAAAATCCAGACACCGTCTATAGCACCAGCACGGTGACGATGAAATCGACGGATGGCGGGAAAACGTGGATCAGTTTCCGCGGTGCTCCTGGCGGCGACGACTATCAAAATATGTGGATCAATCCGAATGATCCGAACATTATTTTGCTGGTCGGCGACCAAGGCGCGCTTGTAAGCGTCAACGGCGGGAAGACGTGGAGCACCTGGTACAACCAGCCAACAGCCCAGCTGTATCACGTTGCCACCAGTATCTCATTCCCCTATCTCGTTTGCGGCGGACAGCAGGAAAGCGGCTCGGTCTGCGTTTCAAGCCGGGGTAACGACGGCGAAATCACATTTCGCGACTGGCATCCTGTTGGCGTCATCGAATACGGCTACGCCGCGCCGGACCCGCTTAACCCTGACATTATTTATGGAGCCGGTCGGCGTGAGGTCTCGAAATATTCGTTGAAAACGGGCCAGGTACAAAATGTCGCGCCCATTCCTGTCGCTGACCCCAAGTATCGAGCCGATCGCACGCAGCCGATAATTTTCTCGCCGGTCGATCCGCACACGATGTACTACGCGGCGAATTTCCTTTTCAAAACTACGGATGGAGGGAATACGTGGAAGACCATCAGCCCGGATCTTACGCGCGAACATCCCGGCATTCCCCCGAGCGTTGGCAGCGCTGCGAGCAAAGATCCTAACGCCGACAAACAACGCGGCGTTATCTATTCACTGGCTCCATCCTTTAAGTCTCTTAACACAATATGGGCAGGCACCGACGACGGCCAGATTTGGACCACCCGCGACGCCGGCGTCAATTGGAAAAACATCACTCCGCCGGAACTGACGCCGTGGAGCAAAGTGTCGCAACTCGTCGCCTCACATTTCGATGATGAGACCGCGTATGCGTCGGTGAGCCGTTTTCGCATTGATGATCAGCATCCTTACATCTACCGAACGCACGACGGCGGAAAGACCTGGAAGCTCATTGCCTCCGGCCTTCCCGACAATTCGGCCGTCGACACTGTGCGCGAAGACTCCGTTCGCAAAGGTCTTTTGTTTGCGGGCACGGAAACAAGCGTGTGGGTCTCGTTCGATGACGGCGATCATTGGCAAAGCCTCGAACTTAATTTGCCGCACTCTTCGATGCGCGATCTTTGGATTCATGACGACGATTTGATCGTGGCCACCCACGGCCGCTCGTTCTGGATATTGGACGATATCACTCCGCTGCGTCAGATTACGGAATCGCTGCAGAAGTCGCCTGCGTTTCTTTTCAAGCCGGGGGCAGCCTACCGCGTGATGCGCGATACCAATACGGATACGCCGATTCCACCCGACGAACCCACGGCGAAAAATCCTCCAGATGGGGCCATCGTGGATTATTTTCTCGCGCAATCTGTGGACGGCCCCGTCAAGATCGAGATTCTTGACGCGCAGTCCAAAGTTGTGCGGCGGTACTCCAGCACGGACAAACCGGATATCACCGCGGGGGACCTCGCCAAGCAGTTGATTCCGCCGTACTGGGTGCGTATGCCGAAAATACTCGCGACCACCGCGGGCATGCATCGATGGGTGTGGGACCTGCATTACGCCACGCCGGTTTCGACGCGCTATGACTATCCGATCGCGGCGATCCCGGGAGACACGCCGCGCTTGCCGCAGGGTCCGAGCGCCCTTCCTGGGCAGTACACCGTTCGGCTCTCCGTCGGCGGCCACACCTTCTCTGAGGCGCTGACCGTCAAGATGGATCCGCGCGTAAAGACTCCTCGCGAAGGGCTGGCGCAGATGTTTCAGCTCCAGGTGCGGCTGGCAGCCATGATGACGGCAAGCTCGGAGGCCCTTCTTGAGGCCCGCCCCGCGCACGAGCAATTGCAGAAGCTTGCGGGGCAGGCAAGCGGTTCAGTGGCTGATGCCGTTTCCGTCTTCGACAAAAAACTCTCGGCGCTTCTCGGCGGAAGCGGCTTCTTCGCTCCGCCATCGCCCAACCCAACGCTCGGGCGCGCCAACGGCAACGCGAGCACGCTCTACGGCGAGATAGGACGAGCCGACGCAACGCCGACCGCTGCGCAACTGAGTGCCACGGACGAAACAGAAAAGGTCTTCGCGGAAGTGTCAAAGCTTTGGAAACAGCTGAAGACCGCCGATCTCCCGGAACTTAACAAGCAGCTTCGCGGCGCAAATCTTCCTGAGATTCATCTGGAACCCGAGAAGCCGGAACAAGACGATTCCGATGACATCGACTGACGGCTGAAGCTGCAGGCGCAGGCTCGGAATGCCCAACAGAAGACAGTTTCGCTGGGTGGATTTCCGGCAAGTGCCTAAGAAAAATGGCGCGCCCGGTGAGGGTCGAACTCACGACCTACAGCTTCGGAGGCTGTCGCTCTATCCATCTGAGCTACGGGCGCACGGTTGTGTTTCACCGGACGGCGGTGGGAACGCTCTCACGGTAAGACGGCCGCATGCGTCATCATTTTAACGCTTGCTGGCATTCCGCGCCAGAGCGCTTTCCGCCCGTCTCCTAATCGTCGCGCGCAGACGAAAGTTCTCGGATTTAACCCTTTGCCCGCGTCTTGATTTCGTGCGCGAGCTTCTCAATTTCTTCCGCTTTCTTCAACATCGCCAGCGAGAGCACTTGGGAGGAGTTCGTTTTCTCCACTTCCGTTTTCAGGTCCGTTGCGAGCTGGTACAACTTCTCGATGTTCTTCTTAATATCCTTTTCGTTGGCTTCGAGGATTGCTTTCGTAGGCGATTTCGCTGGCGTCGGGTCAGAACTTTCAGGTTCCTGATTGGGGTCGACAACTGGTGGCCGGCCCGTCGGTTTGGCTTGGCCGCCTAGACCCTCCGTGCGCATGACTACAAACGTCCCTGCGCCGGCCAACATGGTCAAAAACCTTCGTCTCGTGTCAAACATACCCACCTCCACCCCGATGCCATCGGCTTTAGACTGAACTTGCCGCCGACGCGCATCTCCGCTCGTGCAATGTTATACTTTCACTCCCGAAAAAACGATGACCAGTCTCCCCATTCACTGGCCCGAAATCACGTTAAGCGCCATACTTGACCTCGTAGCCATCTTCCTCATTGCTCTGCTGATAAACCGATTTCTCCGCGTGATGAGCAATCTGATGATCAAGCCGGCCGCCACGCAGAGCCGGGCCGCGCAAGTCCGCGAACAGCAAACCCGTACGCTCGCCAGTGTGCTCTATGGTTCCTTAACTAAGGTTGTCTGGTTCGTGGTGTTGTTGACGGCGTTGGACAAAGTTGGCATTAATCCACTCCCGGCCTTGACGCTTGCCGGCCTCGCCAGCGTCGCCGTGGGTTTTGGCGCGCAGAATCTTGTCCGCGACCTGATTACCGGCTTCTATATCGTGCTCGAAGACCAATACGTCATAGGTGATACAATCCAGGTTGGAGACACGACCGGACGCGTCGAACATTTGACGTTGCGGCGCACCGTTTTGCGCGATGCCCGCGGGGCGCTGGTGACCATTGCCAACGGGGAAATACGTACCGTAAGCAATCTCAGCCGCGATTGGTCGCAGGCATTTGTGGACATATCCATCGCGCCCGAAATATCCCTCGAGAAAACCATGCATGCGTTGGAAGCCGCTGCCGCGGAGATGCGCGGCGATCCGTCGTGGTCTCAGGCGCTCGTCGATGGCCCGCGCATTCTGGGTGTGCAAGCCTTTGACCGTTCGGCCTCCACCGTACGGTTACAAGTGCGCACCGCACCGACACGGCAGGACGAAGTCTCCCGCGAACTTCGCCGCCGTATCCAAATCGAATTTCAACGCCAAGGCCTTCCGCTTTCCACGGTGCAACGCGTCGAACTGGCGAGCGCCTCTCCTTCTCCGCAAGAGACACCCAAGCCAGAGCACCAAAGTTAGAGCAAGGAGAACCCGAAATGAGCCAAGTTACGTATGAAGAAGTAAATTTGATGTTGAAGCTGTATGAGATGAGACGTGAGCCGAGGCTGCGACAAGCGCGCGGCTGGTTCCTGGAAAACTTTCATCCCACATCTCCCGAGGACATGATTCAGAAGTTTCCGCAAGGCGGCGAAGAGAATACGTTCATACGCATGGTCATCAGCTATTGGGATATGGTGGCCAGCATCGTCAATCGCGGCCTAATCAACGATGAGCTTTTCTTCGAGAGCAATGGCGAGATCTGGGTGGTGTGGGACCGCATGCACACCATCGTGCCCATTTGGCGATCCGCGTTCAAGAATCCGCAGTTGTTTTCCAACATTGAGGACACCTGCAGACGGCTGGAGGCCTGGCGCGAGAAGAAGGCGCCAGGATCAAGCGCCGCCATGCGGCAAATGATGGATCAAGCCCGGCAAAAAGCCAGCGGCGCTTGAGTTTTTCTGCACCGCGAATGGTGCAGCACTGAGTGCTTCCTCAACGCCTGCGCCGCACGGCTTGCGGCACCATGTCGTGTGGCGCTTCCACCTTAGCTCCTGGCTGGGCCATCCGAAGACAGTCGCGGCCGGCTGCTTTTGCTTCGTAGAGCGCGACATCCACCTCCGGCATGATCCAGTCGAGCAAAGCGAGTCGCGGTCCGTTCGGCTTGCAAAGTTGTTCCAGGGCTTGCTTGCTGTTCTCCACTGCGATGACTTCGTAGCCCGCGCGATCCAGCGTTTTTTCGAGCAATCGACCCGAGAGCGCCTCATCGTCAGCAATCAAAATCTTCCATCTAGTTCCGGCAAGAAACTCTCCGCTTCGGCGGGGCCAAACCAAACAAAGCTCAAATCATTTGATCTATGGAGGGGCATGTGCTTCGGCCCTGGAGGGATAGCAGCCGATGGAGCATAGCTTGTGGCGCAAACAGCCCGAAGATGCCTCACACTCAGTCGCGAGCCACTCCAAAGCCCTGGGCACGGTAGTGAAGCACAACGACACAATGTCGTTGGGGCAAGACTGAGACCAGACATGTCCGATGCGGCGGTGGTTAAGTTATTGAAAAAAGATATGTTACAGAGTTCAAGGCTGGAGGGAGGAACAATAGAATTCCCGGGTTGGGACAAACGGAACGATCCATTTCACGCTGGGAACAGACTGGCAGCCTTTCGTTCCGCGCTTCTACGGCCACCCCGGCTTTAAGCTTTTGTGGGAGGGAGGCCGTTCGGGATTAGGGGAAGTCCGCGAAGCCGGATCCCAGTGGCGTCGAAGACTGCGTTGCCGATGGCTGGAGCAACCCCCATGATCGGCGTTTCACCAGCCCCCGCTGACGGAAGATCCTTGCGATCGAGAAGGACGGCTTCGACATCCGGGACGTCGCGGAAACGCGGAACACGATAGCGCGAAAAACGAGGGTTTGTGATGCGGCCATTCTCGAATTCAATCGCCTCGAAAAGCGCGCCGCCCAGTCCCTGAATATTTGCGCCGATCACCTGATTGCGCAAGCCATCGGGATTGACGATGGCACCACACTCGAACGCTGTGGTAACCCGCACGATGCGCACAGCCCCCGGAGAGCGATCTACCGCAATCTCGGCACACGTCGCCACGTACCCACCTTTTTCGAAACCGCCCGCAATGCCGAATCCCTGCCCCTCCAGTGTTTTCTTGCGCGGCCAGCCAAACGATTTTGCCGCTGCTTCCAACACGGCGCGCAGTCGCGGATCAGACAGATTTTTCAGGCGGAAGTCGAGCGGATCCAACTGCGCAGTGTGGGCCAGCTCGTCCATGTGGCTTTCTCGCGCGAAAAAGTTCGCGGTCGCCGCAAGGCCGCGGTAGGAGCCGCTTCGCAACGGGCACTGCGTCGAGTGAAATTCGATGTGCTGGTTGGGAACGACGTATGGCGTTTCAATGGCGGACATTCCCGAGTTGTAATTGTGAAATTCCCAAGCCGTAAGCGCGCCGTCCGCCGCAATTCCGCTTTTAATTTCCATCACTCCAGCCGGACGAAAGTAAGCCCAGGTGAACTCTTCTTCTCGCGTCCAAACCACCTGCACAGGGCGCCCCGCAGCGCGCGCCAGCCGAGCGGCTTCCAGCGCGGCGTCTCCGGTGTGTTTGCCTCCGTAAGCGGAGCCCGTGTCCGGCACGATGACCCGCACGTTAGACTCTGCAATGTGAAATACATCGGCCAACTCATCGCGCACCGCAAAAGGACGCTGCGAACCCGTCCAAACCGTGAGTTTTCCATCTGACCATTCAGCCACAGCCGCGCGCGGTTCGAGTGGAGCGTGAGCGATGAACGCGACAGTGTAGGTCGCATTCAACTGGTGAGCAGCCGCCGCCAGGCCGTCCTCGACGGATCCTTTTATCCTTCGAGAGCGATCATCGCTCTTGGCAGTTGCGTTCTGCTTAAGGTAAGAAAAAAGCTCCTTGGTCGAAATCTGCGACACTTCCTTCCATTCGGTGTGGATAGCTTCGAGAGCTTTGCTTGCGTCTCGTTCATTGCCCGCGGCGGCACCGATGAAGTCGCCGTCGCGTACGATGACCACCCCGCTCATCGCTTGCGCGGCCTTCGCATCGTACGAAATGAGTGTTGCCCCAAAGGACGGCGGGCGAAGCACTTTGCCATATAACTGGCCTGGCCGCCGGAGATCGGGCGTGTACTGATGTTTGCCGGTAACAAACGTTCGGCCATCTTTTTTCGGAATGGGTTTCCCGGCAACCGTCCATTCATTTGGCGGAGTAACGGGATCTTCTGCCGGAAGGTTTTGCGCCAGCGTCTTGCCGCGGGCTAACTCCGCGTAACGAAGCGACCGGCCGGTCGCTGGATTCGTAATTTTTCCGTCCGCCGCAGTGAGACCTTCCACTGCGACTTTCCATTCTCTCGCGGCTGCGCCGACAAGCAGGTCGCGGGCGGCGGCAGCTGCGCGGCGAAGCTGCGGCGACATCGTGGGCATGGAGCGGCTACCCACGGTGCCGAAATCGAAGGGCGTCAGGGAGGTGTCGGCCGTGACCATGCGCACGCTTCCAAACGGCACGCGCAGCTCGTCGGCAACCGTCTGCGCCAGCGATGTGCGGATGTTTTGCCCAATCTCGACTTTGCCAGTGAACGCGGTCACGGTTCCGTCTTCGCCGATATGCAACCACGCGGTGATATCTTTCGGAAGCTCTTCCTGGTGGAAGCCATGTGTGGGAGCGGTTTCCTGTCTGGCCAGCGAATCTTTTGCCACTGCGAAAACCGCAATTCCCGCGCCGAGAAACTTGAAGAAATCTCGGCGCGCCAATTCGAAATTATGCATCGGGCCCGCGCTGAATTCGTAGCGCTCGGGTTCCGGCACGAACTTGACTGAAGTGTCGCTCATCATCCCTGTCCGAGCTCCAGTATCGTCATAGCCGCCCGTCGGACTGCTTCAATGACGCGCGGATGCGTCCCGCATCGGCAAATATTCCCCTGCAAGGATTGAATGATTTCCGCGGAAGTAGGACGTGGATTCGCCTTGAGAAAGCCCACGCTGCTCATGATCATCCCGGATGTGCAGTATGCGCACTGAAACGCCCCAGCATCCAGAAATGCTTGCTGCACGGGATGCAGATGCCCATCTTGCTCGAGACCTTCAATAGTCGTGATGGGTTTTGATCCAGCGGCGCTGACAGGCATCTGGCAAGATCGCCGAGGCACTCCGCCAATCAAGACCGTGCATGCGCCACATTGGCCCTCGCCACAGCCGTATTTGGTCCCTGTGAGGTTTAGTTCCTCGCGAAGCGCGGACAAAAGCGGTGTTTCCGGGTCGCACTGGACCGTGTAGCGCTTGCCGTTGACTTCAAGTTCGATCGGCTTTGCCATCATTACCTCTTGGCTTGCAAGACCGTGCGAGCCGCGTCGCCGCTCTTCACATTCTACCACCGGACGCTTCTCCGCATAATCGAAGAACGCAACGGGCTCGCAACACACATTGCCATCAATACATACGGGGCTCGCCTTAAGCAGTTGAGTTTGTGTCCGCGTTCAGTCTTTCTCGTGCACAAGCGACTCACGCACGCTCTCTAGTTCCTTCTTTTTCTCTTTGTCCACGTCGGGGAAGGAGAGATCGAGCTCTTCCAGCGTGGTAATGATGGCGGAGGCCACGATCAGCTGGGTGTACCACTTGTTGTCCGCAGGGACCACGTACCAGGGCGCATGTTTCGCGGCCGTGTTCTGGATCATCTCTTCGTATGCTTCCTGATAGTCGTTCCAGAAGCCGCGCTCTTTGACGTCGGCCATCGAAAATTTCCAATTCTTTTTTGAATCTTCCAGCCGCTCAAGAAAACGTTTCTTCTGCTCTTTCTTTGAGATGTTTAGAAAGAACTTGCAAATGATCACGCCGCTGTGCGTCAGATAATGTTCAAACGCGTTGATGTCCTCGTAGCGCTGCTCCCAGATGTGCTTGGAAACCAAAGAATCCGGCAGTTTCTCGGCTCGCAAGAGAGTGGGGTGTACTCGCACAACCAGCACTTCTTCGTAATACGAGCGGTTGAAGATACCAATCATGCCGCGCTCGGGAACGCATCTGTGCGCACGCCACAAGTAATCGTGATTGAGCTCTTCGGTGCTTGGAGCCTTGAAGGCATGGACGTTGCATCCCTGCGGGTTCACACCGGACATGACGTGCTTGATCACGCCGTCTTTGCCGGCGGCGTCCATCCCCTGAAGAACCAACAGTAGCGCCCAGCGGTCTTGTGCATAGAGCTTTTCCTGCAAATTGCTTAACAGGCCGGCGCGGTTTTCGATGATTTTTTCCCTCTGCTCCTGGTTCTTCACGTCACCTATGTCGCTGGTGTCGTAATCTTTCAAGCGAAATTTTTCGCCCCTTGAGACGCGGCAAGCTTCAGCAAGCCGCGCGGCTTCCTTGATCTGTTTTCGGAATTTCATGGTGCTGGGAGTTTAGTACAGAGAAGGCCGCTCAGAACAGCGTGCCGAGCGCCCAACCGAAGGCGAACAACTTGTTATGCGCGTGGAAGAGCGAGCCGTCCGTTAGTTGCAGGAAGCGGTTCAATCTCAAGATGTTTACGGCATAGTAGGCTCGCACGGGGACTTGAATCTCCGGCACCGTCCACCTTAGCTCGATTCCTAAGGAACCATGAAGAATGCCGTTCGTCGAATCCAGTAGCGTCGGCCGCGTGGGCCCCAGCCAATTGGGAAGAAGCCAGCCCGATCCAAGATCAAAAAAGCCCACTGCCTGCGCGCCTCCTCCAAGCGGAACGCGGTACTCCGCATTCGCAGCGCCGACCATGTTGGCCCCCGCCGGGAGAGCAGAATAAGTTTGGGTACCGGACTTCGTGGCCAACGGGACTACAGCATAGGGTCCCAGTTCACCGGAGTCGAGGCCACGAACTTGTGCATCGCCGGAAAAGAGCAGCGAGTAGAGCGGTATGCTGCCGTGATAGCTCCCCACACCGCTGAATGTCGTTCGAAAAGCCCAGGCGTTCTGGTGTTTGAAAAACGGATCAGGAAAGATTCGCGCGTACTCCTCGTTCGTACGAATCACATCTTCGCTTCCGCCCAGAATTCCGCCTGAAATGGAATTCGCGATGGAAATGCGTTCACTCCCCGTATCGTGCGTCCAACCGAGTCCCACCGCACTGCTGGAAGTTCTTGCGCGAAGATTGGTCGAGGACAAAGCGTTGAGGGAAGGCAAAAGGGCGAACGAATAATCCGTGTTTGTTAGCGAGAGGCCGTAGTTCACTGTCAGAGAATCAGTTTTGGTTATGGGGTAGCTCCAACCGGCGTTCAGCCCCGCGCTCTGGGAAGTATAGAATGGGCCCTTCACGCTGCTTGCAAAGCGCGGGCGCAACACATTGTCGAAGACCGAGATGGCCAGCGAGCTGCGCGAGCCGAGAAATCCTTCCATCACCAGGCCCAGCACGATTTGCAGGCTGTCTGGCCCGCCGTCAAATTGTGCGGAGAGCAATTCCTCCCGCTGGAGCAAATCGAACAGTGTGTAAGCGATTCCCAAAGTATTTCCAAACTGTCCATGCCCTCCAGAAAATAACGTGCGCTGCTGGCCTGCTTCCGAAACGTGGATCGTCACATCGGCGGTGTGGGTGATGTCGTCGATATGGACACGAACGTCTTCCTTTTTAATTGGATGAAAGTAGCCCGTTTTGGCCAGCCGCGCGAGCCCGGTTTCGAGTGCACGCTCATCAAATGGGTGTCCTTCAAGCAAACCGATGCGCCGGCGCAAGTAGCGATCACTGAATCGGTGAAGACCGACGAAATCAATTCGCCGGACGAGATAGGGCGGCTCTTCGCTAAATCCGATTCGCTCGCGCACCAAGCACGTTTCCGGATCAAACGTGCGTGACGTTTCGACGCTTCGCTCTGCTGCGGCCTCTGCGCGCGCACGCTTTGGCTGAATGCCCGCCACCCATGCATGGCGCAAATCTTCGAGTGCCTTCGCAGAGTACGCCGAGCCGGCTTCCGACTTTGAATATGCCAGGAGTTTTCCACGGTGCTTTTCGCTTGCCGTGGCGAGTTCTGGACTGATGTCAACAGATTCGATCCGGTAAGCGGGACCAGCTTCGATGGGCACGGAGACCGCGAGGCGCTTCTTCGTTGTGCGATGCGGCCAGAGAATCCAGCTGCACGCAGGCTTGTCATAGACCGAAACGCGAACATTGCCGATACGCGCCTCCGGGTATCCGTGATCTTGGTAGTAGATCAGGATTCTCGCGCGATCTTCTTGGAATCCCTCGAGCGTATAAGCATCTTTGCCGCGCCAGGAAGCGAGAAGCGCGCCCGGGGCTGTTCGCTTCATTTCGCGGCGCAACAACTTTACCGGGACTTCTGGATGTCCTTCGAAATCGATCCGTCCCAGGGGGATGTGAGGCCCATCTTCGATTTCGTAACGCACACGGACAGTGCCGTTCGCGGATTCCTCGCGGCGAATCTGTACCTGCGGCTGTGGGTGGCTCAACTCCGCGAGTGCCGAACGGATTGCATTCGCGATGCGTGCAAGATTTGCCGGAGCAGTGGGCTCACCCAGCCGTGGCGTCAGTTGTTTTTCGCCAAGAATCTTTTCGATTTCCGCAGGCGAGAGCAATCGCGATCCTGCGTATTCAACTTTCGTAAGATAGGGAAACTCCTCCACGCGGAAAATAAGTCGCACGCGTTGGGTTGCAGAACTGCCGGCTGACGACGGATCGTTGGCGGGTTGCGTTTCCACCGCAATCTCACCGAACCATCCGATGCGGCCAAGCGCTTTTACATCAGACTCGATGAGTTTCAGGTCAAGTCTCGCACCTGCGCGGGACGAAATCTGCGCTTGGACCGCGTCCTGAGATATGTGGCGCAGTCCTACGAACAAGACTTCATCTATGAAGGAAGCCGAGGTTTCGAGAAGCAGAGAAGCCCCATCACGATTCACTGAGCCAGCTTCGTTTCCGAAAGCCGCCTGCCATCCGCTCCAGACAAACAACACTCCGCCAACGCCCGCTACAATGAGCCAACGCACGATCATCCCTCCTTGCACCAGAAGGATGACTTAACGGATGAGGAACGGCTTCACGGGGTTGTCTCTTTCCAGTAAGTTTGCGGGAGAAAAGATACGGATGGCCGTGATTTCAAGCTGCTTCTACTTTGCGGGAAGCACGTCGTAGGGCCTCATCATTTCGTTGTCTTCGTGTTCCAGAATGTGGCAGTGCCACACGTACCGGCCGGGGTAACCTTCGAACCGCGCAATGATCCTTGTCACCATACCCGGGTCCGCGCGCACCGTGTCCTTCCACCCTGCTTCCGCGGGGTCGGGCGGAACCGGCGGTCCAAGAAATCGCAGTTCCTGCCGCGTCAAATATCCAAACGTTTCGAATTTTCGCCGATCCAGAATCTGAAATCGCACCAGATGAAGATGAATTGGATGAGAATCGTCGGTCGGATTGACGAAACTCCAAATCTCGGTCGAATTGAGTGCCGGATTTTCCGTCGCCGCGTCATGCCAACTCCTGCCGTTCAAAAGCATTTTTAGAGGATAAGCCACAGGGTCATCCACCTCATCCAGCGAAAGCATGCGCGTTTTGACTGCGGCGGATTCTTGCAACTTTTCGATGGTCCGAAGCTTCGCGGGCAAAGCACTGTCGTCCCTGACGCCAGCTCCCGAAACTCGAAACTGCAGCACTGCGACGAAGCCGTCGTTGAGAATGATCTTGTTTCCCGCAGCCTCCTTGAAATCGATAATCAGATCGAGCCTCTCGCCCGGCGCGATCATCATTTTCTGCACGGGAACGGGGGCGGCCAGCAGCCCTTGGTCGGTGCCAATTTGATGAAATGGCTGTTTGTTCGAAAGCGACAGTCGGTAAAACCTTCCGTTCGAAGCGTTGAGCACGCGAAATCGATATCTCCGCGGCTCAACATCCAAGAACGGGAACAATCTTCCGTTCACCACATTGGCATTGCCAAAGAACTCCGGGACCCACGGCGACTCTGGCTTATCGGAAACCGGATAGTAGAGCTGGCCATCCTTGTCGAACATCCGGTCGGTAATCACCAGCGGAACTTCATACTTCCCGCTGGGCAAATTGAGCGCTTCTTCAGCTTGATCCCGCACAATGTAGGCTCCCACGAGCCCCGCAAAAATATTAAGGCGGTTGATTCCCATCGCGTGGTCGTGGTACCAGAGCATCGCCGCGTCCTGCTGATTTGGATAGTGATACACGACTGATTTTCCTGGCACGATCCAATCCTCGGGATAGCCGTCGCTCTCAGGTGGCACCTTCGCGCCATGAAGATGCGAGACCGCGCGAACTTCCGGTTTGTCCCTCTCGGCTCCATGGAGACTGTGATCGATTGGCAAAAAATGTTCGCGCGGAAGTTCGTTAGGCCATTCGACTAGCACTTCTCGTCCGGCATATAAGTCAAACGTTGGGCCCGGAAACATTCCGCCAAATCCCCACATGCGCGTCGGCTTCATGTCGCGGTGGACTTTCGCTTCAAAGGATTGCATCGCGATGCGGTAAAACGGTATTTGAACCTCGAGATTCGTCGGGCTAGGGCGCGTCCCCGTGCTCTTAGCGGCACCCGGAATCGGCAGCGCGTCGACGAAAGGAGCGAGCGTAGTGGGATCGAGCGCGGGACGAGCCTGTGCACCGGTTGCTTTGTGGCCCGATTGATGCGTCAGCATCGCTCCCGTCATCAGACTGCTCTTATGTAAGAACTCCCGTCGAGTGATCGGCACGCCAGCTCCCCGCGAAAGGAAAAGTCATTGTATGACACCTGCAACAAAAACAGCGGGCGTGCGAATAGCTCTTCGCACGCCCGTCGCAGTTTGTATTCACCTCAGAGGAAATAAATTTTCCTTATTCTACCCTGTTAGTATCGTACCTTCAGTGATAATCTACTCTTTCGCCCGTCGTGGGATCGAGGATGAGGACGCCATCCTCGCGGCAACGATCGAAGTCAAACATACCGGTGATCGAGCCCGCGATCGCGTCGAAGGATCCGGTAATACGCTCGCCGCCAAGCCAGTTATCCTCGATAAACCGGACGACCGAGCTTTGATCCGTGATGCCGTGATCGACGAAGTTCTTCCTGGCAAACGGTGAAATCACCAGGAAGGGCTGGCGCGGTCCATACCCGCAACGCCCCTGAGCATGCGCTGCGCTGATACCTGGCAGAGCTGTTGCCGTTGCGTTTGCAACGGAGCCGCACATGTAGGCGCCCGCGCTATTCTGGTCAGCCGCCGTCGCCGACTGGTTCAAGAGCGGGCTCGTCACGTGGTCATACCACCCGTCGGAATCGTCATAGGCGATAATCACCGCGGTACTCTCCCACTCGCGGGTCTTCTCCAGGAAGTTGATCGTATTGACGATGAATGTCTGTTCGTCAATGGGGTCGGAATAACCGGCATGCCCATCCTGGAAACCAGGGGCTTTCAAATAGTTGACCGCGGGGAAGTTTCCCGCGCTCACCGCGGCAAAAAAGTCCTGGATGTCATATTGATGATTCGCTGGGCCACTATGTCCAATTTCGGCGACCGAAGCGGGACGCGTGTGCAGCGGATTCGCCGTACTCGGGTAATACTGGAACGGCTGATGATGCGGGATGTAATCGGCCTTCTTCGACAGAGTGATTGTCGAAGTTGTCGAGCGCGCGCATCCCGTCGTCCCGTTTGCGTTCACGATACTGAGGTTGAACCCACCCGAAAAGAAGCCCCAGCTGATGCCCTTTGCGTTGAGAAGGTCGCCGATACTCTGGCCGCTCATGCTGAAGGTCTCGCCGGTGGTCGTCGAGCACGCGTCACCTGCTGGGTCGGCATCGCCAGTGTCGGAGAAGCCGCCGTTCCCGTCTGCGGTGATTGCGCCGGTGCCGTTGGAGTTGTCAATCACGCCGTTGGTTTGCCCGGAAACCACGTTGAGGGCTCCTGGCGTCGAAGGCCCAAAGTTCGTGTCGTAGGAGTTATCGCTCATCGCAAAATGCTGCGCGTAATTCCACATCGCAGTGACGGTATTGCCGTCGTAATAGCCCATGACCAGCCCTTTCGTATCGGCGATGGGCGGAGTTCCGGGCGGAGGTCCAGCCGTGCCTGTAAACTTGGGAAACAAGTCCATCAGCCCTCCGTCGTACGCTTCCTGCTCCGGCGTGTAGTTATGATCCTGATCGTTCGTCGCGGCCTGCACCCGGCTCAACCGGAAGGGATTCGTGGCCGCAGTTCCGTTTGCAGGGTTCAGGTTGGGGTTACTAGTCAAAAGTGCGGGACTGTAGCCATTGATAGTGGGCGTGTCCGACTTGGCATGAAAGGCCTTTTCGCCGAGAAGATTCAAGGCATTTGGATAGGTTCCGAAGTAGTGGTCGAACGAGACGTTTTCCTGGAAGATGATGACCATATGCTTGATCGGCGTGGCGGTGTCTCCGAAGCCGTGATCGTGATGCTCTGGAACGGCAACGATCATCCCTGGGTTGAGTAACACTCCCGCTAGTAATGTCGCGAAAACTCTGCGCATTTTCTTGTAGATCCTCCATGGATTTCAGGATTAGTTGGCCGGACAGCAGTCAACAGAAGCGGTTTGACACTAAGGGTGAAAAGTTACGCGATTGTGAATGCCGCGTGCAGGCAAGGTAAACTCCACCACCCCGGTACCATCAGTACGGGAATGCCTACCTGTTTCTTACTTTGCCAAACCAGCAGTCCTCGCACACGTGTCCTCGCACACGTGTCCTCGCACACGTTGACTTCCCTCGCTCCGCGAAACTAAGATGCCTCGCCGTGCCTAAACCCCGCCGCGCTTTCCGTTTGCCTCACCCCCAACCGCTCGACGCCCTTAGCTTCGCGCGCTTCACGGGCATCCCGACTTTTATGCGACTGCCTCACATCGCGCAGCCCGAGGAACTGGAGGTAGCCATCATCGGCGTCCCCTTTGATGGGGGCACAACTTATCGTCCTGGCCCGCGCTTCGGGCCGCGCCATGTTCGCGTGCAGTCCGCGATTATCCGACCGTGGAACCCTGTCCTCCATGTAAATCCCTTCGCCAAGCATCGCGTCGCCGACTTTGGCGATCTCCCAGTGAATCCACTTTCCATCGAAGACTCTTTTCTGCGTATCGAGCAGGGAATTGCGCCCCTTCTCAAAGCGGGTGCGCGCTGCGTTTGCGTCGGAGGCGATCATTCCATTAGTCTCCCCATCCTCCGTGCCGTTGCAAAAAAGCACGGCCCCGTTTCACTGATTCAATTCGACGCTCACAACGATTTGTGGGACGAGTATTTCGGCAGCAAGTATTCTCACGGCACGCCTTTCCGCCGGGCCTTTGAAGAAGGCCTCCTGCTCGATGGCGGTGTCCTCCAGGTTGGTCTTCGCGGGCAGGTCTACGGTGAAGAAGATTTTGACTTTGCCCGTTCCCATAAAGTGAGAATGGTTACCGCTGAGGAATTTCACAAAAAAGGCCTCGCAATCGTTCAGCGTCATTTGCGCACCTTCCGGAGCAAGCCCGTCTACATCACGCTCGATATCGACGCCGTGGATCCCTCTTACGCCCCCGGCACGGGAACTCCGCAAGTGGGCGGCCTGACCAGCATCCAAATCCTTGAGCTTGTTCGCGCCTTGCGCGGCCTCGACATCATCGGCTGTGACCTCGTGGAAGTCTCTCCGCCCTACGACGCCGGCGAAATCACTTCGCTCCTCGCCGCCAATCTCATTTACGAATTGCTCTGCGTCCTCTAGATGCCAGTCCTCGCGCGCAAACTTCGCCTGCACGATTATTTCGCCCTCGCTTTCGGCACCATGATCGGCACTGGCTGGCTCGTCCTCATGGACGATTGGCTCGGCCGCGGCGGTCCTGCTGGCGCGGCGCTCGGATTCGCCATCGGCGGATTCATTTTGCTTCCCGTCGGCTATGTCTACGGCCAGTGGGTCAAGCGCCTTCCCGACGCCGCCGGCGAAGCCGCTTACACTGCGCAAGTTCTCTCGCCCATCGTTAGCTATTTCACCGGCTGGATGATGCTTCTTGCTTACTTCATCGTCTGCCCGTGGGAAGCCGTCGCTCTCGGAAAAATCGCCGGGTATATTTTCCCGTCGCTCGATTCCTTCGAGCTTTATCGCGTCGCGGGCCAGCCGGTCTTTCTCCCTCGGCTCGTCCTGGGCATCGCGCTCACATTGCTTCTCGCCACCGTCAACTACCGCGGCATCCGCCTCAGCGCCAACTTCCAGAAAGCCATGTCCTCCATGGTCCTGCTCATTTTCCTGATTCTTGTCTGCATCAGCGGCGTCCGTGGCGCGCCCGCGAATTTTCATCCTGCTTTTCGTACAACTCCCTTCCTCTCCATCCTTCTCACGCTGCAAATCGTTCCGTATTTCCTGACTGGTTTCGAATCTGCCCCCAAGTACGCGGAGGAAGCCAATCCTGATTTCCGCCAAACGAGCTATATGAAGGCTATTGGCCTCGCCCTCGGCGTGGGAGCCCTCTTCTATGCTCTTTCCATAGCCGCGGTCGCTTACATCGCCCCTTGGCAATCTCTCCTAGGCAAACGCTTCGCCACTGCGATTGCCTTCGAAAACGGCCTCGGCAAGCACTGGCCCGTCCAGCTCATCCTCGTCATGGCGCTCTTCGGACTCTTCCAGTGTTTCAACGGGAATTTTGCCGCCTCCACGCGCCTGCTTTTTGCCTACGCCCGCCGCGGGACCATCGCTCCGCGCTTTGCCACCATCCATGAAAAATTCTCCACGCCATCCGTCGCCGTCATCGGCATCACAGTGGGTACTCTCATCGCGCTGCTTCTCGGCGATTACATCCTTGTTCCGGTAACCGAAGTTGGGTCGATGGCGTCTGCGCTGGGCTGGCTAGCTGCCTGTCTTTCCTTCTGGCTAGTCGACCCGCGCCCCGGCAGGCGCGCAATCACCACCCTGGGCATCATCGTCTCCCTCCTTTTCGTCCTCATGAAACTAATCCCCGCCTTCCCCGGTCACTTCACTCACGCCGAATGGATCGCCCTTGCCATTTGGCTCATCCTCGGCGCCATCCTTCACCGGCGTTCCGTTCGCGTCACGCCGTCGGATGCAAAATGAGTGATCCGTTTTGCATTCGGACAGTTGTTAGACATTGGCGACTCCAAGCTCTCTCGTGCTGTCATGTATACTCTCGAAGGAGTTTGATGCGCGTGCATTCATGATCCCTTTTCTGCATCTCGGACCTCTAGCTATTCCTACCTTTGGGTTGATGGTTGCCCTCGGTATGCTTGCCGCGGCTTACGTCTTACAGGCCGATTTCAATCGCCGCAGATCGCAGCTCCACAGCATTTCCGCCAGAAACGAAAAAGACGAAGGATTTCTGATCATCGGAATCGCCGGACTTGCAGGCTTGATTGGTGCGAGGCTTTACCACGTTCTCGAGAGTCCGCACGAGTTTTTCGCGGATCCTTGGCCGCAGCTCATCAGCCGCTACGGCTTCGCCTGGTTTGGCGGATTTCTCGGCGGCTTCATCGCTTTAGTGATTTTAGCGCAGTGGTGGAAAATTTCCGTTCTTGAATTTCTGGACATTTGCGCGCCGGCTGCATGCGTTGGCTACGCCATTGGGCGTATCGGTTGCTTGTTCTCCGGCGACGGAGACTACGGCATCCCGACTTCGCTTCCCTGGGGGATGAGTTTTCCAAACGGGCTTGTCCCTACAACGCAGCGAGTGCATCCCACTCCGCTTTACGAGTTTTTCATCTGGCTCGCGATTGCTGCATTTCTTTGGCACATGGGCTCGAAGTCCCTAAAAGGTCCCAAAGCCAAAGGAGAAATTTTTTGCAATTACCTGATTCTCACCGGCATTGCCCGATTCCTAATCGAATTTATCCGCATCAATCCACGTTCGTTTTTCGGCATGTCTAATGCCCAAACGGCAAGCGTCGTTTCTATCCTACTTGGCGCGGTGTTACTTTGGCGTATTAAGAGCCAATTCCACAGACAGAAAAAAGAGCACCGCATCGTAGAGCATATCGCCTCGCGCGGAGACGTTCTCCAACCGGAATATCATCGGCCGACGCTGGAATGTCCGCATCCCGAGCGCTGGCACATGTACGATTCGATGAGCGCCGAGGTCGAAGTGCTCGATTTTTTGAGAGCGATTGTCACCACGATCAAGCCTGAGCTTGTCGTGGAGACAGGCACATTTTCAGGGCTGAGCACGCTGCGCATCGCGGAGGGACTCAGGGCTAACGGTTTCGGCCGCGTCATTACGTGCGAATACGATGCGAAAATTTTCGCGCTCGCGCGGCTGCGCTTCGATTCTTCCGGCTTAGGGCAATGGATTGACGCGCGCAACGAATCCAGCCTGGACATGAAAGTCGAAGGCCGCATCGATCTGCTTTTCTGCGACAGCGATGCTCCCCTTCGCGAACAGGAAGTCCGTAAATTTCTTCCGCAAATGAACCCGCACGGCCTCATCCTCATGCACGACGCAAGTTCATTGATGAAAACGGTTCGAGAAGGCGCCCTCAAGCTAGAAGCGGAGGGGCTGCTTTCCGTTCTGCTATTGCCTACGCCTCGGGGTTTGGTTGTTGCGCAAAAGCGAGAGGGGCGCAGCTAGAGACATCGTAAGACGGAAACGGTGCTCGGGGAATCAGAGCATCTGGCGCAGAACGTACTGCAAGATCCCGCCGTGATGGTAGTAGGAAACTTCCTCCGGCGTATCGACGCGGGCAATCGCGGTGAAAGTCTTCGTTGACCCATCGTTGGACTTGGCCCGTACAGTGATCGCTTTCTTTGGCGCAAGCGACGCCACACCTTCTATTTCAAATACTTCTTGTCCCGTCAGTCCAAGCTTTTCGCGATTTTCGTCGGTTTTGAATTCGAGCGGCAGCACGCCCATTCCAACCAGATTGCTTCGGTGGATGCGCTCATAGCTCTCTGCGATCACGGAGCGCACGCCGAGCAAACGAGTCCCTTTGGCCGCCCAGTCCCGCGATGATCCCGAGCCGTACTCTTTTCCCGCAAGCACGACCAGCGGCACGCCCGCTTCGCGATACTTCACCGCGGCATCATAAATCGTCATTTTCTCATTGCCCGGCAGGAAGAGGGTCCAGCAGCCCTCGGTTCCGGGAGCAAGTTGATTGCGCAAACGAATATTCGCAAACGTGCCGCGCATCATTACTTCATGATTCCCGCGGCGCGCGCCATAGGAATTGAACTCGTGCGGTTTCACGCCGTTCGCGATCAAATATTTTCCGGCGGGTGAATCGACCGGGATTGACCCCGCGGGCGAAATGTGATCTGTTGTGACGCTGTCGCCGAGAATCGCGAGGACCCGCGCACCGTGAATATCCGCGAGAGCCGGCGGTGTCTTTGGCATATTTTCAAAAAATGGCGGCTGCTTAATGTACGTGGACTTCGGATCCCACTTGTATAAGTCGCCTTCCGGAACAGGCATGGACTTCCAATGTGCGTCGCCGTCGAACACATTGGCGTATTCTTTGCTGTACATCTCGCTCGTCACGGAATCGCGCACCGTTGATTCAATTTCCTGTGGCGTGGGCCAGATGTCCCGCAGATATACCGGTTTCCCCCCGGAGTCCGATCCCAGAGACTCAGTGGTCAAATCCATGTCCATACGCCCAGCAAGAGCATACGCAACAACAAGCGGCGGCGAAGCCAAATAGTTCGCGCGCACCAACGGATGAATTCGTCCTTCAAAATTTCGATTGCCGCTAAGCACTGCCACGGCCACCAGGTTGTTGTCCTTGATCGCAGCGCCGATCGCCTCCGGCAGAGGCCCACTATTGCCGATGCAGGTTGTACACCCATATCCGACAAGATGAAAATTCAATTTTTCGAGATACTTCGTCAATCCCGAAGAATCCAGATAATCCGTCACTACTTTCGAGCCCGGTGCGAGACTGGTCTTGACCCATGGCTTCACATGCAGCCCGCGCTCCACTGCTTTCTTCGCTAGCAAACCCGCGCCCAACATCAGCGAAGGATTCGAGGTATTTGTGCAACTCGTGATGGCGGCAATCACCACCGCTCCGCTCGACAAATCAAACGAGTTGCCGTTATTCCGCACGGTCACATGCTTGTCCGGCGTACCTTCCACAACTTTGATGAATGAACTCTTGGCGTTGCGCAAAGACACGCGATCCTGGGGCCGCTTCGGCCCCGCGACTGTTGGTTCCACCGTGCCCAGATCAAGCTCCAGTTTGTCGCTGAAAATCGGATCTGCCATATCATCCGTGCGGAACAACATCTGCTCCTTGCAATACGCTTCAACGAGCGCGATTTGTTCCGCTCCGCGCGCCGTGAATTGCAAATAGGCGAGCGTTTCTTCATCGACAGGGAAGAAGCCCATCGTCGCGCCGTACTCCGGCGCCATGTTTGCTATCGTCGCGCGGTCCGGCACGCTCAAACTGGAAAGTCCCGTCCCGCAAAACTCCACGAATTTGCCGACCACACCTTTCTTCCGCAGCATTTCCGTCACGGTTAACACCAAATCCGTCGCGGTAGCCCCTTCGCTAAGCTTCCCGTGCAAGCGGAACCCAACGACGTCGGGGATGAGCATCGAAGACGGCTGCCCGAGCATTGCCGCTTCTGCCTCGATGCCTCCCACGCCCCAGCCGAAAACCCCGAGCGCGTTGACCATCGTAGTGTGCGAATCCGTGCCCACCACGGAATCCGGATAAGCCTCAACCCTGCTTCCCGAAGGCATCGCGCAAACCACCCGCGCGAGATACTCCAGATTCACCTGATGGCAGATTCCGGTGTCAGGCGGCACTACTTTGAAATTTTGAAACGCAGTCTGCCCCCAGCGCAGAAAAGCGTAGCGCTCAATGTTGCGCTGGAATTCCAGCTCCGCATTCAAACCAAATGCGTTCGCGCTCCCAAAACTGTCTACTTGCACGGAATGGTCGATGACCAGCTCGGCGGGGAACAGAGGATTGATCAGCCGTGGATTGCCGCCCATGCGCTTGATCGCCTCGCGCATCGTGGCGAGATCAACTACGGCGGGCACGCCGGTAAAGTCCTGAAGCAGCACGCGCGCGGGCATGAATGCGATTTCTTTTTCCGCCGCTCCGGGCGTCCAGCTCGCGAGCGCGCGAATATCATCGGGCCGCACAAAACGCCCGTCCTCGCAGCGCAATAGATTTTCGAGAAGGATGCGGAGGGAAAATGGCAGCTTCGCCAATTGACAGGAGATCTTTTTTTCCAGCAGCTCGAGCCGGTGAATATCAAACGATTGCGCGCCAACGTTCAGTTTGTCGCGCGTTCCGAAGGAATTCCCTGCGGCAATGGCCATTCTCGCCGTCCTTTCCGTCAGTTCATCAGCCCTTTATCATAACCGAAAACCATTCTTTACGTCGGTCGGCCAGCTATACTGTTCAGGACGTGAACATCGTTCTGATTTCGACCTACGAGTTGGGACGGCAGCCATTTGGGCTTGCATCGCCGGCAGCCTGGCTCCGCAAGCGAGGCCATGAAATAGTGTGCCTCGATCTTTCCCGTCAATCGCTGAATGAATCCGCGATTCGCGCCGCCGAATTGATCGCGATCTACTTGCCAATGCACACGGCCACACGTCTCGCTGCAAAACTCATCCCGGTGTTACGCGAACTGAATCCGCTCGCTCATCTTTGTTGCTATGGCCTGTACGGGCCGATGAATGCGGATTACCTACGAACCCTTGGCGTCGCAACTATCCTCGGCGGTGAATTCGAGCACGAACTCACGCAACTCGCTGAACGCTTGCAAACACGCTTGCAAAGCGATGATCGCCCGAGGTTTTCGCCACAACCAGAACCGCTCGTCTCGCTCGAGCGCCTCGCCTTTGAAGTGCCAGACCGTTCGGACATGCTGCCCATCGGCAACTATGCCCATCTTGTTGTTCCCGGCGGCGGATTCCGCCTCGTCGGCTCAACGGAAGCTAGCCGGGGCTGCAAACATCTTTGCCGCCATTGCCCGATCGTCCCCGTTTACAAAGGCGTTTTTCGCATCGTTAGCCGCGACATTGTGATGCAAGACATCCGCCAACAAGTCGCCGCGGGCGCACAGCACATTTCGTTCGGCGACCCGGACTTCTTCAACGGCATTCGTCACGCTATGGAGCTTGTCGAAGAATTTCACCGCGAATTTCCGAACGTAACTTACGACGTCACGATAAAAAT
>DATDHE010000123.1:0-4053 GCA_036521695.1 Candidatus Acidiferrum sp. | reverse complement strand
TGAAGATTGAAGCCGCCCTTCTGCGCGTCGATGACATCCTGAATATCCTTGCCCTCGCGGGTTACTCGAGCCGTTGCGCCCGGCACCAGAGCATCCATGAATTTCAGGGCGGCTTCAGGAGTCTTGGCCATCTGGTCGCCGAGTTTCCACGTCGCGTGGTTGGGATATCCAAGGAGTTGTGCCCGTTGCGCACGCAGTTGCGCGAGATGCGAGATGAGGTCGCGCGTGTCGTTGGCATCTCCGCGTTCGGCGCGGTTCCAGGATTTCTCGAAGACGGCTTCGCGTGTCGCCCGGACGTTGAGTGAGCCAAGCACTGGCTGCTGCGTCGTGTTCTGAAGCGGAAGCACATAGCCTTCTTGCTTGCGGCTTTGGGCGGTCTGTGCGGCTGCGGCGAGTTGCGAGTCGCTCAAGCCGGCAAGCGCACTCTTGTCCGTTGTCGCAAACGCTCCGTTTTTCGTAGCCTCCAGGAGTTTTGTCGAGAAGTCGTTCGCAAGCGTCGCGATCTGCTCGTTGAGCTTCTTTAATTCGGTCTTGTCGGCGTCCGAAAGGTTCGCGCCAGCTCGGACGAAACCGTCATAGGTGACCTGAAGCTGCCGAAGCGACTCCGCATCGAGCTTGAGCGATTCGCGCTGCTTATAGACGGCAGCTACGCGTGCAAAAAGTCTTGCGTTCAGGCTGATGGCATCCTGATGCGCCGCCAGCTTCGGCGCCTCCTCGGCTTGCACTTTTTGCAGCACGGGATTGGTATTCGCAGCGGTGACCGCGCCGAAAGCGGCCAGCACGCGTTGCAAAAGTTGCCCGGTCTTCTCCATGGCCACGAGCGTATTTTCGTAGGTCGGCGCCGCCGCATTGTCGGCAATCGCCTGTATCTCGGCGAGCTCCTCGGCCATGCCCGCCTCGATAGCCGGCTGATAGTCTTCGTCCTTGATCTTATCGAAGGGTGGCGCGTGGAACGGCAAGGTACTCGGCGCATAAAACGGGTTCGATGGGCCGAACTTTCCATCGGCGGCCGTGGCAGGTACGTAGATGGCGCCTAGCGCTATGGCACCAGAGGCGATAAAAGCAGTCATATATTTCAGCATAACCTTCCCAGGGCGTGATGGCATGGTGCGCACACCTCCGTACCGGCAGCCCACGCGTACTAATTGTAAGAGAATACCCGCGTGCGCCACAAGAATTCGCTGCGTCTATCAGAGCGAAACGCCCTGCTTGATCAGTTGGTCTGCAGACAATGCCTGGTTGATGCTCTTTAATGTCTGGAATCCGTCTTTGACCAAGGTTGACTTGATGTTGTCCCTTGTAACTAAAATAGGTTTCAGCAGGATGGCGGGTACATCTTCCTTGCCATTGCTCGTTGTCCTGTTCGAGCGCGTCTTTTAGCCCTTCGCGAGGCGAACCGCTTCCTCGGCGGCGACTGCCGCTTCATTTGTTACCGGCTTGTAGACCGTCATGCTTTGCACACCCTGGGCAATGCAGATGACCGCCGCCAAATCCGCATGTTGTCCGGAAACCGCCACTTTGCCGGCCAGATTATGTTCGCGGAGGGCCTGAATCGCGCCGCCGGCCAATCCATCATTGGAAGCGAGAACGGCAGCGATGTTGCCTTGGGTGGAATTAATTGCCTTCAGCATAAAAAGGTACGCCTCGGAAGATGGAGCAGCTTGCTGCGCCCAAAAAGCGAGAACACCGCTCAGAACACCCGACCAAGTTGGAAGAACCACTTATGATGGCCGGTGTCGCCTACGCTTCCCCCTACAAATAGCGGACCAATCACCGTTTCCGCGAGAATACCAGCGGCAACATCATTTGGAAATTTGCTTTCGTTTGTAACTCCGTACATTTTTGCGAATTCGTAAGATCCAATTACAAACACTCTTTTCCCCACAAGCGGAGGCAATATCCACAAGTCGTGCAAATAGCCAGCCCGGAATAAGTAGTATTGGTCTCCTTGCAATTCATTCAAGCCGTAGGCGCTGAGCGTCAACGGCCCGCCAAGAAAGAATTGTGGAATTCCCGTGCTATTAAAGCCAAACGTCGTCCCTCCCTGGCCTTCCACGAACACGGAGCCCAGAGGTGATACCGGTTGAAAATATTCGATATTTGCCTGGAGAGAAGGAAAAGCGTTGGCCGCGCCGGGACTCGTATCAAACCACCGGAAAGTCGTTTCAGAGCGCACGCCGCTACGCGGAATCACCGGGCTGTCCGTGTGATCGAAGATGTAGTGAAGTTTCGAAGCGCCCGTGCGTCCGCTCACCGAATTGAATACTGGCGTGCCCAGCCGCAGATTTGCGTCGAGATAACCCACCTCGTAGCCAACACGGAATTCGCTAAAGCGGTTGAATCCGTAGCCCACGTCCATCCCAATGTCGGCCTGGCCCAATTTGTAATCCGACAACGGATTGCCCTTCTCATAAATCTGAAATACCCGAGTGCTTGCCGTGCCGTGCGGCGCAAAAAACCACTTGCTCACGGGCGTGAAAGGCCTATAAATCTCGCTTCCCACCCCGTACGTATTCCCAAAAAGAAAGTCCGTGCGCCACTCGGAGCGGAATCCCGCAACATCCAAGTACGTTAGCCGCGCGCCCATGGTGAAGCCCACTTCCTCGCTCTCCGAACCATCCACTTCAAATGCCGGTTGAATCGTGGGTGGCGCGTAGTTTTTTTCGCTGACCTGAATGAGCAGCCCTTGCTGCCCGTCGCGTTCCATGATCCGGTAACCCACCGTGTCATACCGCCCAACGCCGGTGAGCCGTGTTAGCGCGCGATCGAGCTTGTCAGTGTCCAGTGGCTTGCCCGCCAGCGGTTCCAGGTAATGCTCGATGTTCTCCGTCTGCTGGGCGGTGTCCGCCCCTTGCACCTTGATAAATCGCGGCACGGGCGCTAGCGTTCTTTTCCGTGCCGCGCGATCCCTCAGGTACTCCTTCCATTCCGCATCGCCGAGCGCGAATTTTTGCAGCAATTGCGACTTCCCGTTGGCAGTCTCATAACCTTTTTGCATGATCGCTTCGTTTTTTTTGTAATCCGTCGAGCTGTATCCTGCAAGAGGCACACTGACCACGGCATCCGCGCGCGCGAGGCCGCGTACTTCGTTTTCCGCAACCACCACCCGGACAGATTGTTGCAGCACAGTGAAGAGAGACCTGATGTCCGCGGCTTCCACCTGCTTCGTATCTAAATGCACGGCAATCACAATGTCCGCGCCCATCTGCTTCACGACGTCGGTCGGCAAGTTGTTCACCAGCCCGCCATCCACCAGCACGCGTTCCTTGTCGACCACCGGCGCGAACGCCCCCGGGATCGACATCGTCGAGCGCAACGCTAGCGCCATCGAGCCTTGCTCAAAGACCACTTGCTTACCGCTCACCAGATCGGTAGCCACACAGCGAAACGGGGTGGGCAGCGCTTCGAACGATCCCAAGTTGTAGTAGGGCAGCGTAACCCGGTCGATCAACAATCCTATCTGGTGCCCCGAATTCAACCCGGGCGGAAGCGACAAGCCATTGCGCAGCCCAAGAATCAAAGCGTTCGGAAATGCCCTCTGGTCTTCCTTGCGTCGAAAGGAAAGGTCTTCGTAAGGCGTCACGTTGCCGAGTACTTCATTCCAATCGACTCCCTCGATCAATCTCTTCATTTCTGCTGGACTCATTCCCGCCGCGTAGAGACCTCCCACCAAACCGCCCATGCTCGTCCCCGCAACTTCGTCCACCGGAATGTGGTGCTCCTCAAACCACTCGAGCACGCCGATGTGCGCTAGTCCTAGCGCCCCGCCGCCCTCCAGCGCCACGCCGATGCGCGGCCGCCCTTTCGGCCGTTCCTGTCCGCCCTGCGCGGCCGCAACATTCGGCGGCTGCGCTTCTTGGGCGGCGGCGAAGTAGGGAATTAGCAACAGTAGGAGATAGGAAAGAGAGCGTGGCATGATCGTCTCCTCGGAATCGTTTCCGGCAGAAATGACGCTGAAAACGATTCCGAGTTTGAATGAGCGCGCGGATTCGAGCAAGCGGCGATCTTTTATTTCTTCAATTCGTTTACTTGCTCTTTTCTTCCAGCTGGACC
>DATDHE010000122.1:0-3789 GCA_036521695.1 Candidatus Acidiferrum sp. | reverse complement strand
GTGGAACGGTATGGAGGCACCCTACGGCGAGAGCTGTTGGATCACGTGATTGTCCTTAATGAAGGACACCTGAAATACTTGTTAAAGGAATTCATCGAAGAGTATTACCATCTGGCTCGGCCGCGTCAAGGATTGAACGGTGACACTCCTGTTCCTAGCGCCAAACCTGAATCTGCGGCCGATGCGAGCCGCTTGGTTTCCATTCCCGTGGGCGGCGGTTTACATCACCGCTACCTGCGAGTGGCCGCCTAATCTCCTACTCCACCAAACGAACACTAAATAAAATGAAGACAACTCATCGGACCATCGCTGGAACCGACAGTAAAAGGGACTGTGTCGTGGGCTCACGCGCAGTATCGATTCTGCTACCACACTGAACGGCACCCCCAAGATCAGACTCCCCTGAGGTTTTTCGGGTGGACAGGCAAGGATTCCCACATCATCACGTTTTCGCGAAACCCCTCTCACTCATACCTAAGCGCCACCAAAGGATCCACCTGCGTAGCCCGCCGCGCCGGCAAAAAGCAAGCCGCCAACCCCACCGCAATCACAAGCCCCACCGCCGCCCCAAACGTCCAACGGTCCGTCGCCGAAACTCCCCAAATCTGGCTCGCCAAAAATCGCGTCAGCCCATAGCTCGCCAACAGCCCTACACTAATCCCCGCCGCGATCAGCAAAAATCCTCGTCGCAGCGTCATCTTCAGTATCTCCCGCTGCTGCGCTCCCAGCGCCATCCGCACTCCAATTTCCCTCGTTTGCAACGACACCGTATACGCCATAACGCTGAACACCCCAATCACTACCAGCAGCAACGCAATTCCCGCGAGCGGCCCCGACAGTGTCACCCCAAACTCCGGCGGCGCGTACGTGTGCTCTTCCAAAAATTCCGCCAGCGGGTCGAATATCCAAAACAACTCGCTTCGATTCACCGACCACACCCGTTCCTGCACCGCATGCATTAACGATCCCGGCTCAACCGTCGTCCGTACCTGCAAAATAAATTCGCCCGTGATCATCGGCGGAATGAACGCCATCGGCACCGCCGGCTGCTGCGGCCCGGAATTCTTCGCATCGCCCACCACGCCGACAATTTCAAACCTCGCATTCGCCGACGCCTGCCCGGTCTTCATCTCGAACGCGCGCTGCAGCGCATTTTCATATTTGTCAAAGTCCTTCACTTCGAGTTGCTTCCCTACTGGGTTCGCGTCTCCAAACAAATCGTGCGCCAATCGCTGATTCAGTACCGTCGCGTACTGCCTCGCCCGCACTTCTTCCCGCGTCAGCCACCTTCCAGCAACCATCCGCATTTCCAAAGCGTCCGCGCAATTCTCATCGCACTCGTCCAAGGCTGCCATCTCCACGCGCGTTCCACCCGGCACCGTCACCAGCGGCCCACGCGATGGCCCATACCCTGGAATCGTGTTGCTTACCGCCACCGCCGCCACTCCCGGCAAACTTTTCAAACTCTCCTGAATTTCTCGAAATTCCGCCTGCCCCTCCGGTGACGCGATCTTGGCCCGGTCCGGGAGTTGGTCCCCGCGGCGCGGCGGCGCAATTCCCACTACCAAAATATTCTTCGGATTGAATCCCATATCAATGTGCGTGAGCTTATAGAGGCTCCGCATCATCAGCCCCGCCCCAGTTAACAGCACAATCGAAAGCCCCACTTGCCCCATCACCAGCGCACCGCGCAACCTACCGTGCTGCAACCCGCCGCTGTTCCCCTTCCCGCTTCCCACCAACTGCGCCTGCAAATCCCGTTTTGTCGCTCGTAACGCCGGAACTAATCCGCAAAGCAGCGTCGTCGCCAGCGTAATCCCGATCGCAAACAGCAGCACCGGCACATTCAGCCCAACCACCGCCTCCCAGCTGATCCGCTGCCAGGCCTTCTGATGAAGCGTCGTATTCACCGCGCGCATCGCCGCCCACGCTAACCCGCATCCCGCTCCGCACGCGCACAGCGCCAACAATAAACTCTCCATCAGCAGCTGCCGTACGATTTGCCAGCGCGATCCTCCCAGTGCCGCCCTCACGGCTAGCTCTTTCTCTCTCGCCGTCGCTCGCGCCAGCAGCAGGTTGGCCACGTTGCTGCACGCAATCAGCAGCAGCACCGTCACCGCCGCGAGCAGATCGCAAAGAATGCTTTTCAAATTAATCTTCGTATTAAAAACCTGGCCCGCGCCCGACTCTTCGAGCACGTAATTGCTCGCCGTCACCACTCGGGTCGTGAATTTCTTCGGAAAATCGCCGTCGTGCGGATGCGTCGCTGCGATTTGTCGCACCAGCACGTCAAACTCCGCCGACGCCGCCGCCATCGTCATGCCGCGTTTCACGCGCGCCAGCACGTTGAATTTCGTTCCGCGCTCGTTGTTCATTGCCTCTTCCGTCGCATTCACCGGCATCCAGACTTCCTGCGTCGCTCCAAATCCCAGGAATCGTTCCGGCATCACGCCGATCAACGTCGCCGGCTGATCGTCAATCACGAAGCTCTTCCCCACGATCCGCGCGTCCGACCCAAACTCCCCTTTCCACGTTCGGTAACTCATCACAAAAACCGGCGGAGCCCCCGGCTTCCCGTCTTCCTCCACAATTCCTCGCCCAGCGTCGGCGTCACTCCGTACATCTCAAACGCATCTGGCCACACATGCCCAATTTCAAACTGATTCATCTGCGAGCCATACTGCACCTTCGCCACGCCGCTGTGCGACCCGATTACCCGCTCAAAAGCCTGGCTGTGCTCCCGCAAATACTTCACGTCCGCCCATAGCACCCACAACTGGTGAGCGGACTCCGGCCTCTCCGCGTCCGCCACCATCGGCACCACCAGCCGCTCCGCATCCTTCGCCGCCACCGCGTTGAACAACAAATTGTAGAAAACGCTGAACACCACGGTGGACGCGCCAACCCCCAGCGCCAGCGCAAAGATTGCTGTTGCTACAAATCGGCGGTCTCTGCTGAAGTTGCGGACGGCATATCGAAAATCGCGCACAAGAGTATCGAGAAAGCAAGGACTCGGCATGATCTGACACTCTAGCACTCGGCGTAAAAGCCGCTCAAACGGGGTAGTTCCCACTGACCTATTGGACAACGCCTGATTAACCTTATCGGAGAAGTGGATTCTAGGAGTAGGACTGTTCCATTAGTCTGAAGGGCGCGCGGTCATTGTTTGTCGTAGACACTCCTCGTCTTCGCGTCGAAGCCTTCCGCCTCATAGGTGAGCACGCGGCCATCGGCTGAGACTGTCCATCGGTCTTTCAAGCGCCAAAGTTCACTGCCATCGACGGTTGGTGAATTGGGCATTTTCAGCCGTGCGAATGTCTCAACGATCAAGGCAGATTTGTTCCAATATGCCTTTTCCATGTTCTGACCACCTTGAACTTCGGCAACGACGTGCTCCTTCCCGTCGGTGACATGGGAGTGTATTGATTCTTTGCCGTCCGTATTGAACCGCATCACGACGTTCGATCCTGAAGATGCGATCACAAGTGTCGCGGAATGGACTTTGGCACCCTTAGTCAGCTTGCTCTTCGCTAGGTTGAGCACCCACGTGCCGGAAAGGTCCGGCGTCGCCGGATTCTGCGCACGAGTCGGCGTACCGAAAGCAACTCCAAACAGAATGGTCAGAGATAGAAGTCGGCAGATAATGGATTTCACATTAAGGGGATTGTAATACGCCCAAACGAGAGGGCTAGCCTCTCAATGTGGACGATGCAGTGGGAAGTGCCTGTCCCAGAGCGAGACGGCGCTCGTCGGGTATCGGAAACATGGGTACTAGAATTCGATGTCAGG
>DATDHE010000121.1:0-23114 GCA_036521695.1 Candidatus Acidiferrum sp. | reverse complement strand
GTCTCGCCTTCCAGATACTCCATGGCGATGAAGGCTTTGCCATTTTCCTCACCAACATCATAGATCGTGCAAATGTTGGGATGGTTCAAGGCAGATGCGGCCTTGGCTTCACGCCGAAATCGCTCTAGAGCTTGGCAGTCTTGGGCTACTTCTTCGGGTAGGAATTTGAGAGCGACAAAGCGGTCCAGCCGAGTATCTTGCGCTTTATATACCACGCCCATGCCACCACCACCGAGTTTCTCGACGATGCGGTAGTGCGAGATGGTTTGGTCAATCATGGGCAGCGACTGGCGCAATCTTAGGTTTCACTTTCAACCGAGTCAACAGATGGAAAGGTGGTGGAAGATGGACATCGCTTCGACGAGGCGGTGTCAACGGCGAGCTGATTCCGACACACCTGCGTCACAGTCGTGCCTTAAGGTCTCGTAAGTTCAGAACTCCTGACATACTCCTTAAAAATCGGCCAAAATGATAGTTTTTCCTACGTAGGGTGCGGACCTGGAGTGATTGCGTGGCAAATTGTGTTTGCCGCCCGGCGCGGCTTGCCCAAACAAAAAGGGCCGTGTGAAGCGCCTCGATTCCACGGTGCGATTTTGACCCCTTCCATCCGTATGAATCCGCCTACGAGCTATCCGTATTAAGCCGGTTTGACATAGCGAATTAAACTGTATTGAATTGGTTCGTCTCTTTCTTCGTTCTCTTCTTCTCGGGGGTTTCCAAATGCGCAAGAACAAGCTCTTAAGCCTGCTCTTTTTCTTCCTACTGACTGATGTGCCGTGCATGCGCGCCCAAGTAGCCGCAAGCATGACGGGGGTGATCAAGGACACGTCCGGAGCGCGGGTTCCCCTTGCTGCGGTAACCGTCAAAAACGTGGAGACCGGATCGCTCCGCAGTACCGTGTCGGACGATGCCGGGCGTTACCAGGTGCTCGCTTTGCCCGTGGGTGAATACGAGATCAGAGTCTCCAAGGCTGGATTCCGGGAACAGATCCGAAGCGGCATCCATCTTGCCGTCGGACAAGAAGCCGGAGTGGACTTGACGCTGCAATTGGGCGAGGTAAAACAGCAGGTGACGGTGGCGGCAGAGGCGCCGATAGTCAACAACGCAACAAGAGATATCTCCGGGCTAGTGGGAGAGCGGCAAGTGAAGGAACTTCCCCTGAACGGACGAAGCTACGATCTGTTGCTGCCTTTGAACCCGGGCATCGTGAACTTCACTTCACAGAAGACCGGCGGGACGGGCATTTCAAATTCCTCGACGGGAAACAACTTCGCCGTTTCCGGCAACCGGCCTCAGCAAAACATCTTTCTCCTGAACGGAGTGGAATACTCCGGCGCCGCGGAAAACAACATGCAACCGGGTGGAACGAGCGGGATGCTGCTGGGAGTCGACGCTGTGCGCGAATTCAATGTGCAGCGCGACACCTACAGCGCGGAACTGGGCAAACACCCGGGCGGGCAGGTAGTCATCGTGACGCAATCGGGAAGCAACCAGTGGCACGGTTCCGCGTACGAGTTTTTGCGCAACAACGCCCTGGATGCGCCGAATTTCTTCGATCAAGGATCTGCCCCGCCTTTTCAACGGAACCAGTTTGGCGCTTCCATGGGAGGTCCCATCCAGCAGGACAAGACATTCGTCTTTGCCAACTACGAAGGCTTCCACCAGCACCTGCACCAGACATCCGCGGCATTTGTTCCCGATTTGGCGTCGCGGGCCGCCGCAGTGGCGAGCGTTCAGCCCCTGTTGAATTTGTGGCCAACACCACCTGCAAATGCTCCCGATTTCAATGGAATTGCGCAAGTTTTCAGCAGTCCGCTGCAAACCATACGGGAAGACTTTGGCACCGTCCGGGTCGACCGCACTTTTTCGCAAAAGGACTCGCTCGCAGCCATCTATACGATAGATGATGGCAACGACGTGACGGCGACACCCGCGAATCCTTACAGCTCCGATGTCGTCAACTTGCGCGAGCAGGTGCTGAGCCTGGAGGAAACGCACGTTTTCTCACCCACGCTACTGAATACAGCGCGGGTCGGCTACACGCGCGCAGGCTACTTCTTTACGGGAGAGCCGACTCCGAGTACTCCGGCGGCCGGCGTTCCGGGATTTCTGACTGGACTGCCGGTTGGCGCTGTCGTTGTCGGCGGAAGCGCGGCCTCAAATCCGCAAGCACAGGTGGGATTAGCGGGCAGCAACAACGGAAGTAACCTGACCATCCATCGGAATTTGTACACGTTCGAGGACCGCGTGACGCTCACGCGCAGACGGCATCAGCTCAGTTTTGGGGCGTGGTTCCAACCTTTCCAGTCCAACGAGACGATCGCGCTCAGCCAATACGGGCAGGCGACGTTTGCGAGCCTTACTACGTTCCTGCAGGGGACCATTGGCACCTTCCTGTTTGATCCCGCGCCCACGGAAATGAACTGGCGGTCACTGTTCGGAGCGCCGTATGCGGAAGACGTTATTCGTCTCAGCCAAAGACTTACACTGTCGCTGGGTTTTCGAGCTGAATTTTCGACCGGCTGGAACGAAGCCCACGGCCGTGCGGCAAACTATACATTTACAAATGGTGTAATTTCGACCGAGCCGCACATAGGCGACTCTTTGTTCACAACGAATAACGCAAAGTTTCTGCCCCAACCACGGATCGCACTGGCATGGAGTCCCTTGAGTGCAAAGACTGTTCTGCGCGCCGGATTTGGAATGTACAACGATTTGCAGGACGCGCTAGGATACCGCACGGACCAAAACGCACCTTTCAATCCGACGTATAGCATTCCGTCCCTGGCGGTCTCAAAGCTTCCGATCGATCCCACAGCGCCTATACCGGCCACGGCGAAGTTGGTGCCCGGCGGGGTGCAGCCTGACATGCAGACTCCGACGTTGATCTCATGGTCTCTGCGGGTCGAGCAGCAACTTTCTCCCAACGCGTCGCTGACGGTTGGATATGTCGGCTCGCATGGCTATCATGAAATTGTTGGCGTAGATGCGAACGAGCCCACACCCGTCATTTGCCCAGCTTCTCCCTGCCCAGCCATGTATCCTACGTACAATCCAGTCCTCCCGACAACCGCCACGAACTCTCCCACGATCGGCTTCCCCATCGGCTCGCCTCTGGCGGGAGCGGCAGTTCCGGCTGGTAGCTATTACATTCCTGCTGGGACGCCTAAACCGAATCCGGCCTTAGCCAATACGTGGACCTGGTTTTCCGAGGGAGTCAGCTCCTACGATGCACTGCAAGTGGACGTGACGCGCCGGATCAGCCAGGGCCTTTCGGTGCGCGGAGTCTACACTTTCTCGAAAACGCTGGACGACGGAGATTCCCTGAATCAAACCACGGCCGGAAATGCGCCGGGACTGGTATCCAACCCGTTTGACTTGGCTGCGGATAAGGGCCTGGCGACGTTTGACGTTAGAAGCGTTGGCGTCATCAATGCCATCTATGAATTGCCATTCGGGCGGGGAAAAATGTATGCGAGCGATCTGGAAGGATGGAAAAACGCGTTGGTCGGAGGCTGTTCGGTTGCCAGCATCGTCACCATTCAATCCGGGTTTCCGTTTACGCCGCAGCTCAGCTACAACCCATCCAATACCGGCGACACGCGAAATCCCGTAAGGCCGTTTTTGAATCCGAACTTCAAGGGCAGTGTGGTCCTCGGAAATCCCAGCCAGTGGTTTAACCCTGCCGCGTTCATTGCCCCGCCTTCCACCATCGGTTTCTTTGGCAACCTCGGAAGAGATACCTACATCGGCCCGGGGCTTGGGACCTGGGATTTTTCAATTCTCAAAGACACGCGGATTCACGAGCGGCTGAGCGTGCAATTCCGCGCGGAGATCTTCAACATATTGGACCGGGCTAACTTCAACACGCCTAATCTGATTGTGTTTACTCCGCCGACCGCGACTAACCTGACGGGGCATTCCGGCACGGCGGGAGCGATCTCGAGCACGTCGACCACTGCTCGTCAGGTGCAATTCGGATTAAAATTGCTCTGGTAAACTCGGGCAAAGCGTCAGAATGGGGGCCTGCTGGCGCAAGTTTGCATTTCCCTGCGCGAATGGAGCGATGCCTGGTATGTAGTCGCTCCGCGGCTTGCGATTCGAGCGACCGGGCTACTGAACGATAACTTGAAGCGTCACACTGTGGCTGACGGCTTGCGCGCCCGCGCCGCCGCTGGCCGTGACGGTCACAACGAAGGAACCCGTCGATGGTCCACTAGGCGTGGTAGACGCGTTCGGGGTGCCGCTGCATCCGCTCATCGCGCTCAGGAACCCCGCCAGAACTAATGATGCAGAGAGTGGCCATGCACGCTTTTTCCTGGGCCATGCCAGGAGAAATGCGCCAGCAAGTGTCGCACTTACGAGTGAACCAGCCAGCCTCTGGGCCTCGCTGTGAAAAGCCATGCGGATTGCAGACGACAGTTGAGTTGGTTTGGTGATGCTGAGCGCGATCGTCAAGGGCGTAAAACCATCGAGGGTGGGCTGCGCGGGCAGGAAAGTACAAGAAGAACCCATGGGGAGTCCCGAGCAGCTGAGGGAAATGGGCCCAGAGAAACCCAAGCCGGGGCTGGGCGTGAGCAGAACATTTGTGGCACCGGGACCGCTTCCCGAGATCGTTACGTTCCCGGGATTGACGGAGATCAGAAAATCGGGATTGCCTACGACGATGGTAGCTGAGCCGGAAGTTGAGCCTACGAAGTTTGGATCACCGGAATAGACGCCCGTGATGCTGTGCGATCCGTTGGTCAGCTGGGTGGTCAGCGTGGCGATTAAATTCTTCACCTGCACAGGATTCCCCAGTGCCGTTTTCCCATTGAAAAACTGCACGGTCCCAGTGGGATCAATCGCGCCATTAGGAAGCACAATGGCTTGCAGAACAATGGAAGTGTTCGGCAAGGCCCCTGTGGGAAGGAATAGAATCGTTTGCGTGGGTCCTTTGGCGACGCTCACGCTAACGGGGCCCGCGCTGCTTGCGGAAAAGCTGGCGTCACCGGAATAGCTGACGCTGAGCATGTGGTTTCCGAGAGGGAGCTGCGTTTCCTGAACTTGCGCGTTGCCCTGACTGTTGAGAGAAGTGCTCAGCAGCGTGCTGGTGTTGCCATTGAACGAGTCGGAAAAAGTGAGTGTTCCCGTGGGTGTCCCCTTTTGGGAGGCTCCGGCGACACTTACCTGTAAGATGAGGAAGTTGCCGTAGGTCGTGTTCACCTGGGAAGGTGGATTGCCTGACTGGCCGCTGACGAACGCGGAGAATGTAGTGCTGCTGGACTCAGGACTTATGGTGATGGGAATGCCGGTAGAGATGCTCGCGCCAAAAGTGCCGTCTCCACCGTAACTGGCGGTGACAGAGTATGTTCCTCCGGGAAGCGTCTCGACCATCCCCGAAATCGTCCCATTGCTAAGATTGCCGAGACTCACTCCCGCGGAACCTCCAGCGAGGAGGGCCACGTTACCCGTGGGGGTTCCTGTGCCAACACTGGGAGCGACGGTCACGGAAGCCGTTACCGGCTGCCCGTGGGTCAGGTTTGTCGACGAAAGCTGCAATGTAGTTAGTGTCGAGCGAAACGTTACGTTCTGCCAATTCGCGGCGAGATTGGCGGCGTTGACCGAGCCCCAGCCAGTCGCCAAATCGTAGCCAGGGGTCGCGGAAAAGCCGGTCTGTCCAGGGACATTGTTATTCCCCACCGTTACGTCGTTGAAGATGCATTGAGACTGCGGAGGACTGGTGGAGCTGCAATTCGCAGCATTCTGAGCGGCCGCGAGCGGATAGAGAACGAAGTTTGCCTGCCCTTGGCGGGAATTGGTTTTCTGCGCGATCAGCGCCAGGATGGCGGCGAACGTGGGAGCAGCGGCGGAGGTGCCGCCGACCAGCTCGGCGTTGATGAGTTGTCCGTTGGCGTTGGTGGTACAGATGCCATCTTGGCAAAGCAAATATCCATCGTGGCCGGCGGCGGCATCGAGAGAAACATCCGGAAGGTCGCGCTTGCCGTCGTTCGGTACGCCGATCCCCGCTTGCCAGGAGGGCTTGCTGTAAAGAGTGCTGGCGCCGCCGCTGCTTGCAAACAACGAAGCGACGCCGCATACGTTCGGATCAGCGCAACTCTCGTTCCAAACGACTTCCGGGATATAGCCGAGCGCGGAAGATTGGTCCGGCCCGTTTGTGGCCGACCAGTAAGTGCTGTCCGCGCCGTTCTCATTGAACTGTGTGCCGCCCACGGCGATGTTGAATGGCGTGGAAGCGAGACCGTTCACCGCAAGTCCCTGAGTGGCCGGCGTTGTTTGACTATCGCTGTCGCATCCGGCGGGGCCGTTATCGCCGCTCGAAATCACAGCGGTAATGCCCTGCGCGGCCGCCTGCTCCCAGAGATTGTTGAAAAAAGTGTTCTCGGTTTGGCCGAGAGCTTGTTCGCATTGGCCAAAACTTGCGCTGAGAACGGGCGCAAGATTGTTGTCCACAATGTAGAGAGAAGAGAGATCCACACCGTCAGTCGAGTTGGTGCTGGCGGAGACGACAAACTTGATGGTGGCCTTGGGCGCGATGGCGCCTGACCACTCGACGTCCAGATCGGCTTCTGTTTCTTCCGGACCAGTCAAATTCCCCGGATCGGGACCGTCAAGAATGATCTGTGGATCGTTGACGGGAAGTCCAAAAGCGATGCGGAAGATTTGCACGTCCGAGAGATGGATGTTGTTTCGCGCCACGATGGCGATGCTTTGTCCCGTTCCGTCAATTCCACTCTGATAGAGCGGTGCCGTGTTATAGATTTTCGCAAAGTCGCCCGGCGCGAGAAAGTGCTCCACTCCTGCTGCGCCGCTGAAGGTGAACTCCGGCTGCCACATGCTGGTGTTGGCGACGCGGCTGGCCTTCCCTAACACTCGAATCGCCGATTTTTTTCGAAAATTATGGAGAGTATTTATTCCAGCGACCACGGGCGCGAAGGCTGCCGGAATTTGCGGATCGGATGCGTTTGCGTAGTGTTTCTCCCCGTTCACTACGTAGGAGTGAATGGCGGTATGAAAGGCATCTTTTACTTGGCCGCCAGTGCCGCTGAACTCGATAGACATCGCGCCTTGCCCCACGCGGTTCACGCGAAAACCGTGGGATGCGAGCCAGCCCGTGAGCTTTTGAATATCCGCTGGGGAAGCGCCGAATCGTTTACCGAATTGATCCGGCGAAAGCCAGCCGTGGAAGTCCGGCGAGGATCTGTCTTGCTGGCTGGCGAGAAGACTCTGCAGCGCGGACTCCGTTGCGGCGTCGCGCTTAAGAACCAGCAGCATGCGTTCCATGGGAAGATCGGAGGCGGCCTCTCCACGATCGTTGGCGGGCGTCGCCAGGGGATGGCGATTGCCGTGCAAAACGACTAGCGAAGACTCATCAATGGCGCCGATCCGACTCGCCCTAGACTGCGCGGTTTGCGCGCGCAACGCGCCGGGTGGGCAGGCAAAAATCGCGGCAGAAAGCGCGAAACCTACAAGCAGATTTTTGTTGCGAGGCATAGCTTCCCTTGGTTCGGTTGAATGGCTGGTGGAACGCTTGGTTTTATAGCTGAAATCGCAGGCGGTGGAAAGCTCAATTTACCAGCGAATTCTTTTCCCGTTTATAACGGAAATGTGAATGGCGGGCGCGTCTCCATTTTTTTTGGAATGCATCCGGCGGTTTCAGGGCGGTCCGCGCACTGGCTGCTTGACTCGACCTTGGTACTTTGGTACATTGGTACCAACAAACGGAAAGGCCACAATGGTAGACGACAAAAAGTTTAGCGTCCAGCGCGTACAAACCGGCGTTCGCATGGAAGAACGAATCTTAAAGGTGCTGAAGGCGTTCGCGGAATATCACGATATGACGCTTGGCGACCTCCTGGAGGGCATCGTGCTCCATGCCTTCGATGGCAAATGCCCTTTTGGCGCTGATAGTTTGAAGCGCATCAAGGATTTGAAAAAATTCTACGGACTCGACCTGGATTCACGCGCGAGCCACGGTCTTACCGAATCGCGAGCCGGTCATTCGCTCAGAAAGAACAAACCTGGAAAATGAACGCGCGCCTCAGGAGATTCTCCATCCCGCTGCTGCGCTGGACGCTCGGTCTGGTGGTCCTGCTCGAATCCTGCCAGTTTATCTTTTCCACTTCGGCGGCGCGTTTCCTCGCTAAGGCGGGATTGCCCTGCTGGATCCGGCCGGTTCTCGGAGTCGCTGAAATCATCGCCGCGATCTTATTCCTTGTGCCTGTCACAACCGTGATCGGCAGCTTTCTCTTGCTTGTCATTTTTGGGCTTGCTGCCCTCGTGCATATTTTGCATGGTCAGTCTGAAGTGGGAGAACTCGTTGTCTACGCAGTGGCCGTGCTCGTCTGCATGGTCCATGCACCAAACCAAACACCCGAAGCAGGCCATGAACGACTCTGAGTGGATGCAAGCGTTTGAAAGATGTACTTTACCCAACGACACTTTTCATCACGCAGAGCATGTCAAAATGACCTTTTTGTACTTGCAGAAATACACGCCGCTCGAAGCCCTGGGCCGTTTCGCTGCAAACCTGACACGATTCGCCACGGCACACGGCAAGCCTAATCTCTACAACGAAACGATCACCTGGGCTTTCCTGCTGCTCATTCGTGAGCGGATCGCCCGGGCGAATTCAGAGCAAACCTGGACGGAATTTTCGGCGAGCAATGCGGATCTCCTACGCTGGGATGACAATATCCTCAAAAAATACTACCGCCCGGAAACGCTGACCTCGGAACTCGCAAGAAAGGTCTTTCTCTTTCCCGATAAGCTGTAGCCCGGCGCCAGTTCCGGCATTGAACAATCCGCCGAAACGAGTTGCATCTTCTACACGTATCGATTTATTCTTTCGGACACACCTTTGAGCCCCGCGGGTTTCGCTTCCGCTTGCCGGAAGCCAGAGATGAGTTTGTGTTGGGGCCTCACCGGAAGAGATCTGGGACAACGCCTCGAAAAGATGCGAGAAGCCCGGTTGGAGTAAGAATTTTAGAGCCGCATTTCGACAGCCAGTAAGTCGAAAAGTTGGTAGGTTAATCCGTTGAAGAAGACGACCAACAGCTACGCCGTGCCAGCGGATGCTCAACCTGATACTGCGCGTTCCGCCAGTGGCCCGCTTTGGCTTCTGACCACGCTTCAAGACCTGCGGTTTGCTCTGCGCACTCTGCGCAAGAGCCCGGCCTTCGCCGTTACAGCAATCTTCACTCTCGCGCTCGGCATCGGCGCGAACACCGCCATTTTTCAATTGCTGGACGCCGTCCGATTGCGAAGTCTGCCGGTAGCCGAGCCAGCGTCACTAGTTAGGGTGCAGATCAAAGGCGGAATTCATGATTTCGGGTGGACTGCCAACGACACAGCGCTCAGCACGGCGCTGTGGGAGCAAATCCGGAAGCAGCAGCAGGCATTTTCGGGATTTTTCGCATGGCGCAGCACGGTTTACGGAATCGGACGAGGAGAGCAGGAACGAGTGGCTCAGGGCCTCTGGGTTAGCGGCGAGATGTTTCCCATGCTCAGAATCGTGCCTGTCAAGGGCCGGCTATTCACGCCGGAAGATGACAGGGCTGGCTGCGGAACGTCTGGCGCCGTTATCAGTTATGGGCTGTGGCAGAACGAGTTTGGCGGCAAGGACTCGGTGATCGGAAGCAGAATTGTTGTTTACGGGCATCCTACTCAAGTGATTGGAGTAACTCCGCCCGGCTTTTTCGGTCTCGATGTCGGAAAAGAGTTCGAGGTTGCTCTACCAACGTGTTCCGTCCCTGCCTATATCCCAGGCGACGGCACTCTAGTCCGCCGCGACGTATTCTGGCTGCAAGTTATGGGACGCCTTAAGCCGGGCTGGTCGTTGCAACAGGCCTCGGCTCAGCTGGACGCGGCCAGCCCGGGGATGTTCGAGGCCACTGTGCCGGACGGTTACAGCACTTCGGAGTTGGATACCTTCCGAAAATTCAGACTGACCGCCTACTCAGGCAGTAACGGGATCAGCGCGCCTGGCGAGGCTTATGACACTTCGCTCTGGCTGCTATTGGGAACAACGGGATTGGTGCTCCTCATCGCGTGCGCAAATTTGGCAAACCTCATGCTTGTGAGGGCCAGCACACGAGAGAAGGAAATGGCCGTCCGCTTGGCGCTTGGGGCCAGCAGTGGAAGAGTGCTGCGACAATTGCTTTTGGAAAGCTTGGTGCTCGCAGTCATTGGTTCGATCTTGGGAATCGGCTTGGCCTCATTCCTCAGCAGAACCGTGGTGAGGATGCTCGGTACAGAACGAGACCCGTTTTATCTGGCCACCAACATCGATTGGCGCGTGCTGTCATTCACCGCTCTAGTTGCCGTGTCGACGTGCTTGCTGTTCGGTCTGGCCCCTGCGTTTCGATCTTCCCGAGTGCAGCCAGGCGCGGTGTTGAAATCCGGCGGCCGCGGCATGACGGCAGGCCGCCAAAAATTCTCGTTCCAGCAAACCTTGGTCGTTTCACAAATTGCGTTTTCCCTGGTGCTGTTAGTGGGGGCGCTGCTCTTTGTTCGGAGCTTCTGGAATTTGATGACGCTCGATCCCGGTTTCCGCGAGACCGGAATTCTGCGCGCCTATTTGAACTTCCGGCGGCTCGATCTGCCTCCCGAGCGCTATGAAACGTTTAAGTACGAGCTTTTGGAACAAATTCGATCCATTCCGTTGGTGGAATCCGCGGCAAGTTCGACGCATGTTCCTTTGGACGGGGGCTTTTTCTCGCTGGGTGTTCGCTCCGGCGCCACGCAAGCCGAATCCAAGTTCACCTGGGTGAGTCCCGGGTATTTCCGGACGATGCAAATTCCATTTGTTGCCGGGCGCGACTTCACCGACCGCGACACAACTAAATCTCAACCCGTTGCCATCGTGAACGAGACTTTTGTCCGGCAATTCATGGGGGGAGGAAATCCACTGGGAAAAACCATTCGTACGCTTGCTGAACCGCATTACGCGGAAAACGAATACGAGATTGTCGGCGTGGTGAAAGATGCAAAATATGGGGGACTGCGTGATGAGATCCCGCCGGAAGCGTTCGCGCCGGCACAACAATATCCGGAAAGATACTATTTCACGAACGCGTTCATCCGGTTTTCGTCGCCGCCCTCGGCGTTGATCTCCGCGCTCCGGGAAAAGCTTAACCCGCTCTATCCGGAAATGAAGATCGAGTATCACGTATTCCAGACGGACATTCAGAACGGGCTCGTGCAAGAACGATTGATGGCGCTGCTTTCCGGATTCTTCGGAGCGCTTGCAGCTCTTCTGGCCATGATCGGCCTTTACGGAGTGATCTCCTACATTATTGCCATGCGCAGAAATGAAATTGGAATCCGCATGGCACTGGGCGCGAGCCGGCAAGACGTGATCGGTATAGTTCTTCGGCAAACTCTAGCGCTGCTGGCACTGGGCGTGGGAATCGGGTTGCTGCTTGCGGTCGCCGCAACAAGCGGCGCGCGCACCTTGCTATACGGGCTTAGGCCGAGCGATCCCTTGAGCCTGCTCGGAGCCGCGTTTTTCCTCGCTCTTGTGGCGTTGGCGGCAAGTCTTTGGCCCGCTTATCGAGCCACGCGTCATGATCCCATGAAGGCGCTTCGTTATGAGTGAATCGCACTACTCGTAACGCAATGCCTCTACAGGATCGAGCCGAGACGCTTTTACTGCCGGATACATCCCAAAAAATAAACCGACGCTCATCGACACCGTCACCGCTACGAGAATCGCCCACAGCGGAACAGCCGAAGGCAAGTTCGGCACAAAGAGGTGGATGAGCAGGCTGATTCCTAAACCGAGCAGTACCCCAATTACTCCTCCAGCCCCCGTAAGCACAATCGCTTCCGTCAAGAATTGCCAAATCACGTCGCGTCGCCGCGCACCGATTGCTTTGCGCACACCAATCTCTCGCGTGCGTTGCGTGACGGACATCAGCATGATGTTCATCACGCCGACGCCGCCGACTAGCAAACCAATCGAGCTGACCACGGAAATAAGCAGTGCCACCGAAGCAGTAATCTGGCGGAATTGATCCGCGATCTCTTTGGCGCTCGAAACGCCAAAATTGTCCGGCTTGTTGTATGGAACATTTCGACGGCGCCGCAACACGCCGCGAATCTCATCCTCAGCTTCCGGCATTCGGCCCGGGTAAGCAACGGCGCCAATCAAATTCTCATCATCTCCCGGCCGATGTTTCTGATAGGTGCGGTAAGGAACAAGAATCGCTTTGTCGGCAGCCTGGTCTTTCACCAGTTGCCCTTTGCGTGCGGCCATTACGCCGATCACTTCGTAGGACACGCCGTCCACAAGAATCGGCTTGCCGAGTGGATCTTCGTCTGGATACAAAGCTTTGGCTAAATCCGGGCCGATCAGCGCAACGTCTCTACGGTGCAAATTCTCACCCTCGCTGATAAACCTTCCGCGTTCTGCTTTAGAATTGAACACTACTTCATCCTCAGGCAAGATTCCGTGGTAGTCCACTCCGGCGACTTCCTTATTTTTGTACCGCGCGCTCATCAGCGGACGACCGCCAGGTGCGCCCTCCACAACGCGCGGCAGAATCGCAGCCGAGACGGCTTTGACGTCTGGACAGAGCTCGCCGATCGCTTCGGCATCCCCGAGGGTAAGCGGTTTTCGTGTACGTTCTTCCGGAGTAAGTCGCCCCGAAGTGTGAATACCTGGATCAAACTTGAATATGAACAGTGTATCCGAGCCGAAGTCACTCAGAAAAGCGTTTACGTCGTTGTAGACGCCCATCAAAACAGCGACGACGGACAGCAGCGCAGTAATCCCGATCACCACGCCGAGCACGGTCAGAAAAGAACGCATCTTGTTCTCACGTAACGTGGTGAGAGCCATCTGAGCGTTTTCGCCGAGCGCCATTCGCATTGTGCTCTGCTTCTCCCCTAGATTTCTGTCCGCAGCGCTTCAATCGGCTCCAACATGGCCGCTTTTCGTGCTGGATACACACCAAAGAAAATCCCCACGGCGGCCGAGATAAGTTCAGCGATGATGACCGCGGAAATCGGCACATGCATTGGAATGGATGTTGTGGCTTTTGCCAGCAGGCAAATCCCATAGGCGATCGCAACCCCTATGGCTCCGCCCATAGCCGACATCACGCACGCCTCGACCAAAAATTGCAGCAGAATGTCGTGGCGGCTCGCACCGAGCGCCTTGCGAATGCCGATCTCTCGCGTTCGCTCCGTGACCGTGGCCAGCATTACGTTCATAATCACCACTCCACCGATCACCAGGAAAACCGAAACGACTCCGACCATGGCCATCGCAATCACACCCGTCAGCTGATTCCACAGCTTCATCAGCGTCGCCGAGTCGAGAATCCCGAACGAGTCCGTTTCATTCGGCCCCAGATGACGTCGCGCGCGCATCAGTACACGCGTTTCGTCCTGTGTACGTTCCATCCACTCCGCTCCGCGTGCCTGGACGTTGATCCAGATTCCTTCGTAGGCTCCGTAAATCTTAATGTACGTCTCCACTGGAATATACGCGAAGTTATCTCGCGATTGCCCCAGGACGGTTCCGATTGGCTTGGCAACGCCAACGACGATGAACGGACGGCTATCAAGCATTACTTCGTGGCCAACCGGGTCCAGCCCCGGAAAGAGTTTGTTGGCCAATTCGGAACCAATCATGGCCACCATCGCCCGGCTGCTTTCATCTGCTTCTGTGATGTACCGGCCATCCGACATTTCTTGCGCATCGATGTCGGCCATGCTGGCCGACACGCCGCGGATGCTGGTGTCCTGAATGGTAAGCGAACCGACGCGGGACTTTCCTGAAGTCCATACTTCCGCACCTACATGCAGTGGCAGCTTCAGGTTCTCATGCAGCGCCTGATAGTCATCCCAAGTAACGAGTTTGTTCCGGCGCAGAGCTTTGACCAACTCTTCCATTTCCGTGATGATCGGAAACCGCATCACCGTGAACGCGTTCGAGCCCAGGTTGGCAACTTTGTTGGCTATATATTGATTTACGCCGGAAATCAGCGCGATCACCACGATCAACGTGGCGACAGACAGAATGATTCCCAACAGCATGAGAAAGGAGCGCATTTTGTGCGCGCGCAGCGTCTCGAGCGCGACGCCAACCGGTTCTCGCAAGGGCACTCGCCGCTTCATGAACACTGCTCCTTGCTATTGCTACGCCGTGGACATGCGTAAAGTTTCAGAGCCGATCGTCAGGATTAAGAGTTCAGTCGCCCCGACGAGCAATATCAGTTGTTGGGTCGCGCCTTCGTGCTCCCGCTGTTGCTATGGTAGTTCGGATAAGCCGGCTTCTTGTGCTTGGGTATGGGATTCTTCTCCAAGTCTGCGAGCAGAAGCTCGACGGCCTTTTCAAGCTGTGGATCTCGTCCTTCGCGCACCGCCTTGGGATCCAGTTCGACCTCCACGTCCGGCGCGATGCCGTGGTTTTCCACTTCCCAATCGTTGTTCGGCGTCCAAAATCCCCGGCTGGGTGCGGTCACAATGCCTCCGTCCATCAACGATTCGCCGGGTCCGAAAAATCCTACTAGCCCTCCCCAGGTCCGCTTCCCCACCACCACTCCGACCTTTGCCTGCCGGAAATGCCATGGCATGGCATCGCCACCGGAACCCGCGTATTCGTTAATGATCATGGCCTTAGGCCCTTGAATGAGGCTCACCGGCGTGGTCATATCTTCGCCGTCCCGCGTCGTGCGGTAATTCATCAGCGTGCGCCGCAGATAATCGAGAATATAGTCCGTGTTCGTCCCGCCCCCATTGAATCGCTCATCGACAACCGCTCCGTCCTTGCCCGCCTGCGAGAAAAAATAGCGATTGAAATAGGTGTATCCGCCACTGGCCGTGTCCGGCAGATAAATGTACGCCAGCTTCCCTTTGCTAAGCTGATCCACTTTGCGACGGTTGCCTTCGACCCATGCCAGCTCGCGCAGTCCCATCTCATTTCCGACGGGAACCACGCTTACTTCGCGAGAGCCGCTGGCATCCGGGTTTGGCCCGACGCGCAGCAGCACGGATTTCCCAGCCGTCTCTTCAAAATAACTGTACACATTGTCGCTGCCGCGCACCTCACGGCCGTTTACGGCCAGCAGATACTCGCCTTCCACGACGTTCACGCCAGGCTGTGTCAACGGTGCATGCAACTGCGGATTCCAATTCTCTCCGTCGTAGACGCGTGAAAATCGATACCGCCCATTCTCAATTTTGTAGTCCGCGCCGAGAAGTCCCACGGGAATGCGCTTGATCTCCGGACCATCACCGCCGCGCACGAATAGATGCCCGACAGTTAAGTCGCCCATCGTCTCCTTGAAGATGTAGTTCAAGTCGTCGCGCGTCGCGACCCCCGGCAAGTACGCAGCGAATTTCTTCTCCGTAGCCGCCAAGTCCAAACCGTGGAAACCCGGGTCATAAAAGAAATCGCGCTCGATGCGGAATGCCTCGCGATACATCTCTTTCCACTCAACCATCGGCTCGATGCGCACCTCCATCGTGGCAAGATTTAGCGTTTTCGCTCCGGATGGCGCTCCACCAGACGAACCACCTCCGCCGGGCGCTCCCGGCGTGGGCGCAGGAGGAAGTGGCACAATCGCCCAGACCTGCGCCGGCGCTGTTCCTCCAGGTTGTGGCGCGCTTGCGTGCCGGTAGAGCATTTTTTCCCCATCGGCCGAAACATAAAAAGCCAGAATGTTTTCGAGCAGTTTGTCCGCTTTGCGAGTCTTCAGCTCAAAACGATGTGCCGTCAACGTTGCCGGGCCATTCAAAGGCTCGACGAGCGCCCCTTCCACGAGAAATAACACTCCTTCTTTTCCGGTCTTCAATTCCGTGTAATTCTTCGCAGGAATCGGCATCGCCAGAATCCGCTGCCCTATCTTTTCGAAATCCACTTTCACAACCGGGGGCTGTTTCTCTTTTTCTTTTTCCGCGCCTCCAGTCTTCGCCGCGTCAGCCTTCGCTTCCCCTTCCTCATCGCTCAAAGGCGCGAGCGGCGAGGGCAGATCCTTGCGCAGGACAACGATATACACACTGCTCGTTACCGGCCGGTCGTAGCTCAGCATCGACGTATCCTTGGTCGGACCGGCATCCGTGCTGGACAGAAAATAAAGATACTTTCCTCCTTTATCGAAGACCGGCGAAACCGAATCGCTCATCGCGTCCGTCACTCGCTGGCTCTGTCCTGTTTCCAGCGAATACAGAAACACCGACCGCATGTGGCTCACTTCCTGCTGTGTGTACGCCAGCCATTTGCTGTCTGGCGACCACGCCGCCTGGAAAATTTGCTCCGGACCCGTGAACCGGTCGTGAAAAACCTTCACCGGCGTTTTCTTTTCAAGGTCCACGTACCACAGGTTCAATCGCTTGTCCGTGTACGTAATCTTTTTGCTGTCCGGCGCCCACGTCGGAAAAAAGAAAAACGAACCCGGCGTCCCGAGATCGAACTTTTGTGCTTCGCCCTGGCCATTCTGATTCTTGACGTATAAAGCCACTTCGCCCGATTCATCCGAAAAATAAGCAACGCTCTTTCCGTCCGGCGACCACGCCGGATATCGTTCATCCGCGCCGGGCGTATTCGTCAGGTTACGAATGTCGCCTTTTTCTGCGGGGACCGTGAGTATTTCTCCGCGCGCCTCGAACACCGCTCTCAGGCCAGTCGGCGAAATGTCGGCGTTGCGTATACGGTTGGCCGCATTTTCGTAACGCGGTCGCAACTGCGGCAGGTCCCCCGAGATGTGAATCTCGACTTTGTGTGCCGCCCCAGAATTCAACTCATAAAGCCAAATCGCGCCAAACTGTTCGATGACGATCGCATCCGGCCCCGCGCTCGCATATTTGAAATCGAGACCATCGTTCTTGAGCGCCACCGTCACGCCCTTCGTCTTCGTGTCATAACTGAAAAGCGACATCGGCCCATTCCGGTCCGAAAGAAAGAACACGCGTTGACCCACCCACATGGGATTGAAGTCGTTCGAATTCTCCCGCGGTATTGGCGTCACGCTCGAATCCGCGAGCCGCGCGATCCACACCGGTGAAGTTCGACCCCCGCGATACCGTTTCCAGATTTCAAAAGCGTGGTCTAGAGGCACGTAGGCGATTTCTTTGCCATCCGGCGAATATGATCCCTCAGCGCCACCTGGCAGCGGCAGTTCTGTAGGGAAACCACCTTCGCGCGAAATCGTAAAAAGCCGGTTGAAATAGGAGTAGCTGTTCCGTTGCGAGGCAAACAGCACGGACTTACCGTCGCGCGTCCATCCAACCACTTCATCGGCTGCCGGGTGATACGTCAGCCTCTGCGGCGTACCCCCGCTCGCCGGAATCAGGTACACATCCGCATTTCCGTCGTAGTTGCCCGTAAACGCGATCTCGCTGCCATCTGGCGAAAAAACTGGCCGTGCCGCCGTTCCTGCTCCCGCTGTGAGCCGCTGTGCAACTCCTCCCGCGCGCGGCACGCTCCACAAATCTCCCGCGTACACAAACACAATCTGCGTCGCACTAATCGTCGGCTGATGCAGCAGCAATGGCAGATGCTCATCCGCCAAACAGACGCACGCCACCAATAGCGCGAACACACTCGCGGCAAATCGCAACATTTGCGTTTCCTCCCCCAGCTTCCCCAACCTTCCAATCGCGCACAATCTTACAGCCACATCGTTCAAGATGAAACCGGCCAACGGAGTTTCTTCCGGCGCAACGGATTTATGATAAGAATGTGTCGCGACAATGCACTCACGCGGCACAGCTAGCATCCTTTTTGCTCGATCAGCACCGAGGCAGGCTCATGACGGATGAAAACGCAGCGCCAAAGTCCGCCGGCGTGTGGACCATGATCTTCACCGATGTTCATTTCTGGGTCCCGGCCATCGTCTTGCTCGCCGGACTGGTCGTGCTTCATTGGATTCACTGACTCCCCGCATGGAAACCTCTGCCACGAGAATGATCTCGCCATCCGTCGAGTCCGCCCGTCTCCGCAAATTGCAACTCGTGGGTATCCTCTGCGGCTTTGGCGCAGGCGCCTGGCTGGGTGCCGCGGAAGCTCCAACAAAATTGGTGAAACTCGGCGTGTCGCCTCTCGTCGTGTCGCTCTTGATGGTCGTTGGCGTGTTCCTCGCGCGCTGGAGCCTTCCGGCCCTAATCCGCGGCACCGGCCAAATACGCACCGACATTCGCCAAGCCCCGCACTTGATTGTCTGGGGCATCCTCGCAGGCTGCCTCTGGGCCGTCGCCAACACGCTGACAATTTTCGCGATTCGCGACATCGGGCTCAGCATTGCCTTCCCGCTCTGGAACATCAACAGCCTGCTCGGCATCTTCTGGGGTTATCTTCTCTTCAACGAGTTGCGCGACGCCGGCAGAATCCGCTGGCTCACCGTCCTTGGCGGCGCTCTCCTCATGTTTGCTGGCGCAACTCTTCTCGCCGTCGCCTCCTCCGCGCAAAGTTCCGCCGAACATCCTCTGCGTGGAATCCTCGCCGCACTTGGCGCAGGAGTTCTCTGGGGCACGATGTACGTGCCCTATCGCAAAGCCTATTTGACCGGCATGAATCCTCTATCGTTCATCGCTTTCTTCACCATCGGCGAACTCGGCATGATGCTGACTCTCGTTGTGGCCTACGGTGGCGGCCCCGACGCTCTCTTTCATCAATTAGAGCTAGCCAAGCCCGTCCTCTTCTGGCTAATGCTTGGCGGCTTCGTCTGGGTCATTGGCGATCTCTTTCAACAGTACGCCGCAAAATACATCGGCATCAGCCGCGGCATTCCGCTCTCCAACACGAATCAGTTGTGGGGCCTGCTCTGGGGCATTCTGGTTTTCGGAGAGCTGCGCGGCCTCAGCACCTCGCTCTACGCTCAAGTCATCGGCGGCTCTCTCTTGATGGCCGCGGGAGCCGGAGCCATCGCTCTCTCCAGCGTCACCGGCAACGAACATGCTCGCTGGAAACAAGCCGCCGATCGCGAAGGCCAACGCTACAGAGTCGATGCAAGCTACCTGGAAGCGAGTCTCTCTGGAAATGATTCGACCAACGCCGGCAGCCAGGTCCCAATGCAGTCAGCAAGAACCTGGCTCGATTGGCTCCTGGTCATCGCCGCCACTGCAATCTTCGTTACGCTAGCCGTTCTAGCCCGCGCTCCGAACATGGCGCTCAACTGGCCCGCCCTGGCGACGCTCGCCGCCGCCATGCTGATTTTTCTGCTCGCCTGCGGCATTGCTCTCTGGAAAACCACCCGCTTCAACTGATTCGGCCTGCCAGTCGCACAGCCACCTCCGCCCCATCGCGCGCTTTTGGCGCGATGAATCTTGGCTGTGCTCTGCCCGCAAATCCCGCAAATTCATTACTGGAGCGCAACCAGTCAATACCAACCGCCTTTAATCGTTTTCGCACCCGTCCTTCCAGTGTAAACTGATCATGACGCGGGTTGTGCCATGTATGGCCCGTAGTAAGAAATCTTTGCGGAGCACAACCCAATGGCCGGCGCCATCCCTCTCTCCTCGACGCTCCAAGCCCGCACTGACGAGCGCGTCTCCGCCAATACTCTCACGATCCCGTGGTACATCTGGAGCAACGTCCTCGCCGTGGCTTGCAGCGCCGTTGGCGGCGTCTGGGACATTTCCTGGCACGAGAGCGTCGGCCGCGACACGTTCTGGACTCCCGCGCATCTCCTGATTCAGCTCTGCGGCATTCTCGCGGGCTTCGGCTGCGGCTACCTCATTCTTTCAACCACCTTTCGAAAAGGTTCGGCCGTCCACGCTAACTCCGTTTCCATGTGGGGATTCTATGGCCCGCTCGGCGCTTTCATCTGCGCCTGGGGCGCCGTCGCAATGGTCACCTCCGCGCCCTTCGACAATTGGTGGCACAACGCCTACGGCCTCGACGTCAAAATCATCAGCCCGCCACACATTTTGCTGGCACTGGGGATGACCGCCATCCGTTTCGGCACGCTAGTGCTCGTCCTCGCCGAAGTAAACCGCGCCACCGGCGAGTATCGCGTGCGTATCGAGCGCATTCTTTTTTTCTCATTCCTTTTTCTTCTCGCCATGACCGTCGGCATCATGCAGGAAGACACCTTCCGCATGTTCATGCACGGCGCGAAGTTCTACGTCGTCATTATGTTTGCCGCACCGATCTGGTTTGCCGCCGTCTCGCGCGCCTCAGAAAACCGCTGGGCTGCCACCATCGTGACGGGCTGCTACACGCTCATGCATCTTTGTTTCATGTGGATTCTGCAGCTGATCCCCGCGGAGTCCAAGCTCGGCCCTGTCTACCAAAAAATCACGCACCTGGTCCCGCCAGATTTCCCGCTGCTCCTAATCGTTCCCGCGATTGTGTTTGATCTCGTGCGCCGCCGCATCACTGGCCGGAATCGCTGGATACAGGCCGCCATCCTTGGCGCCGCTTCTCTGGCAAGTTTTGTTGCCGTTCAATGGCCCTTCGCAAATTTCCTTATGTCCCCCGGCTCACGCAACTGGTTTTTCGCCACCAACAACACGCCGTATTTCATCCCGCCTGCGTCCCACTGGGCGCGGTACGCCTGGCTCCCCACAGAACACAGCCCGCTTCAATTTGCACTGACCATGCTTCTAGCCTTGACCGCCGGCATCCTCATGACCCGAGTCGGCCTCTCCTGGGGCGACTGGATGCGCCGCATCCGCCGCTAGTGTCTTTCTTTTATTTTTGTCGTGCTCGAATCACTCGTCGGGCCAGTTAGAATCGACTCAAGTCGAAAATAAAACAGGAAGACTCCACGATGGATATTCTTTCGCGCTTCAAGGAAGATCAGTTGCCCTTTGCCAAGCTTCTCGGAATTGAGATTGTCAGCGCCGAGCCGGACCGCATCGTAGCCGAGATGACCGTCCGCGAAGACCTCTGCACGCGCCCCTCCGTTCTCCACGGCGGAGCCATCATGGCCTTCGCAGACACGCTTGGCGCGCTCGGCACAATCGCCAACCTGAACCAGGGCGCCACCACCGTTACCATCGAGAGTAAGACCAATTTTCTCGGTCCCGCGCCGCTTGGCGTGCGTCTCTTGGGAGAAGCAATCCCCGTGCATATTGGCCGTCGTACGATGGTCTGGCAAACACGCATCACAACTCCAGAAGGAAAACTCGTGGCGCTGACGACTCAAACACAACTCGTAGTCTAGGTCCGAGAATCTTAAGTGCTGCGCGAGCGGTCCGGAACGAACAATGCAGAGTCTGTCAAACTCGCGTCGATCGAATGACGAAGTTCGCACCGGTTCACAAATTAAAGCAACACGGAGAGCGCCCCAAGTTCGTCGTTTGAACTTGGGTCTTGGAAAGGAAGGGTGGACGACACTTAACGCGCCAAGATGATTTTGGCTTCGTTTCTTCCCTCCAGGCGGTCGATCAGCCGCCCCGCGCCTCAGAGCCCGCTCGGTGCTTTCGCCGGAGTTTCCGCCGCAGCCGCGCCTTTCTTGTACACGATCTTCTTCGCCCCTGCTTCGCAAGTACCCACAACTTTTCCGTCGCCAGCGTCCGCGTCCTTCGCCACGATGTCCAGCGAATAGCCCTTCACGCCTTTGGCGTCCAGCTTCGCCGCGATTTCCGTCTTCAACTCCTCACAGGGCTTTGCCTGCGCGTAACTGCACGCCGGCACAACGAACACAGCAGCAATACCTAGCCATAGTTTCATTTCGGGATCTCCTTATTAGGAAATGAGGGCCGCCATCCAGCATACCAAATCGAATTTCCCGCAGGCGCTTCCCTCACCTTCCCCGTTCCGATTTAGGCAACCTCCCTCCCCGCCCGCCAATGAACGCAAAAAACACATCTGAATCCCTCCGACAAACATCCAGCCACAGGACAATCGGCCGAGTGACGCTCGGCCCACCAAAATCTTGAAACATCGGCAACACTGAAAAACTCGCATAAGGAGCATCACAATGCCAACGATCACCACGAAGGACGGAGTCACAATTTTCTACAAGGATTGGGGCACCGGCCAGCCCATCGTTTTCTCGCACGGTTGGCCTCTATCGGCCGACGACTGGGACAACCAAATGATGTTCTTCTTAAATCACGGGTATCGCGTCATCGCCCATGACCGGCGAGGCCACGGACGCTCGAGCCAACCCGGCACAGGACACGATATGGACCACTACGCCGATGACCTCGCCGCGCTCACCGCGCATCTCGATTTAAAGAATGCCATCCATGTTGGCCACTCCACCGGAGGCGGCGAGGTCACGCGTTACATAGGACGCGACGGCGAAAGTCGCGTTGCCAAAGCCGTCCTCATTAGCGCCGTCCCACCGCTCATGGTGAAGACGCCAGCGAATCCCGCCGGCACGCCCAAAAAAGTATTCGACGGTTTTCAGGCGACTCTTGCCGCCAACCGCGCACAATTTTATATGGATCTGCCGACCGGACCCTTCTACGGCTACAACCGGCCGGGCGCGAAACCATCCCAGGGAACAATTCAAAATTGGTGGCGCCAGGGCATGATGGGCGGTATTAAGGCCCACTATGATGGCATCGTAGCCTTCTCCCAGACCGACTTCACCGAGGACCTCAAGAAGTTCACGGTCCTCACATTGGTCATGCATAGCGAGGACGACCAGATTGTCCCCTACGTCGCCGCCGGCCCGCTGAGCGCCAAACTAGTGAGGGGCGCCATCCTGAAAACCTACAAGAATTTCCCGCACGGCATGCCAACGACTGAGGCCAACACAATCAACGCCGACCTGCTCGCCTTCCTCAATGGCGCAAACGCAGCCTCGGCCTAGCAGCTAAGCTAGCAGTTATCTGTGGAAACCGGGACTCAGTCCGCGAGCAGAATGGCGTGTCCTCGTCCCTTCTGCGAGGCTCGGCGGACGGCGTTCACCCCGACCCGGTCCGGGCGTCGGCGCTTACGCCGAGCTGCTCGGAGGTGTTATCCCTTTCACCTTCGGCTTTCAACTTTCGACTGTCCACTGTCGACCGTCAGCTTCAGGTTCGCCAGCCACGGCTCACGTATTACCTGACGTTGCAACTCGAATCCAATCACTGCTACATTGCTTGCCACACGGAGGGTTTCACATCGAGCAACTCCGCCTCCCCCAGCCATCCGGGCGGGCTCGCAGTGTGCTCCCAAGTTTTCCGTTTCGCTCACCAATCACAAAACGAAAGCGAGCAAACCA
>DATDHE010000120.1:0-8592 GCA_036521695.1 Candidatus Acidiferrum sp. | reverse complement strand
CACCATTCATGGCTTTTCGTCTCTGCTCATATGTTACTTCTCTGAGGCCGCGAAAAGCGTCGCCGCATAATATCTCGTAATTAGACACGTCGACGTTTTTCGACACTCTCATCGAACAAGGTTCGACCCATTCTTTACTTGTACCTTTCTGACTCCAAATCATAAGACCTTGCAACTGCAATTGGTGATCCAATAAAACTGGCACCGCAGTCGGAATCACGTCATCGACGCAAGCATTCCAGGAGCCTCGCCATTGTATAGCAAGGATTACGTAGTTCTTCCGACAGCTCATCATTCATGCCTGATTCGCATCCATGCACGTAGGAGCGTACGGAATCACGAAACACTCTTTCCAGTCGAGTGATTTCCTGGGTCTCCATTCGGGATCTCCGCCGAGAAGTTTATATCAAATCCGGTGGAAGGCCTCAGCGCCTTATCTCCTAACTTTTCAGAATCTCGCTGACAGCTCGCCAAGCCTGATCAATAGCCACGTCCGTATACGCGCTCGCCCCCGCATCCGAATTCGCAATCGCAATCTTACCGAACGGTTTTCGCCCGATCACCCACGGCTTCTCTTCTTCCTTCCAGTCGGGATCGAAGAGCGAATTCGACGTGTACGCATATCCGTGCGCCCAGCGATTCACCGTGATGCCCTCGATGTCCCGCGCCGGATCGAATCCCGCGCCTCCGAGCATTCTCCCGAGCTGGTCCCGAACGTTTCGTTCGAACTTCGAAAAGGGTGTGTTCATCAGTTCGATCCGTCCCATGCGGAACTGATCGCGCATCGGCAACCCGGCCTTGCAAGGCGTGCGAAGCATGAACAGCACCATCGGCTCCTCCGGCTTGTTGGGAAAGGCGTATTGCCCGATGCTCACCGGAAAATCGAGCGCTGTGTATGTGTGATAGCTGCCCGGCGCAACGATGTGATGCACGCCCAACTTCGCAAACGAAGTCCAATTCCGCAGCGCCATGTGCGTATAGACCAACGGCGTCTTCACGAGATACGACAGCGCCTCCTTTTGTTTCTGCGGGAGCTCTGGGCAAATGTACGGAATCATTCCGTTGTAGCAAGCCAGCACGCAATTCTTCGCCAGCACCGACTGCAACTTCTTCCCGCGCATGTAGGAGACGTCCACTGTTTTTTGCTCGTCGGCCGTTGTGACGCTTGTTCCGGAATGCTGCACATTCGCAACGGTGCTGTTCAAACGTATGCGCACAGGCGAGCCATCTATATCCAGCTTGCTGTAATCCGCTCGCGCCGTCACCACGTCGTCCATCGAGTGTCCCGGCATCGCGCCCGGGATGAGCGCTCGCACCAACAATCGTGCAATCGACGCATTGCCATCCGGAAAATGAAAAATGTACGGCTCTTCTTTTTCGTGTTCGCCGATTCCGAGGCCATCGAAGCCGGGATACGTAAACGAGCCGTAGTCGTCTCCCGATTCGAAGCACCCAATCGCCGGAACGGCGTCAATCCCCACTCCGTACAAATCGTGCGGAAACGTCTGAAAAAACGGCAGCGCCTCAGGATGCACCCTGCAGAACTTCGTCAAATAATCCGCATAGCTGATTTTCGCCAGCTTCGCGCGCTTCTCTTCCTTGGAGAGTCCCGCAAGGTAGTCCACCTTCTCCGTATAAACCCGCGCGATGTCTTGCTTCGCCACATCCGAAAGCGGCGCCCTCGCCAAAAATTCCGGCCACGGCGTCGCATTCATTCCCGTGATCAACCGGTCTTCGCCAAACGTCTCTTTATCAAAAAAAGCCGCCGTCCCCATCTTCGCGTAAAGTTTCTGATCGTACGCTTTATAAAACCGCTCCGTCTCAATCCCCATCTCTTTGATCAATCCCTTGGCAACAGCGCTGTAATTCCCTGGACTCTCGATCGATTGCGTTCCCCCATAGCTCAGCACCGTCCGGTTTCCCGCGCGAAATTCGTTGCGCTTCGCGTGCCCACCAAAATCATCGTGATTATCCAAAATCAAAATCCGTGCATCGCTCCCCGCGCTCTTCCGATAAAAATAAGCCGTCGCCAATCCGCTGATCCCGCCACCCACCACCACCAAATCGTAGTTCTCGCCTGTCGAGACCGCCTCCCCATCTGAATCCCAACTGCCGCCATCCCGCAACCGATGCGCAAACGTAAACGTCCCGTCATGATTCCCGCGCATCCCCGTCAGCGCCGGCGGATAGTAGTCCGCCGCTTTCTCAGGCGCGAAGTCATCCAGCGCCGCAGCAGCCAGTAAGGTCTCCCCTCCAAGCGCACCGCCCGCCAGAGTGCCGCCCACACCAACAGCCACGCCATTCAAAAAATCGCGTCGCGTAATCGCGCGCCCCATCCCCAATTCGCGATCCTTCTTTTCTTCACTCATGCCGGAATTGTAACGCAGACACACGTCTCCGCGCCCTCTGTGACCTCCGAGTCCTCGGTGTAAATGTTTTTCTTAACTAAGAAGAACTACAACTCCCGCAAAGCCGTAGCCACCGGCAACCGCGCCGCCCGTATCGCCGGGAAAATCCCCCCAAACACCCCCATCGCCAACGCAAACACCACGCCCATCACCATCAGTCCTGGCGTAATCTTGAACGCGAACGCGATGTTGGAGAAAGTCTGAAAATTAATCGTGCTCGTCGTGTATCCATTCAACCGCAAAACTGCCAGACACCCCAGCACCCCGCCCACAAACGAAATCAAAAGCGCCTCAATCAAAAACGAAAACACCACCGATGGCCCGCCAAACCCCAGCGCCCGCATTGTCGCAATTTCCCGCCCGCGATCCGCCACCGCCGAATACATCGTATTCAGCGCTCCAAAAATCGCTCCAATCGCCATGATAGAAGCCACAAAGCCGCCAAGCAAAGTAATGAGTGTGGTCATGGCCGTGGACTGCTTTGCGTAATAATCGATTTCGCGCATCACGTCCACATTGAGGCGAGGATCCGTTGTGACGGAGTCCTTTAATTGTTTCAACATATCAGGGGAGGTGAGGTGAACGGTCACAGATTGGAAATTATTTTCTGGCCGCCCGTAGGCCTGCGAGAGCAGGTGCGCATCGCCCCAAACCTCAGAATCAAACGAACTGCCGCCTGCGTCAAATATCCCCACCACCTGCCATCGCTGCGTGCCAAGCGAAATCGTGTTGCCGATAGTCAGGCCCGAGTACGTCTTGGTTGCGTTTTTGCCCACAATCACTTCCGCAATCCCGCCGTGAAACATGCGTCCTTGCGCGATTTTGACTTGTTTCCGGATTTCCAGCACGTTCGGCGATACGCCCCGCAACTCGACATTGGCTTGCGTTCCCGTCGAGATTAACGGTATCGGCGCCATCAGCACCGCTTCCGGCGTCACCAAAGGGCCCTCGGCTCCGCGAGCGATCCCTGGCGCGTCTTGTATGATTTTCACCGAATCGAGCGGAACGCCGCTGGTCATTTCCGAAGTAGCCCCCGCGCGCACGATGAGCGCGTTGTCCGGAGACCCCGAAGAAACCAATGTTGCCTGAAAACCGCGCGCGAGCGAGAGCATAGCCACGAAGACGCCCACCGTTCCGGCGATGCCGAGGACGGCAACGATGGTCGACGTCCAACGCGCTCTTACGCTGCGAATGTTGTAGACAATGGGTATGGCCACGTTAGACCCTCCGTAGGGCGTTTACCACGCGCATGCGCATGGCGCCAATTCCCGGAATCAGCCCGCTGGCCATGCCCACGAAAACCGCAAACAGCAATCCAAACGACAGCAGTGTTTTCGACAGAATCAGCGGCGGCAGGAATCCCGTGAGCTTTGCGCTCATTGCTGGAATGGCCGCCCAGGCGAGCAGAAGCCCGAACACTCCGCCGAAGAAGGCGATGAGCATCGATTCGGCAAGCACCATAAACAGAACCGAGCCGTCCCTTACCCCAATGGCTTTTAGCACCGCCAGTTCGGAGATACGTTCCCGGACAGAGATGGCCATGGTGTTGCCAGTGACCAATAAGAGCGTGAAAAATACTACGCTGCCGATGCTGAGGATTAGAAATTCAATGTTTCCAAACTGCTTCGCGAATCCAGCTTGGAACGCGGATTCCGTTTCTGTTTTGGTTTCCCACGAGGAATTTGCGTACTTCGCGTCGATGGCTTTAGCAACGCGCACCGCGTCATCCGGGCTATCGAGCCGCAGGATGTACCAACCCGCGGTGCTCTTCATGAGGGGGGGAACATTTTCATCGAAGTTCTTCCATTGCAGCCAGAACTGGCTTTCGTCGCCATCCGCCGTCTTCGCGTGGTAGATGCCGTCGAGATTGAATTCCCAGGTTTTTGTCGGGCCGTAGAGGGAGTTCTTGATCGGAATGCGGTCACCGACTTTCCAGCCAAAGCGCTGTGCCGTCTTCGCGCCGGCAATGGCTCCTTGCTGGTCCTTCACGAAAGTGTTCCACTGGTCGTCAGGTACTATAAATTCCGGATACACCTTGAGGTGATTTTCCGCGTCGATCACGAATTGCGGAAAAAAGTTTTTTTCTTCCTGATAAACCCCGCCAAACCAGTGATCGTGCGTCACATACTTCACGCCGGGAATCGCCCGCACTTGGTCCGCGTACGAAACCGGCATAGTCAGCATCAATCCCACTCGATTTTCAATCACCAGGCGGTCCGCCCCGGCAATCTCAATGCCCCGATTGAACGCACTGTACACTACGGCTAGGAATGTAAACAGAATCAACGAAATAGCGAACGAGCCGATCGTCAGGATCAAACGGATTTTCTTCCGGAACAGATTGGCGAAGATCAGCGACCGGAATTTCACGCCACGCCTCCGGCAACCACGCCTTGCCCGAGCTTGGAAGCTTCCACCAGCACGCCTTTGTCGAGATGCAGCGTAGTGTGGGCGCGTGCCGCCACGACCGCGTCGTGCGTCACCATCAAAACAGTTTTGCCATGTTTCGCGACAAGTTCCTCAATCAAGGCCATGATTTCGTCGGCGCTCTTCCGGTCCAGGTCCCCCGTAGGTTCGTCGCACAGCAGAAACGTCGGGTCGGAAACAATCGCGCGCGCAATCGTCACGCGCTGCTCCTGTCCGCCAGAAAGCTGCCGCGGGTAATGGTCCATGCGGTTCGCCAAGCCCACCAGGTTGAGCGCCGTCTCCACATGCTTGCGCCGTTCGGCCTTCGAAAGTTTTGTCAGCAGCAGCGGCAGCTCCACGTTCTGAAATGCCGTCAGCACCGGAATCAGGTTGTACATCTGGAAGATAAACCCAACATGCCGCGCGCGCCACTGCGTCAACTTGCTCCCAGACATGTGCGTGATTTCGTCGCCCGCAACGGTAATGCTCCCTTGCGTCGGCACATCCAGCCCTCCAAGCAAATTCAGCAGCGTAGTTTTCCCGGAGCCGCTCGGCCCCATGAATCCCACGAAATCGCCTTTATCCACGTCCAGATTCAGCTTCTGTAGCACCTGAATCTGTTCGCCGCCGCGGCTGTAAGCCTTCGACAGCCCTCGTACCTGAATCAAGCTGTTTCCGTTCCCTCGTCCATCCACTCGAATCATCTTCGCAGCTCCTGTTTTGGAGTGTGGCAGCCCCGCTGCCGCTTTTTCCAATGCCTGGCACGACTCTATATTCCGCGAGTCCCACTATTTCTTAATCTGGACATCCAGCCCGTCCTGCATATTGGCAGGTCCCTTCACCACCACCGCATCTCCGGCCACAATCCCGGACAAAATCTCCGTCTGCGCTCCTTGGGCATTTCCCACGGCCACCGCCCGCCGCTCCAGCTTGTCGTTCTTCACCAGAAACACAATCTTCTTTCCGTTCTCGTCGTGCAACGCCTCGTTCGGAAGCAAAGCCGCCACCACCGGCGCCGAAGCATCTACCTTTTTCACGGGCTCGTCGCTGAGAAACGTCACCTTAATCCCCATGTCCGGCAAAATCCGCGGATCGAGCTTGTCAAATGAGATGCGCACCTTTACGGTCGCCTTCTGCCGGTCCGCCGTCGGGATCACCGTCCGTACGTGGCTCGGAATCTCCCAATCGGGATACGCGTCCAGAATCGCCGTCACTTTCTGTCTGTCTTTCACGCGCGCGATGTAAGATTCATTAACGTCCACTTCAATCTCGTTCGAATTCATATCCACAATGGTCGCGATGCCGGTCCGCGTAAATCCTCCGCCAGCCGAGATCGGAGACACCATCTCGCCCACCTGCGCGTCTTTCGAAACCACAATCCCGTCGTACGGCGCGTTAATCGTGCAATTGTCCACCGCCTGCTGCGCCTCGCGAATCCGCGCCTCGGAAGCCTGCACCTGCTGCTTCGCTAGAGCGATCTTGGCTTTCAGGCTGTCAACGTTCGTGCTTGCCGTATCCAACTGCTCTTGCGTCTGCACTCCGGCCTGTTGCAGTTGCTCGGCGCGCCGCAGCTCGATTTGTGAAAATTTGAGCTGCACTTGAAAATCCGCAATGGCCGCCTGCGAAGAATCCCGGTCCGCCTTCGCCGAATCCAGCGCCCGCTTGGTGTCCGAATCATCCAGCGTGGCCAGTAATTGCCCCGCATGCACGTGCGTCCCTTCATCGAAGAAGACGCCTGTAACCCGCCCCGTAATTTTCGCCGCAATCGTAGCCCGTCGCCTCGGCGTCACGTATCCGCTCGCGTTTAAAATCGCCGAGCGCCCTCCGATTTCTGGCTTTTGGGCCGTCACCACTTCCACAACGGGCGTCTGATTTCGAAGCGCATACGCCAACGCCGCGATAATAACGATCAGTCCGAGCACCGCCGACGCGTAGCTCAGCAGCTTCCCCGTCTTCCCGCCCGAGCGGTGGCTGTCCTGAATCCGCAGCGAAGAAAGGTCCGCTTTTGGATGAATTTCCGTTGTCGCCATCTATGTCCTGCTCTTCCTTCCAGACGCCCTTCACCTGCACGTACGCAATGTCTTTTCGAAAAATTACGGGCCAAACCTGGTTTTCTTCCCTTCATTCTACCCCGCTTTGTTGCTGCGCGTCCGCTTCCAGCGAACCGCCTCCCATGTTTTCCGTCCATTTATGCTCTTGTGGCCGAATGTGTCTCACGGCACTTTGCGGCGCGCCCAGCCTCGGGTATACTCTTTTTGTCGCTAATTATCTTAGTCTGTGAGATAATTAGCTGTCAAGATAAAGTGCGCCAGAGCAATTGCACCGTGGAAATGCCCAAGCCCGCTTCGTCGCGTAAAAAACGCAACGCCCTGATCCTCCGCGTTGGTATGGAACTTGGCCGCGAGCTCAGCACCGTCTCCATCTTTTTCCACCAGTCTATCGCCAATAAACTGGGCATCAATGTTACTGATACCAGATGCTTCGAATTAATGTCCCGTTATGCCCAAGGCCCCATCACTGCCGGCGATCTCGCCCGCGCCACCGGTCTGACCACCGGCGCCATCACCGGCATCCTCGACCGCCTCGAAAAAGCCGGCCTCGTCGAGCGCTTCCGCGACGCCAGCGACCGCCGCAAGGTCTTCGTCCGGCCCCGCCTGGAGGCTCTGCAGCGCGTCGGTCGTCTTTACCGAGGCCTCGCCGCCGCCTCGCTCAAGCACGCCTCCAGCTATTCGACCAAAGAGCTTGAGCTGGTCCAGCGCTTTTTCGAGGGCAGCCTCAAAATCCTTCGTGATCAAACCGTCAAGTCCAGTTAGCCCCATCGCATCCTCTATACGAAGCTCCGCCAGTTTGGCCACATTTCGTTTGACCAAACCCGCCCGTTTGGTGTGTTGTTAGAGCTAAGAAATTGTCCGCACATGGCAGCCACGCGCCGCCTTTTTTGCTTTAGGCCTCTTGTTGAGACAAGGGTTTAGCCCACTTCTTCACTTCCATCGGCTTGGAATACCAAGCCCGGCTAGATTCTGCACAATTGTGGTGCAATTTCTAAGCTATTTAGAATCAACACTCTGAGAAGTTTGTCAAAACAAGCCGTGCTGAAATTAAAGGACTTAATGCCATGAGCTCCCTTGCCTGACGTTGAGCGATTTTCATGAAGTTTCGCGGGCCGTAGGCCCTAGGGGACACTTATGAAAAATCCAAGGGGGGAGGCCAGTTATTATTAACTTCAGAATTCCCCAGATCTACCTTGCTCACAACTGAGATGGAGAATCCCATAATCGAACAGTTGCTCAGCAGAGTGTCTCCCTGAGCTCGCCTTAAGCGTCATTTCTGCAATGACTTAAAGGCATCTGCTTTCAGGCACCTGGAATGCGTATCATTTTACGCATTTCTAATTGGAGCCCATCCTAATGCTCAGCTTTTGGAAAGACATCCAGTACGCCTTCCGCACGCTATTAAAGAACCCCGGCTTCGCCATTATCGGCATCGTCACACTCGCCCTCGGCATGGCCGTCAACACCACGCTCTTTAGTGTCGTCAACGGTTTCCTGCTCCGCCCCCTTCCTGTCCCTCGTCCTGAACAAATCACTGTTCTCGCCCTGCAGCAATCCTCGCTCCCCGGAAATCGTCATTTCTCCTACCCCGACTTCGAAGACCTGCGCGACCACGCCGACTCTTTCAGCGATATTCTCGCTTTCCGCGTATCACTCGCAGAACTCGCCGTGGACCAAAGAGCCGACCACTGCGTCATGAGCCGCGTCTCCAGTAACTACTTTTCTTC
>DATDHE010000119.1:0-15856 GCA_036521695.1 Candidatus Acidiferrum sp. | reverse complement strand
AGGATCCGTACCTAAACAAGCTTGGACTAGCGTCTATCCAATTAGGGCCTCAGTGATCCAAGTCAGCAATCGGTTCTTGCTTGGATGGAGGGAAGGGATGTTCATCAATGCGCGACCCTGCTTTTTCTTGCTTCTCCCTTTGCTCTACACAGCCACAGTCTCAGCCCAAGAATCAATCGCGCCAAACCAGCCCGACAACAGTACGATGTTCCTCGACGTTGTCGTGACTCCGAAGTCAGGACCGCCGGTGAGCGGTCTTCAGCAGCAAGACTTCACCATTTTGGATAATAGAGTCCCTCAGACTGTCCTGACGTTTCAGGCGGTCCGTGGACTCGAGGCTCCAATCGAGGTCGTGCTTGTTCTCGATGACGTGAACACCGGTCTTGCAAACATTGCCTACGAACGTTCGGAGATCGACAAATTCATGCGGACCGATGGGGGCCAACTCGCCCACCCGATGGCCCTTGCGTTTCTGACGGATGACGGCATCAAGGTTCAGGACGAATTCTCAAGTGATGGCAACGAACTCAGTGCTGGACTGGATAAATACAGCCTCGGCTTACATTCGATTCGTCGCTCGGGCGGAATCTACAGTGCCGTCGAGCGCCTCCAGATATCCTTGAAGGCCTTATTTGAGCTTGGGAGACGCGAGGCGGCCCGGCCGGGGCGCAAGATCATTTTGTGGATTTCGCCGGGCTGGCCGGTCCTCTCTGGGCCCGGCGTCCAGGAACAGATGGATGCAAAGCAAGAGCAAGAGATTTTCAACGATGTGGTGAAGCTGTCGACGCTGCTGCGGCAAGGCCAAATCACCCTCTACAGCATCGATCCCCTGGGCAGTGCCGATTTCGGCGGGCGCGCCTTTCGGTGGGAGGCTTTCACCAAAGGAATCAGCAAACCTAGCCAGGCCGAATGGGGCAACCTAGCTTTACAGGTAATTGCCACGCAGAGCGGCGGTCTTGCGCTCACCTCCGGCAACGACATCACAGCATTCTTGAAACAGTGCCTCGCCGATACGCAGGCCTACTACGAGATCTCGTTCGCTCCGCCCTTGGACCAGAAGCAAGACGAATATCACCATCTAGAAATCCATCTTGCAGACCGCAAGCTAACTGCGCGCACCACTCAGGGCTATTACGCGCAGCCTTCGGTTCATTAATGGCACAATTTCGGGGCCTATCCCGAACATTTATCGTCGTCCTTGAGGACGGCCGAGTTGTCAGCAGGCCCCGAAGAACGATCCCGAGAATCTGCCAGCAGACCAGGCCAATGGCCTGATCAACGGACTTCTCTCGATGTGGACCAGCGACACGAAATTCGTAGTCAACCAATTGGAGGAATTAAACGGTGGCGATCTCTCCGGCAAATTCATGGGGCGGCTGGATATGCAGCGGCTGGGAATGTTTGGGCATTCTTTTGGCGGCGCGCAAGCGCTGCAGTTCTGTCATGACGATCCGCGATGCAAGGTGGGCATCGATATCGATGGCGCGCCCTATGGAAGCGTGGTTCAGCAAGGGCTCAAGCAGCCCTTTATGTTTCTCCTCAGCGATCACAGCCGCGATTTGGCCGATCCAGCTGGCAAGCAGATCCTCGGGGACTTTCAATCCGTTTACAGCCGCCTTCCGAGTGGGCGCTTGTTTGTAACGATTCGCGGAGCCACTCACTTCAGTTTCAGCGACCAGATGCTGGTGAAAAGCCAATATATTATCGGACTGATGCACTTAGTAGGAATCAGCAAACTGGATGCGCGCCGCGGACTCGCCATCACTGCGGAATATGTGCATTCCTTCTTCGATGCGTATTTGAAGGACGCACCCGCCGACTTACTTAACCAACCTTCGCAACTTTATCCTGAAGTTCAAGTTGACACTTCGTGGTGCGTGATCGCGCCAGAATCCGTGAAATGGTCGGGACTCACTTCCTGCGCAATCGAATAGGAGCTCAATTCTATTCCTTAGAAAATAGCCGTAACCCTTTTACTTTCAATGGGACACCTTGCGGCTATTTTTATGGTTCGCTTGTGGCTCGAAGAACCATGATTTATTCGTAGCGCAGGGCGACCAAGGGATCGACGCGAGTAGCGCGGCGCGCGGGAATGTAGCAAGCCAGCAATGCGACCAGAGAAAGAAGCACGGCGACGCCGACAAATGTCAACGGGTCGGTAGCGCTAATGCCAAAAAGAAGGCTAGACATGAGGCGGGTGATTGCTATCGATGCGACTACACCGATTCCAATGCCGAGAGCAGACATGCGTGCACCTTCGCCTAAAACCAAGCGCAAAACGTCGCTAGGTTGGCCGCCAAGCGCCATCCGAATGCCGATCTCCTGGGTGCGGCGCGTAACGGAAAAGGCCACAACTCCGTAGATACCCACGGCAGCAAGAGCCAGAGCAGCGGCAGCAAATAATCCTACTAGAAGAAGCAGAAAACGGCGGTCCGCGAGCCAGCCGCCCATTTCATCCGCGAAGTTGGAGAACCTGACGGGGGCATCGGGAGCGAGATTGTGGAAGATGCCGCGCGCCGCAGAAACGATCTCTGCCGGTGGTGAGGCACTGCGCAAAAGGATAGTGGGCGATGAATTGGCGTTCATTCCGCGCTGGCGGTAATCGACATAAATAATGGGGCTCGGCGGACGGTCGAGGCCTGCTGCGCGAACATCGCCAACGATGCCGACGATAGTCTGCGGCTTCACGTTGCCGTCCATATTTCCGAAATCAATTAGTTGCCCGACGGGGTCCTGATTTGGCCAGCGCTGGCGAGCCAAGGATTCACTAATGACCGCAACATTCGGCGAATTCAAGTCATCCTGGTCGCCGAAGATGCGCCCACGGACAAGCGGAATGCCAAGGGTGCGGAAATACCCTTCGCCCGCAACACAATATAGGGCGTGTCCGACTTGGGGGGGATTTTGAGCAATACGGTCCCATTCATCGAAATTCGTGGGCGGCTTTTGGCCATTGAGTATCAGAAAATCTCCGTCAGCGAGGTCGTCGCCCGCCGCGACCGGAATCGCTCCAGACAAGCCGACAGTTTCGGCACCGGGAATCGCGCTAAGGCGAGCCAATAGATCGTCCATGAGATGGATTTGCCGCGCGATGGCTGACGGGTCCGTCCCCCATTGCCCCTGCGGAATTGGAGGCGAAAACTCCATAGTGATCAGGTTTTCCTGGCGAAATCCAGGGCTCGTGGAAATGAGCCGCATAAAGCTGCGGCCGAGCAGTCCTGCCCCGGCCAAAATCACAAGAGTGGTGGCCATTTCGCCGACCACCAAAAAGCTGCGTAGCCGCTGGCTAGTGCCCCCGCCGCTGTAGCTGCGAGAGCCGGCGCTCAATGCTTCCTGGAGATCTCCCGCACCCGCACGCCAAGCGGTAAACAGCGCGAGCGAAACGGCGACAGTTACGATTGCGGCCAAAGCGAACAGCAGGACAGATACGTTAATGGCAATGCCTTGCTGTCGCGGCAGGTTTGTCGGAAGAATTGCGGGAAGTACCCTTACTGCCCAAGTTGCAATCAAAATGCCCAATGCGCCTCCAGTGAAGGAAAGCACAAAAGACTCAGTAAGGAACTGCTGAATCAGACGGCCGCGGCCTGCCCCGAGCGCCGCACGCACTGCCAATTCTTTGCGGCGGACGGACGTGCGCGCTATGAGTAAGCCGGCGACATTGGCGCATGCGACGAGGAGCAAGAGGCCCACAGCTCCCAGAAGGGTCAGAAGAGCCGTGCGCACATCTCCGACCATTGCGTCGGCGAGCGGTATTACCGCAGCGTCGTTGAGATCGACCTCCTTTCCGTACTGCTCTTTAATGCGGCGAGCAACCGTGCTGAGATTCGCGCGCGCCTGAGCCACGGTGACCCCATCGCGGACGCGGCCGAGACCTCGCCAATTATGTGCTGTGCGGCTTGGAGTCTCCGAGTCGAGTTCGCGCGGAATCCATGCGGCAACCCCGGGCGGAAAATCAAATCCTGTCGGCATCACTCCGACAACCGGATAGACTCCTCCCTCCATCGCCAAGTGGAACTTGGAGAGATCCGCGGCACCTCCGAGATATCGCTGCCAATAGCTATAGCTAACGATCATCGCCGGCGCGCCATGCAAGCGCTGCTCGTCCGGAGCAAAAGCGCGGCCGCGAAAAGGCTCGACGCCCAGGGCTCTAAAGAAGTCGCGGGAGACCACGGCGATGTCGACACGCACGGGCTCGCTGCCGCCGGATATGGACGTCAGTCCAAACCCATATGCCGCGAAGCTCGAGAAAGTATTGTTCTGTGCAAGAAAATCGTCGAAATTGGGGTCCGACAAGTTCATTGGGTGGCCGTCGGGAGCCTGTTCCCACACGCGCACGATTTTTTCCGGAGTCGGATAAGGAAGCGTGCGGAGTAGAACGGCATCCACAAGAGAAAAAATTGCCGTGGATGCGCCGATGCCGAGCGCAAGGATGAGGACGGCGACGGTAGTGAAGCCAGGATTTTTGCGGAGTTGGCGAAGACCGTAGCGGCAATCGGAGATAACGGAGTGGACCCAATTGCCAGCCCTTTTTTCGCGAACCTCTTCTTTCACTTGTTCGATGCCGCCAAATTCGATTCGCGCGGCCCGTCGTGCTTCCGCCGGCGGCATGCCTGCGCGAATGTTTTCCTCGGCCAGCAGTTCCAGTTGCGTGTGAACTTCCTGGTCGAGATCTGCATCCACCCGACGAGATAAAAACAGATTCCGTAGGAAACTTTGGACTTTCACAAGGAGCGGCATGCAAACACCTCGCTAGGATGCTTCCAAGGCTTGGGCGATCGCCCATGAAATGCGGCCCCATCTCTTGGTTTCGGCTTCGAGTTGCTTCCGTCCAGGCTTGGTCAGGCGGTAGAATTTCGCGCGGCGGTTGTTTTCGGAATCTCCCCAAAAAGATGAGATCCAACCCTCTTCCTCCATTCGATGGAGAGCGGGGAAAAGCGAGCCAGGCTTAACAACGAAAGTACCGCTAGTGATCTGCTGGATTCTGCGCGAGATTCCCAAGCCGTGCATCTCTCCGGCGATAAGCGATTTCAGGATCAGCAAGTCCAAAGTCCCCTGCAGTAGGGTTGTTGGTTCAGAGTTCAAGACGCTTCTCCTATCGGCGCTCTATAGGAATAGTATATATCCACATATAGAGTGTCAATAGGAGGCGAGCGAACCCGAGGTTGAGAAGCTGGTGTCCTCGGGGAATGACCTGTTTTGTGCGGCTCCCCCCATCCCGGGTGTTTTCCTTAAGAGTCGCAGACAAAGGACTTAGCTCTTCGAAATAAGGTGCAAAAAGCAAAACGCCAGCAAGGGTGCTGGCGTTCCAGATAAAGGGCGCAATGTTGCCTAATAGTTACTATAGATAATAAGTAATCGATTGTCAAGAGTCAAACCGCGGGAAACTTGGCTCATGGTAGAAACTTGCGCGAATCGTGGGTAGAAAATGTTACAGGGTAGACGAGGAGATTGAAGAGTCCGTGGTTCGCGAGGCTAAAGCGTTGAAACGATGTGGGAAGGGCTCGAAGATCATGATCAACAAAAAATTCAGGGCTAAATTGCAAAAAAGCAGGGATAAAGTGGATGGACGTATGTGGTCTGGCCGGGTCCGGTCAATTTTTTTGGGACTCGTGGGTTGGTAAAGGTGAAGGGCAAAATCGATGGTCATCCGTTTCGAAGTTCGTTTATGGCGATGGGAGACGGCACGCATAAGCTGCCTGTAAGGACGGACATACGCAAAGCGATCGGGAAAGAAGTGGGCGACACCGTGGCTGTGCTATTGGAAGAGAGGATAGATGATCGCTCATAAGGCTAAGAACCAGCCGAGAGGTGCGAGGAGGGGGCGTCCTCAACGATGATGGTGGGGCGCCGGTTCGTTTTTTTGGGGAGGCTGAAGAAGTGGCGGGGTGAGATCCGGATGATCTCGCAAATACTGCTCGAGGGGCTCATTACGCATCACGACTCGGAATCCGCGGCGCGTATTCATATCGATGGTTCTCTGGGCATCCAAATCGTCGAAGGCGATCACCTGCTCGACGGATTTCGTGGCACTCTCATCGAGCATGGTGAAATGTATCTTGTCGTCGACGAACCAGTAGTCGTTGACGCTATACACTGTGCCGTCTTTCAGATAAAGCTGCACTAACTGGTGGCCATCCAAGCTGTACAGGTAAACGGGACTCGAGTAGGTCATCGGCGGGGCCAGATAATGTTCAGTAGCAGGTGCGGAAAAGAAGAAATCGCCGCAGCCGGAATTCCAGCCCCAGATCGGACCGCAGTACAGCCACCAAGAAGAATTGAAAGCTTGCCAGGACCAGAGAAACGGCGCGCGGATGAAGAAAGAGCGGCGAAAAATTAGAGGTGGGCGCTCTGGGAAACCGTTCGGGGGGCGCAAGAACGTTACGCGTGAAGCCCGTGCGGCCACATGCGGCGCGCCTACGGGGCCAGCAGATCTGAAGTGTTCGCCGCTAGGGTGCGGGTGGCCGAAGTGTTGCGCTAAAGCCAGAGGGGGCTGAAACCAAGGGCAAGCCAGCACGCAGGCCGCAACCGTCAAAATTCTCCTGGGGAGTAAAACACGGAAAACAACGAAAGCCGTATGAGTACCCTCCTTGCAGCATTGATGCACGGCTGCGAGGATCGCGCGAGTGCGCTATAGGCAAGTCTAATACTTTGCGGCGCGAATTGCACACGGAGTCGCAACGGTGTGGCCGTGTTATTGCCCAGCCAGCGCGATCCATTTCAGCTCAGGCCTAAATACAATCATAAACGTCTTCCACAGATTGAGACCGCGCAAAGGAGCGGCTACATGCTATGACGCGCGGTCAACCTGGTGGTGAGCGAGGCGAGTTTCCCGTGTCTCGAACCAAATGTGGGCAATGAAGAGAGGAACAGAGTAAGTCCCGGCCAGCAACAGCGCCGTAGAGCATCGATTTATAAGGCACGGTTGCGAATCAGGTACAACCGGTGAAATCAATGCGCGCTACGTTTGTCATTGTTCCAGCGGTGACTTTCAAAGGCTGATTGTTTATGTCTTTAGATGTGGCCTGTTCAGACGGGAGGCAGTCTAAAACTCCGCCGCTCATGGGTTGTGCTGCAATCGCATCCACGGTGAACAAAACGTCTCCTGCGGCGGGGGCTGTGTAGACAACTCCCGAAGAACTGAAAACGCCAATGGTGGGATTACTTGCCGGGACGATCAAAGAATAGGGCGAGCAATTTGCGTTTGCCGGGCTACCGACGGGGCAGTTGGTATTGGTGGAAACGGAGATGAGTCCGGTCGAAAGAATCGCCGGGCTGGTGTTGGTGGCCGGGATTGTTTGCAATGGGATATTGAGTTGCCGCGTTATGGTCATAGTTGTGGCGACGGAAGCGGTTTGGAGAGCGGCCAAGCTCACGTCCACCGAGGCGCCACCCGCAGCCGTGCTGGCGGTCACAAACCCTTGGAGAATTGCGGGAGCGGACGCGCCAACTTCTGCAACCAATGGAATCGTATTGAGATTTGTACCATTGGGTACGTTTAGAACGGAGGTGGCGTTGTAAGGAAGATTGTCGGGCCCGACGGCGACAATGACGATATCAAACGTACCGGAGGGAAGAGGACAGAATCGGAAATTTCCCTGAGCATCCGTACTTGCCTGCATCACAATACGATCGACCCCAGTGGTGTCCGGCATTTCAGCTGCTACAAGAACGGTGCCAACAATGGGTGCTTTAGTGACGGAATCGACCACCTGGCCGCCAATGCCAGAGTCGTTGGGGCTGATTTGGCCCGCCGTAAGCGTTGGCTTCAAGCGAAACTTGCCGTTTCCTTCCTGGACGATGGAAGCGCAAGCGTTGAAATCAATGTTGAGATCAACGCTTTGTCCCGAAGCGACCTGGATGGGGCCGCCGACAATCTGGCCCGGCGGAATTTTTAGCCCGGTATTGGCTTGGCTGCTCAGTTCCAGTTCATGGATGGTGCCATCACTCAGCACAACACAATTAAAGCCATTGCCTGCGCAAGCATTCGTGGAGGGCGTTCCGGCCCCGGAAGCCGAATTGGACACGAGCAACAAACGGATTTGCTGGTAGCTGCCAACAGGTAGGCTCGCTGAGCCGAGTTGCGCTAAGACACAGTTGGTTTGTGCATCCGAGAATAAATCGATCTGCATGGGCTGATTGGCCAACTGGGGCGCTAGCTCTTGCCAGCCAGAACTGCTGTCCGAAGCTTTGGGATCAATATGCGCCTGCACGGATCGAACCGTGATGTAGACGTGCATAAAATCTCCATTTGGATATTTACAGCTGGGCGGATCGCTGATCGAAACCATCACGGTGCCGGTCTCCGCCTGCGGCATCATCGAAGGGGGAGTGCCGCCGCTGCAACCAACGACCAAGCCAGCAATCGCCAGTATTCCCAGCGCGCAGACCACCGTAGGGTTTTCCTTCAAACAGAAAAAAAGAAAACAGTTCATACGATTCTCCTGAGGTGGGAAGACGCGGGGGGTCTTCCCTGGCAGTATGACCCTTGGAATGAACTTTTACACGCCGCAATTAGAAAAGGCGTCTTGCAATCGCTTTCTGAAGGGATTGCGCCGAACTCTCACAGATTTTCAATACTGATTAAGGCCACCCCTAGCTTTTTACGTTGATCGTGACCGGCTGCGCCAGATGGAACGTCAGGGGCGTTTCCGGGCTGAGATGTATGTCCTTTTTCCCAGTCACGAAGGCCACTGCGGTGCCAGCTCCGGCACCGACCAGTCCTCCAATCAACGCACCTTTACCGCCACCCGCTAGCGCGCCAACCAAGAGACCTCCACCGCCACCTCCGGCGATCCATGCCCAGTTGCGCTTCTTGTGATTGCCGCCGATCTTCTGGGAAGCGGTTGTTTGTAGCGGATAGGACTTGCCAGCCACATCGATGGATTCAAGAGAGAGTTGCAGACGCGCGCGACCCGTCAACCGGCCTGATGGGCGTGCATCCACAACGAGTCCCTGGACACGAGCACCTTGTGGAATGACCGTGTGTTCATCAATGACAATAGGCGCAGAAACCTTAGCTTCGAAATGATCACCGGGACGATTCTTGTCACTTGCCAATCCTTGATCAAGAGTGACAGCAATCGGCGTCTGTTCGGGAACCGTCACAGGCTTAGGTCGGCCAGAGATCGCCGCAGCCGCCGCAATGATCCCCCCCAGGGAGAGTAAGACTCCGGCGAAGGCAAGATAATGATTTTTTCTGAGAAGCATGACACCTCCAAATTGGTTGAAGGCAGGATGCATGCCGTGAGGGCTTCTTGTAAGTCCATGATTCTACAAATATTTATTCCCCACGGAAGTAAATCACCTGGAAGAAAATCCAAACTCCGTGGAATTTTGGGGTACTGAAACTACCAGACGAGGGGCGAAGCACCGAAAATGAAATCGATATTCACGGGCACATTAGAAATACGCGTGCTTCGTCCCGAAATGTCTGATACAAGTGAGCGAGAATTAACCGACCATTTTCCCCACCTATCCACCGGATGACATTAGAAGCGGTCCGCGGCGCCGGAGAGTTCGGCGGGATGCGGGGTGTACTCGCCGGGTTTTTCGCCGCAGAAGCGCGGCGTCGGAAAAACTTTGGTGGGATTGCTCAGTTGCAACGGGTCGAAGGCACAGCGGACGCGTTGCATAGTGGCGAGGTCAGGTTCGGCGAACATTTTGGACATGGCGTATTTTTTGTCCTGGCCAACGCCGTGTTCGCCGGTGATGGAGCCGCCAGCGGCGATGCAGAGGTCGAGGATTTTGGCGGAGAGGGATTCGGCGGCGTGTTGTTGGCCGGGGATGCGGGCGTCGTAGAGGACGAGCGGGTGGAGGTTGCCATCGCCGGCGTGGAAGACGTTGGCGACGCGGATGCCTGCTGCGGCGCTGAGGCGGGAGATTTCGCTCATGACTTGCGGGAGAGCGGTGCGGGGGATGACGCCGTCCTGGACGATGTAGTTGGGGGAGATGCGGCCCATGGCGGCGAAGGCGGCTTTGCGGCCTTTCCAGACCAGGGCGCGCTCGGCGTCGGATTGGGCTACGCGGATTTCGGAGGCGGCGTGTGCACGGCAGATTTCGTTGACGTGGGCCATCAGAGATTCGACTTCGGCGATGGGGCCGTCAAGTTCGACGAGGAGGAGCGCGCCGCACATCGGATAGTTGGCGTGGACGGCGGCTTCGGCGGCTTGGATGGCGAGGTTGTCCATCATTTCGATGGCGGCGGGGAGCATGCCAGCGGCGATGATGCTGCTGACGGCGGCGCCGGCTTCGTTGGTGTCCGGGAAGGCGGCTAGCAGCGTTTGCACGCACTCGGGGCGCTTGACGATGCGAAGGATCATTTTTGTGGCGATGCCGAGAGTGCCCTCGGAGCCGACGAACACGCCGAGGAGATCGTAGCCGGGGGTGTCGAGGGTTCTTCCGCCGAGGCGGACGAGCGTGCCGTCGGGAAGGACGACCTCGAGGCCGAGGACGTGCGTGGTGGTGAAGCCGTATTTGAGGCAGTGGGCGCCGCCGGAGTTCTCGGCGACATTGCCGCCGATACTGCAGATGGATTGGGAGGAGGGGTCGGGGGCGTAGAAATAGCCTTGCGGGAGGACGCGGGCCGTGACGTCGAGATTGATGACGCCGGGTTCGACGACGACGCGGGCGTTGGGGAGATCGACTTCGAGGATGCGGTTCATGCGCGCGAGGCTGATGACGATGCCGTTTTCTACGGGAAGCGCTCCGCCGCTTAGGCCCGTGCCAGAGCCGCGGGCTACGAAGGGGATGCGTTCGCGGTGGCAGAGCCGGAGGACGGCTTGGACTTCGGCGGCGGAAGAGGGGAGGAGGACGGCTTGAGGCATGGTGCGGAAATTGGTTAGGGCGTCGGAATCGTAGGTGTGGAGTTCTTCGGGGGAGGTGATGACGGCGCGGGAGCCAGTGATGGCGCGGAGTTCGGTGAGGAGGGAGGAGTTCATTGTCGGGTAAAGGATACTACCATGGGGAAAAGATGGGGAGTTGGGACCCGCGAATCAGTCTTCAGGAAGCCATGTTGAGGCACGAATTGCCCGTTCGGCTACTGTTTCCATGTCCGTCCGTTATCCTTCCACCAGCGCTGAGCGTTCTTAACGCCTTCTCCGAACGAGTAAGGCCCAGGGTGGGCGGCTCTCGCGGCTACGAACTCGTTTTCGTCGAAAAGGAAATTCGCAAAAAAACGGACATCTTTCTCCGAATCGAGTGTTTCAATTGCTCCTAGTATTCATAAGCGGACGTCAGGGGATGGATTCGTGGCTCTGGTCTTGAGAACCGGCACAGCTTCGGTCGCATCAAGCATTTGCAAAGCCAGTGCAGTCTGCTCAATCACTCCACTGTCCTGTTCGGTTTTCAATATAGAGATCAAATCAGGTACGGCCGAAATATCGTGAATCTCGCCAAGCGAGCGTGCAGAGTTTGAACGAACGTAAATCTCTTAGAAAATAGAGCTTTTTTCAAGAACGGCGCTGCGTCTTTGAACTTTACCCAGCCAATCCCCCTGATAGCGATCCATTTGATTTCAGTGTCGTCAGTCTCGCTGGCAATCTTTAGTAGTGTCGGGTCAGCATCTGGATATTCCGTCGAGATTCTATTCAGAATCAATTCCTTCGCGGCACGGTCGCGTTCAGACTGGAGGCTAGAGAGCAAAGACGGGAGTTCTTGTGCAACAGCTGGAGTTAAGCAGACGACAGAGCAGAAGAGAAATACCGATGCTCTTCCTTGCTGCCTGATCGCTCAACCCGTCCCTACGAGAAGGAAATGCAAAGGGCACGATGTATCGTGCCCCCACAAAGATAGACAGGATGCCGCGGCGCTAGTGGATGAACGTTAGGCCGTTGGGGATGAATTGGGGGAAGACGTAGGCGTAGAGCATGACGATCACGCCGACGATGGAGGCCAGGGCTACCGAGTGCCAGAAGACGAAGCGGAAGATGGAGCCTTCCTGGCCGACCTGGTTGGTGGCAGCGGTGGCGATGCAGATAGATTGGGCGTCGATCATTTTGCCCATCACGCCGCCGGCGCTGTTGGTGGCGCACATGAGGATGGGGCTGAGGTTGAGCTGCTGGGCAGTGATTTTTTGGAGGCCGCCAAAGAGAACGTTGGAGGAGGTGTCGCTGCCCGTGAGTGCGACGCCGAGCCAGCCGATGAAGGCGCCGAAGAAGGGAAAGAACCAGCCGGTGCGCGTGAAGGCGAGGCCTAAGACAGCGTCCATGCCGGAGTAGCGCGTGACGTAGCCGAGGCCGAGCATGCAGGTCATCGCAACGATGGCGAAGCGCAGGCGGACGAGTGTACCGCGGAAGATTCTAAGGATTTTGCCGGGACCTAGGCCGAGGATCACGCCGGAGACGATGGCAGCCAGGAAACAGCCGGTGCCGGTTGCGGTGAGCCAGTTGAAATCGAAGCGGGCGGCTTCGGAGGCGGGCTTGGCCACTACCGGAGGAGTGCGAAATACTTTGGCGTGCAGATAAGGCCAGTCCCAGCCGGCGGGTCCGGGGCGATTTTTGCCGTCGGGCATGACGACGGTGAAGGCGGGAGTGGTGGCTTTGTTCATGGCTAGCTTGATGCTGGGCAGGCCCCAGGCGAGGACGAAAAGAGAGAGAATGGCGAAGGGGAGCCATGCTTTGGCGATTTGAGCGGCGGTGTAGCGAGTGCCGGCGAGGGAGCGTTGACGGATTTTCCATTCGTCGCCCATGGTGTCGGTGACAGAAGCCTGGACTGCGGCGGTGCCTTTGGTGGCGTCGGCGTCGCGCTCTTCTGGGAATCGCCAGATGCGCTTGGGTTTCCAGAAGCGGAGGAAGAGCATTGTGGCGAGGAGAGACACGACGCCAGCGGCAATGTCGACGAGATTACTGTCCATGTGATTGGCCCAAAACCATTGCGTGCCCGCGAAGGAAATACCTACCACCAGGATGGCGGGGAAGACTTCCCACGTTTCGGACCAACTAACCATCGCCCGGACGAGCCAGAAGGGAACGATTACTGCGGTAATGGGGAGGATGCGGCCGATCATGGCGCTGAGATCGCTTTCGGGGAGGGCGGTGACGGAGGCGAGGGCGTGGACAGGGGTTCCGATGGCGCCCCAAGCGACGGGGGCGGTATTGGCGATGAGGTTGAGCGCGGCGGCGTGGAAGGGTTTGAAGCCGAGGCCGATCATGAAGGCGCCAGCGATAGCGACGGGCGCGCCGAATCCGGCGCAACCTTCGATGAAGGCGCCGAAGCAGAAGGCGACGAGGAGGAGTTGGAGGCGGCGGTCAGGCGTGATGGCGGCGACGGATTGCTTCATGATTTCAAACTGGCCGGTCTCGACGGAGATGTCGTAAAGAAAGACGGCGGCGATTACGATCCAGACGATCTTGAGCAGGCCGTAGGCGGAGCCGTAAAGGAAGCTGCTGACGGCCATTTGGGCCGGCATGTGGAAGACGAGGATGGCGCAGAGAATGGCGGTGGCAGCGCCTGCAACGGCGCAGAGATGCGCGCGAACTTTGAAGCCGGCGAGCAGGCCGAGAAGAACGACGACGGGCAGAGCGGCAACTAGTGTGGAGAGCCACCAATGGCCCAACGGGTCATAAATCTGATTCCAAGTCACAGTGGGGCCTCCACAACGAAGTGGTAATCCAGTTTAAATGTCATGAACTCCGTCTAATGCTTTGTGGGAGGCAATGCCGATAATCGCCGATGCCGCCCGGACTGGAAAGCGAGCTTTTCGCGTGATGAGTTACGCTGTTGGCGCTGCATTGTCAAGAGATAAGTCGGAATCTGCTGCGAGCGGCATGTGAACGAATTTTCACATAAGGCTGGCGTTGTTCAAGATAGAAGCTCAGCGAAGAACTAGCGCGGGGGCAGAGCTTCATAGACCACGCCCCGGCCGGGAACTATACTCTGTGCATGAGTTCGGACACAGAGCTGCTTGGAGCGCTTCGGCAATACTGGGGATACGACGCGTTTCGTCCTTTGCAGGAAAATATTGTTAAGAGTTTGCTGGGCGGGCGGGACACTTGCGTGGTAATGCCTACCGGTGGGGGCAAATCGCTTTGCTATCAATTGCCGGCTGCGATTTTGCAGGACAAAACGGTGATTGTAGTCTCGCCGCTGATTGCCTTGATGCAGGACCAAGTGGCGCAGCTTACACAAATGGGAATTCCGTCGGCTTTACTGAACAGCACGCTGGCGGGAGACGTTCAGTCGTGGGTGCAGCACAAGGCGATGGAAGGAGCGTACCGGCTTTTGTATCTTTCGCCGGAACGGCTGGCGCGGGAAGACACGATTGGGTGGCTGAAGCGCGTGCCGGTGTCTTTTTTTGCGATTGATGAGGCGCATTGCATTTCGGAGTGGGGGCACGAGTTCCGGCCGGAGTACAGGCAATTGAGCTCACTGCGAAAGCATTTTGCGGAGCAGCCGATTGCGGCGTTTACGGCGAGCGCGACGAAGCGCGTGCGGCACGACATTATCGAACAACTGAAGCTGCGCGAGCCGGATAAATATATCGCAAGTTTTCACCGGCCGAATTTGCAGTACATCGTGAACGAATGCGTGGGTAAGACGCAGTCCGAACTTTTGATTCGAGGGATGCGGAAGTATGCGGATAGCAATGTGATCGTGTACGCGCCGACGATCGCGCGGGTCGAGGAAACGGTGGATTTTTTGGCGGAGCAGGGAATTGCCGCGATTGGTTATCATGGGAAGATGGATGGCGAGACGCGGAGGCAGAATCAAGAGCGATGGATGTCGGACGAAGTGCGCGTGTTGGTGGGGACGATTGCGTTTGGATTGGGGATCAACAAGGCGGCGGTGCGCGCGGTGATTCATCTGTCGCTGCCGAAATCGATTGAGCAGTATTATCAGGAAGCAGGGCGCGCGGGGCGCGACGGTGAACCAGCGGATTGCATTTTGCTTTGGCAAAAGCGCGATGTGGGATTGCTGACGTATTTCGTGGAGCAGTTGAGCGATCCAGCGGAAAAACATCGCGCCTGGCGGCGGTATCATGAGATTCGGAACTTCGTCGAAGCGAAAATATGCCGGCATCATCAGATCTGCTCGCACTTCGGAGAAAACCGTAAATGGAAATCTTGCGGAGCTTGCGATGTGTGCGTCGGAGAGCCTGAATGGCTGGAAGCGACTAACGCGAAGAAGGCAAAGAAGCGTATTGCTGCAGCCGCGGCAGCGAGCGCGAGGAACGGTGGAGCTTTTCAGGCAAACGAAAATCGGCGAGAGCCGACGCGGATTTCAGCCGGAGATCTAAGCGTCAGAAGATTGGCTGCGGGGATAGACCCCGAGCTGTGGGAATATCTTCGTGAGTGGCGCCGGGCAACTGCAAAAGAGCGTGGCACTGCTGCGTTCATCGTCATGCACGACACTTCGCTCGACGAGCTTTGCCGCGTACAACCTCGTTCGCTTCGCGAGATTCGAGGCGTTTCTGGATTTGGCGAACGTAAAACGGAGTTGTACGGACCGGCAATCCTTCAAGCCCTGGACGAGTTTCGTCGTGGTGCACGAGCGGGGAGACCGGGCTAGGAAAAACGAAGACTTGCGGAGCGAACGAATGGCTTAGAGGGCCGAGGAGACGGACGTGCCCGCGGCGGCGAAGACGGTGTCCATTTCTGCTTGCGCGAAGGAAAGGAAGCACTGGACAACCACCGGGTCGAACTGGGTGCCGCTACACTGAATGAGGCGGCGGACGGCCTCTTCGTGGGGAAGGCCTTTGCGGTAGGGGCGGGAAGAGACCATGGCATCGAAGGCATCGATCACTGTGACGATGCGGGAGACGATCGGAATTTCCGTTTCTTTTAATCCGGCTGGATAACCTTTGCCATCAAAGGATTCGTGATGGTGGAGAATATCGAGGGCCGAGCGTTCAAATCCCGGT
>DATDHE010000118.1:0-7490 GCA_036521695.1 Candidatus Acidiferrum sp. | reverse complement strand
CGGTACGCGACTTACCAGGAGCCATTGAAACATTCTCAACAAATCGTTACTGTTGAACCCTTAAGTCGGGGAAATCTTCGATGGATCTCGTACCGCTCGATCAGCAACGTCAGCTGTTTATTTCCCCGTCAATCGATGACTGGAAGCTGATCGAGGATCATGGCATTACTGCGGTGATAGACCTGGACGGTGATCTCGACTTGGGCATTCCAAACATTCCCAATCACATGCTCTACGTCTACTTTCCCATCTTCGATCAGGACCTGCCGGATTTGAACAAGCTGCACGCGCTGGCGACGCTCGCGGCTCGATTGGTGGCCAACGGCCAGAAAGTTCTGGCGCACTGTGGCCTGGGTCTCAACCGCTCGGCTCTGGTCGCGGGATTGGTGCTGACCTATCTCGGGATGAAAGGTGAAGATGCCGTGGCGCTTCTGAGGGAAAAACGGCCCGGCGCGTTGTTCAACGAAAACTTCGCCGCTTATCTCGCGGCGCTGCCGTCCAACACCACAACACCGGGTCCGTCCTAGAACTTGACCTGTCCGGAAAGCCACACACCTGACGAGTGAAACCACTTGTCCGATTACCCGACGATTCGGGATTAATCGGATTTGCAGTTCAACAGTTAACCAGCCGGATTAGCGGGTATCGAGCAGCGCCTGAAATTCCAGGCAGTTTCCTTGCGAGGCAAAGTCGGGAGTTCTACTCACCCGCCGAAATGTGCAAACCCACCGATCTGCCGCTCAGGTAGAGCCCGATAGCGGCCCTATTCTTGGAATCCCGAGCGGACCAAACCGTCATCTGCGCACCTGAAAGTTCGTCGGCCGCGATGTTCTGTTGCGTCAACCAACTGGTGGGTATCAGCAAGCGCAGCAACTCTTCGAGAGCAAGAAACTCACTTTCCGCGGCCGCCTCCGAATCTTGCGGCCAGTAGCAAACGTACTGCGGTGCCGGCCTGCCAGGTGCCAGCGACGAACTCGCCTTGGCACCTCTTGTGGACGCCGGAGCGAAATGGACACTCGAGACAGGTTCATTCCTTGCAGAAGATCGCGCGCCCGCAGAAGGCTCCGCATTAATCAAACAGCTCCCCGCTCCGGAGAGTCTGACCGTTTCCCCGAATGAGGCGCCTCTGGAAGGGACGGAACTCCCGCGCTTAACCCCTAGTTGCCGGAACGAAGTCGCGCGGTTTTCCAATACTTTCTTGAGTCCCTGGCACAAATCGTCGCAATCGGCGTACCTCTTCGATGACGGTTCTCCCGGGCTCTGCACCGCAGGCGCGAGCATGTTATTTGTTGTTGCCAACGGAGGAGTTGTCGGCGCAGCAGTTGCCGCCGCGGGCTGAGGGGTTGCTGCCGGAGCCGAAGCTGCGCGCGGCTGTGGTGCTTCTGACTTCGCCGAGGCTGACAGCTCCAAAGCTCTGGACGGCGGTGCCGGATTCCGCACCAGATTCACGGACGAGTTCAACCAAAACGAAATCTTCGCCGTGCCATCGCTCTGTCTAACAGTTTGCAGATGCAATGGACACTGCCCGAGGTAAGGTCCATCTGCGATGTAAGGTCCTTCCAAGTGATACCCGCCGTAGTTGGTTGTTTCCAACCGAGCTACCTCACAACCCTGCGGCCCTGCGTCAACATAATGATCCGTGCCGGGCGACTCGCTCTTGAATTGCCACAAATACTGGAGCTCATGAAGGTCGGCCATTGTCTTGGTGTACCACTCCTCAGCTTCCTGGGCTGGAACCTCCGCGGAGCACATGTATAAGGCCACCTCGCTGCTCAACCAGAAATCTGTATGGCAGGGCACACGGATTGCGTCTACCGAAAGGTTCGGGTTCGGCGGTGTGAGTTTGGGATCTCTAGGTTTGAGAGGTGTGCTGCTGCGGAACTCGCGAAAATCGGTTTCCGCCGCATAAAGAATATATTGGAGACTCCAGCAGGCCCTGTCCTGCTGGTTTCTACACTGCGCGAACGTCGGAACAGCGAAAAAACTCGCACAAGAAAGAGAAAGAACCCAAGAAATTTTTCCGTTCATGATGTGCCTGCCCTCGAGATAAGAAGTATTTGTGCTGTAAGCAAGGACAGAGCAGGGAGTGCCCCAGCGGCAGCAAGCGCGTACTTCACCGACTCCAGCTACGCACGAACTATCCTGCAGTTGGTAAACAAATAGATGGGATTGCCGCCCTGTCGGTTGCCCATCCGTTACGACAGAAATCGGCTCGCGCGCACGCGTTCCCACCCGCGTTCGATTTATCGAACGCACTCCGCAACAACCCAGTGTGGCGAAAATTGTTGCGCGGTTCTCTATAGCGGTTCATTTTGGATATAAAGAGACTAGTCCTAGTACTCCATTTGTGTGGAGTCCAACCACTGGCGCAGCCTCTTGCAGGCATGGCTTTCCACAGTCCGATAGGCCTTGCTGACTGGCCCTAGTCGCAGCCAGACACGTAGTGCTCATTAATTAAGGGTACTAGACTTGTCTCACAGACGTTGGCACGGAGGGCAACGCGCTTGCCGAAGAAGCGGGCCCGGCACTTCCAAACTTACCAAAAAATCTGACTAGTTCTCTGGAGTAACCTTCGATGAGGGTACGATCAGGATGACGTTTGCCGAAAGTTCCCAATCACAATCACTCCTCAATTTGCAAACCGAATGCTGATTAGACTGTTGAAGCTTTGTTACTTACGCCGAGACGTTAGTCACGCTGCGCGATTCAGCCTGAGAGTTAATCTTGACCATCACCCGAAAAACCGCAGCGTTCAAAGCTGTGATTTCTTCGGCACGCAGTTTAGAAAGCCCAGCCTTCTTGAACTCATCGGCTGTGAAAAAATCTGTGATCTTCGGGACACTCGTCGGAGTTTGACCACCAGTTAGGGTAGAGAACAGCTGCCTCAGCGTGCTAGATTGAACTGGCGGGACGGTCCCCAAGCGCTCTTTGTGTTAAGCCAAGAGGCCTGGCGGCTGAAAATCGCATACACTGCGCACTCCAGTGCATGACCGAGGGTCTCGATTCTCTGCAGGAGCTATCGTACTGTCCCAAGCGCATCTCGCTCAGCCTCCGCGAGTTATAGGCTGGTTTGTCGATCTCTTTATTTCGAACGCGCAAGCAGAATCGATCCGAGGAAAACTTGTTGAAAAATTCTCAGACCTCGCGTCGAAATCGGGCCTCGCCTGCGCACACCGCCGGTATTGGAAGCAGAGTGCGAAAACGATCATGGGTCCCTTCCGTTCGAGCTCACGAATTTGTGCGAAGCAAAAAAGCACGCCGTAGATAGTCTTCGAAGAAAACGACACGAAGATGCTTTTGGAGTGGAGACATGGTCGAAACTTTGATGCGGGATGTGAGCTATGGGCTCCGCATGCTGCGAAAGGCACCAGCCCTGACAGCGCTAGTCACGATTACTTTGGCCCTCGGAATTGGCGCCAATACCGCGATATTCAGTGTGATGAACGGCTGGCTGCTCCGTCCGCTGCCTATAACCGCGCCAGATCAAATTGTGGTTCTCGCATTTTCGCAGCAGAAGGAAGGTTCGAACTTTTCCTTTCCCGACCTTCTTGATTTCAGAAAGCAGTCAGACGCGTTCTCCGACTTGTTCGCGTATGGGCTCGGTGTAGCCGGGCTTAGCGCCAACGGCAAGGCAAATGAATTAGCGTATAGCGCTGTAAGCGAAAACTATTTTTCTGCTCTTGGAATCAAGCCACTTCTAGGGCGGTTTTTGTTTTCCGGAGAGGGCGAAAAGCCGGCCGAAGAGCTACTGGTGGTTCTCGGATATTCATATTGGCAGAAGAGGTTCGCCGGGGACCCCAGCGTCGTCGGCAAACAGGTGCTTGTCAATGGAAAGGCGGCGACAATTATTGGCGTTACGCCACGGGAGTTTCACGGGACACTGTTCTTTTTTGAAATGGATGGGTATCTACCCCTGGGGGCGATGGCTGCGGATCAGGGTTCGAGCGGATTCTGGACGGACAGGCATGATCGACGACTGACGGTGTTGGCAAGGTTGAAGCCTGGCGTGAGTCTCACACAGGCGCAGAGTTCCGCAGATCTTGTTGCCACACGATTGACCGCTCAATCTGCAGCAACGGAAGGGAAAATCGAGATCCGGGTGATTCCGGAGAGATTAGCCCGCCCGGCGCCTTTTGTGGCCAGCTTCGTTCCCGTCATCGCAAGTTTGTTTCTCGCATTACCTGCTTTTCTATTACTACTTGCTTGCACAAACGTGGCAATCATTCTGTTGGCACGCGCGACGGCGCGACGGCGCGAGATGGCCATTCGCGCAGCGCTTGGCGCTGGACGCGGACGGCTGATGGGGCAAATGCTCACCGAATGTTTTCTTTTAACGTTGGTTGGCGGAGTGACGGGGATAGTTTTCGGAAAGTGGGCGATCGCGGCGAGCGGATCGATTCTTCATTCGGTAACAAGCACTTCGAACTTCGCCTATAAGCTGGACTCCAGTTTTGATTGGAGGGTTTTCGCTTACGCCTTAGCGGCAGCCTTTCTCGCGGCAATTTTTGCGGGCAGCTGGCCGGCGTGGCGCGCGAGCCGCGCGGACGTTAATGAGGCGCTTAACGAACATGGGCAAACGGATTCCAGCCGAGCGCGTCGTTCGTTCCGCGGCCTTCTGGTTGTGGCCCAAGTGGCAGGCTCCCTGATGTTGCTGATAGTTGCTGGCCTTTTCGTTCGAGGCCTAGGAAATGCAAAGCACACGTATTTGGGATTCGATCCAGACCACGTCCTCAATGTGATGTTGGACCCGCGCCAAACAGGTCTCGACGAGACACGCGCAAAGACATTCTATATCGAGCTGCAGAAGCGGGTCCGCGCTATGCCCGGCGTCGAATCAGCCAGCCTTGCCTTCGCCGTTCCGCTTGCGTATCCAGGACATAGTGGACGCATTTATCCCGAAGGCCATGCTTTCGCTCCCAGCCAGGAGCCGCCCGAGGTTTCATTTAACAGCGTCGATTCAAACTACTTTGATACCATGCGGGTTCTTCTCCTGCGCGGGCGCACCTTTGCGGAGTCCGACGACGAAAAATCGATCCCGGTGGCGATCGTCAATCAGATGATGGCGAGACGGATGTGGCCGGACGAAAACCCTATCGGCAAGCGCTTCAGTTTGAAGGGCGCTGAAGGGCCTTTTATCGAGGTGGTGGGAGTAGCCCAGAATGGACAGTACCTCTTTCTGTCACCGGATCCCCAGCCTTATTTTTATGTTCCGCTCGCTCAGAACTTTAGTTCGTTTTTGTCGTTGCAGGTGCGGTCCTCGGGTCGTCCGGAATCACTAATTACAAGTCTACAGGAAGAGATTCGAAGACTCGCGCCTGATCTCCCAATCATCGACATGCGCACGATGCCGCAGATAGTTCAGGGCCTCGCTGGACTCTTTGTATTTCGTTTGGCTGCTTCGCTCGCTTCGGCTCTGGGGATCTTAGGTTTAACGCTCGCAGTCGCAGGCGTGTATGGCATTGTATCTTTTAGAGTTGGCCAGCGCACACGCGAGATCGGAATCCGCGTGGCACTCGGCGCCGAGCGGGGCCAAATCATGAGGCTAGCGCTTGGGCAAGGACTGAGGCTCGTTGGCACGGGCGTTGGAGCAGGCCTCTTCGCGTCGTGGATTGTCGCTCGTGCGATCGGCAAGCTGTTAATCGGAGTTAGTGGAAACGATCCTGTCACGTATACGACTGTTTCAATCTTGCTTTTGGCTGTTACTTTTCTTGCATGCTGGATACCGGCGCGGCGAGCGCTTATGGTCGATCCCGTAGTCGCTTTGCGGTACGAATAAGATCTAGCCGCTTTCCGTTTGCATTCTACTTTTCAAAATGAATTCATTATGATTGCAACCGATGCCAGCAAAATTGCCGACAGCTTTCGCGCACTCCTTGAAATACAAATCCCATGCGAACCTCGCGCGGAATGCGATTTCCGACTCCGCGGTGAGGCCGGTCGTGGATTGTACTCCTCGATCCAGCGAGCAATATTAGTCCGCGCGTCTTCCAAGCTCTGATACTCCGAGGTCCAGACTTCTTCTTCCTTCAAGTTGCGATGGGACCGTTCGATGTAGCTGTTGCCTTCCGGGTGATGATACGCCGTCCTTCGCGCTCACCTATAGACGGTCTTCAGGGTGCTTCTCAAACCAATGAAGAGCCTCCAAAGGTTGCCATGTCTACAAAGCCGCTCAACCCGCCGGGTTCGTGCCCCGACATCGCCTCGACGATTTTTTATAAAATCAGCGCTGAGGGAAGGTATTTCTTTCTCACGGCGGCTCTCTCCTTTCAAAGGGATTCGCAACCCGAACTCTATCCGAGTTCGGGCGAGAGCCGCTCCTTCTTGTTCTCAACTTTCAACTAAATGTGGGGCATCCTCTCGGAACTCTGGGATTTGGCAGTAGCAGCCTAGGCCACTACTCTCCGGAGTGCGATGATTTGTTCATCGCGTCAAACGCTGCGAGTGCCTCTTCTGGCCGGGCGCGGACCACGAAATCATCCGTAAGATTCACCCAGCGCACCTTCCCCGACGAATCGATTAGGAATTCTGCTGGTCGCGAGATGTCCGCGCCGTCGCGTCGGCCGTGCGCGTGCACCAGATCCCACCTGCGGATCACGTCCTCATGTGCGTCCGAAAGAATCGGAAACGTATAGCCCTGCGACCGGCGAAGATTTTCGGAATCCGCGGGAGAATCCACACTGATCGCGATCACTCGAACCTTCCGTGCATCGAACTCCGGCAACGCCTTCTCGAAACTCCGTAACTCGGAGTTGCAGAACGGTCACCAATATCCACGGTAGAAAATCAAAACCACGCCGGCTGCTTGGGCCGCGCCCTTCACGGCGCCGGTTGCACTCTCTGGAGTGAACGGAGAATTCAACGCACCGGTCAAACTCACTGGGTGATTCTGCGAATCCGGCAGCGTGAAATCTGGCGCCGTCTGGCCCACTCGCGGCGCGTCGTGCGAAGCGGGTAGCACATGCCGCGCGCCGATGAAAATGCCGTAGAGGAAAAATCCGCTGAATGCCAACGCCAGCACCGCGAGGACGCTGCCGAAAATCTTCCCGCGAAACAGGTCCGAGTGTCGGAATGCGCGCACAAGCCCCAAGGCCAGCAGCACCAACCCGAGCGCGATCATCGGCAGGTTCGCCCACGGAAAATCGCGAAGCCCCGGGAAGCGAACGAAGAACAGTGGATAGCTAACCACTCCTAGGAAAACCAGCGACGCGCCGGTCCACACTGCCCAGTTCCAGCTTCGTTTCATCGCTAACCCCTCCCCCGCTTCGCTCCAGGCTCCAGGTACGACTTCCAATGAGCCTGCCCGAGATCGCGGATTTGAAACTTGTTTGACATCATGACGTCAGCTCATAGACCAACCGAAACTGCGTTCACAATCTCATCATTGGCCCGGCGATCCTTAGTCTAGCCGAGGGGTGCTATTTCGTGAGAAGTTTTTCGCGGGCGCGATTCGTTTTTACCTCAAACGTATTCGGGTCTATGTCATGTCATTC
>DATDHE010000117.1:0-14155 GCA_036521695.1 Candidatus Acidiferrum sp. | reverse complement strand
TCCTTCAACGACCCAAAGGGCATGTGCCCGAACTGCAACGGCCTCGGCCGCAAGGTGAGCGTGGACCTGGATCTGTTCCTCGATAAATCCAAAACACTGAACGAAGGCGCGATCCTGTTCAACGAATATGCCGTCGACAGCTGGGGCTGGAACTTCCTCGGCCAGTCGAAACTCTTCGACATGGACAAGAAGCTTTCGAAGTTCTGCGACAAAGAAATGGAACTACTCTTATACAGCAAACCATACAAAGTGAAGACAAGGGTCGGAGGCAAGAATATCAATATAACGTGCGAAGGCATCATCAGCAGATTCACCGCCAAGTACATCACGCGCGACGTGAAGACCATGTCGGAACGTACACAAAAGGTTGTGGCGCCTTACATCACGATGGCGCCGTGCACGGTGTGCAAAGGCGCGCGCTTAAGTCAGGAAGTGCTGAAGTGCAAGATCGACGGATACCATATCGCTAAGCTGGCCTCGATGGAAGTGGGCCAGTTGATCGGTGTGATCGAGACGATCAAGGAACCGAAAGCCACACCCATTTTGAAAACACTGATCCAGCGCCTGCAATATCTCGTGGATATCGGCCTCGAATATCTCACCTTAAATCGTGAAACAGACACGCTCTCCGGCGGCGAGTCGCAGCGCGTGAAGATCGTCAAACACCTGAGCAGCAGCCTCGTGGATGTGATGTATGTGTTCGACGAGCCCAGCGTGGGTCTTCACCCGCGTGATGTGCATCGTCTGAATGAACTTCTTCAACAACTGCGTGATCGAGGAAATACGGTTCTCGTCGTAGAACATGATCCTGATGTCATTAAAGTGGCTGACCATGTCGTGGATGTGGGACCGCATGCGGGAACTCAGGGTGGCCAGATCATGTACGAAGGTCCGTTCAAGAACCTCTTGAGCGCGGACACGCTGACCGGAAAATATATGAAACAGTCGGTTTCGATCAAAAGCGATTTCCGTTCCCCCAGTGGAAAACTGCCGATCAAGAATGCAAAAGCCAACAACTTGCAGAATGTGAGCGTGGACATCCCGCAGGGTGTACTGACGGTGATCACAGGCGTCGCAGGTTCGGGAAAGAGTTCGCTAATTCATCAGACTTTTCTACGTCAACACCCCGACTCCATTGTGATCGACCAATCCCCCGTGGGTGTTTCGAGCCGTTCCAATCCCGGCACCTATACCGGCATCATGGACGAGGTGCGAAAGGCCTTTGCGTCCGCGAACAAGGTGAGCCCATCCCTGTTCAGCTTCAATTCGGAAGGCGCCTGCGAGAACTGCCAAGGGCTGGGCGTGATCTACACGGAGATTCCCGCGATGGGCGAGGTCAAGTCTCCCTGTGAAATCTGCGAAGGAAAACGATTTAAAGATGAAGTGCTGGAGCATGAACTAAACGGAAAATCGATCAACAATGTGCTGGAAATGACGGTCAGGCAGGCGCTCGAATACTTCAAAATCGATAGGATCACGAGCAAACTACAGGCCATGAGCGACGTGGGCCTCCATTACCTGACACTGGGTCAGCCGTTGAGTACGCTCTCCGGTGGCGAATGCCAGCGCATCAAACTGGCGAGTGAACTGCACAAACAAGGCAGCATCTATGTGCTGGATGAGCCCACAACCGGGTTACACATGTCGGATATCCGTCACCTGCTGGAGATCATGAACCGCCTCGTGGACGCCGGCAACACGGTTATAGTGATCGAACACAGCACAAGCGTGATCAAAAATGCAGACTGGATCATCGATATGGGTCCCGAAGGGGGCACGAAGGGGGGCAAGGTCATGTTCGAAGGCACGCCCAAACAGCTGCTCACTGCGAAGAATTCGCTGACCAGCGAGTATCTACGGAATTAACGTCGTGGTCGTCATCGAGGACAGTCTGGACGTGATCGCTCGGGCGGACTGGGTCATGGATCTGGGGCCGGGCGTCGGGCAGAATGGCGACACGGTGCCATTCGAGGGCGTGCCGACCGATCTCACGCGATGAACGGGGATACGCTGACCGGACGATACTTGTCCCATCGCCTGGGCACTCGCTGACGCGGCAAGGAATTCGAAGCCGAAAGGGACACCACACTGAAACGAAGCTAGAAGAGGATTCCGGCTACTTGTTCGGCAACGAGATTTGATTTTTCGCGGCGCTCTGCTTGCTTCATGGACGGATCGTCCTGAGCGGTCGAGCTAACGCTTACAACGAAGGCCTGATTGCGTACTCGGCCCACTACTATCTCGGCATGTTGGTTTTCTTTGGTGTGGATGCTGCAGGTGACGGCTTCATTGCCGGTGGCGGGGAGCGGTGGGCTCTTGGGAGGGCACTGCGCCAGGTGGGTGGGGAATTCTTTGGGGATGTCGGTCATGAGGTCGACGGAGATGCGGAGTTCGTGGACGGCGGCGCCTTGCTGGCGGGAAAATTTGCAGACCCCTGCGCCTTGATCGTCGAGCCTGACGGTTACCGTGACGGGGCCGCTGAGAATTCCGCGTGCGGTGGCTTCGTTAAGCCAGGGACACTTCAATTGCCCATGGCAAATGGAGGGCGTGAACAGTGTTAGAACGAGGAGGAGTGAGGGAAGGGTTCGCATCGCTAGGATTTTGTGGCGGGCTTCAGCGCTTCTGATTTTAGGATTTTGCCGCCTTCTTGAATGACGTAGAGGCGGTTTACCTCGAGATCTTTTAGCTGGTCGATTTGGCCGCTTAGCCAGCGAATCTCGACTGAGTCGACTTTTGTAGCTTGTTCCAGGCCAAAGTGCATGCGCATGTCGTTTTGTGAAAAGTAGCTGCCGCCGCTGCGGAGTTCGTCCATTTGGACCAAGGGTTTTTCCGGCGTGGGAAGTGTTTTCGCCGTAACCAGGACGCGGCTGCCGATTCCGGTGCGATTGGATTTTGTGCCCACTAGTTTGATCTTGATCCAGTTGCGGTTGAGGGTGGAGTCGCAGCGGAGGAGTTGGGGGATGGCGTTGACGCAATTGACAGCGATGTCGAGGTCGCCGTCGTTGTCGTAGTCGCCGAAGGCGCAGCCGCGGGCTGGGGCGTTTTCCATGATGCCGGGGCCGCCCTGGTTGGTGACTTCCTCGAAGCGGCCGTTGCGGAGGTTGCGGTAGAGGTATTTGTGTTCGGCGTATTTGAGGTCGGCTTTGGATTTGTCGACCTCGGGATAGACGTGGCCGTTGGACATTAGGATGTCGAGCCAGCCGTCATTGTCCATGTCGAAGAAGCCGACGCCCCAGCCGAGGAGGCGGGTGTTGACGCCGAGGCCGCTGGGATAGGTGCGGTCTTCGAAGACGCCGTCGCCGAGGTTGGTGTAGAGCGAGTCGGTGTCGCCGGCGAAATTCGTTTTTACGATGTCGAGATTGCCGTCGCGGTTGTAGTCGCCGATGGAGACGCCCATGCCGGCTTGGGGCTTGGCTTCGGCGGAGAGAGCGGCGCCGTTTTCGATGGCGACATCTTTGAACGTGCCGTCGTGCTGGTTGAGGTAGAGCGTGGCAGGGGCGGAATCGTTGGCGACATAGATGTCGGGCCAGCCATCGTTATCGAGATCGGAGGCAGCGACGCTCAGACCGTAGGTGCCGACGGCGTTCCACATGCCGGCTTTTTGGCTGACGTCGGAGAACGTGCCGTTGCCGTTGTTGTGATAGAGGATGTTTTTCGCACCGGCGAGGCCAGGAGGCCCGCAGGCGACGACGATGCCTTTGTAGGTGCAGGGGCCCTCTTCGGGTAGAGGAGCGGTTTTTAGGTCGAAGTCGACGTAGTTGGCGACGAAAAGATCAAGATGCCCGTCTTTGTCGTAGTCGACCCAGGTGCAGCCGGTGTTCCAGCGTGTCTTGGGGCCGGGCTGGAGGAGGCCAGTGCCTTCGGTGACGTCGGTGAAGGTTCCATTGCCGTTGTTGTGATAGAGGACGTTTTGGCCGTAGTAGGTGACGAAGAGGTCGTCGTAGCCATCGTTGTCATAGTCGCCGACGCAGCAGGCTTGTCCCCAGCCGGTGCGTATGTCGAGGCCGGAACCTTTGGTGACATCGGTGAAGGTGCCGTCGCGATTGTTTTTGAAGAGGCGGCAATGCGGTTCCTTGCCCTTGGCAAAGCCCTCAAGGCGCCAGCCGTTGACGAAGAAGAGATCGAGCCAGCCGTCGTTGTCGTAATCGTAGAAGGCGAGGCCACAGCCTGTGGTTTCCAGCAAATATTTGTTTTTGCCGACGCCTCCGAAGATGGTTTCGACGTCGAGGCCAGAACCTTTGACGACATCGACGAAGTTGACGCCGAGCGGCGTGCCTTCGATGGGGGATTTCGGTCCGGGGGGAGGAGGAGCGGGCTTTGCGTCATAGCTGCGCTCGATGGGTGCAATTTTTTGTTTCGGCGGTTCCTGCTGTTGCTGAGCGGCCAGGGCCAGAATATCTGCAAAGGGAAGGACTAGAGCGGTGCGGCTGAGCGAGCGAAGAAACTTTCGGCGATCCTGGTCCGACACGAATCCTCCTGAATTAGCGCTGACCGGGACCGTTGCCGCCAGCGCCTGCGCTGATGGTGGCAGGGGGCTTCAGGTCTGTGTGCATGTGCCAGGGAACGCTTTCAGTCGAGATCTCCGGATGACGGCGTAGAAAATCGAGGGAATAGGTTGGAGCCTCGGGGTCGATGCGCTTGGTCACGTATAGCGCGGCTTGGGCGGCGGCTTCGGCCTTCATGCCTTTGCGGCGATAGAGGATGGCGAGATTGTAGTGAGCGGCGAGATCGTCGGGGTCGATGGCTTGCAGTGCTTGAAACTGTGTTACCGCGTCATCGGTGCGATGCTGCTGGTAATAGGCAATGCCGAGTTCGCGGCGGGCATCGCGCGATTGCGGAAATTGTTCGACGACTCTTTGGAGGTCGGCGACTTCGGATTCGGGATGTCCTTCGCGGCGTTCGACGAGCGCGAGATAGTAAAGGGCTCGGGCGTAATCGGGATGGAGCTCCAGTGCTTTCTCGAGAGGCGGGCGCGCTGACGAGTATTTTTCCCACTCGATATAGGTCAAGCCGAGGTTTACGTAGCCGTCTTCGTAGTCGGGGCGCAGCTTTGTGACTTGTTCGAAGGCGGCGATGGCGTCGGAGTATTGCTGCTGGTCGAGATAGCCGATGCCGACATTGTTCCACCGCATCCAGTCTTGATTGTCGTTGGGTGCAGGAGGAGTCGGGTCGTTCATGCCCATGTTCAAGACGCGTGTGCGGGAAGCGAGTTCGACGACAGGATACAGCGGATGATCGGTGCCGAGGACGTTGTTTAAATAACTCTGGCGGAGGTGACGGTAGTTCACGCGGGCGGCGATGCTGAGTGGGCCTTTCACGTCAGGCGGAATGCGGAATTCGTAGCGGACAAGGGCGGAGCGTCCGGACTGGATGGAGTTGTCGTAGGCCATGGAATGGATTGTCCAGACCTTGTGATTGTCCACAAATTCGCCGGAGAGATTAACGGGGCGGTTAGTGAAGCTGTGCGCGCGAGTATCGAGCATGCCGTCGGGCTTGAGGAAACCGCTGTGATAGATGTCGTTGCCAGCGGCGTCTTTGACGGAGACTTCGACCCATGCCTCGTAAAGGTCGCGGACTTCGGGGATGAGCGAGTGGCCGATGTTTTTGTTCTGGATGACGACGTAGGCTGTGACGGTGCTGTTTGGCTCAAGCTGGAAGGGAGCGGAGCCGAGAGGGGCGATCATGTTGTCATCGCCGGCTTTTTTCAGGGCGAAAATGTCCACGTTGAGGAAATTGCCGGCTTTGAGGAAGTCGATCGTTTTTTTGAGTTGCTCGTCGAAGCCGTAGTAGTAGGGAACGGCGGTGTTTCCGGCGAGCCAGCGATGGGAGGCAAAGGTTCCGCCTTTGGCGCCGTAATCGGGGAGAGTGGCCATTGCGCGGCGCATGTGGCAGCCTTGGCAGGAGGCGAAGTCAGCCGAATAAAAAGTGAGCGGGTTGCGCTTGGAGAATTTGGAGTTTTGCCACTCATCAAAAACGGTGAAGGCGCGGATGAATTTGTATTCGTTCAGGGGATTCGGGAGATTGGCTTTGTGGCAGGCGGCGCAGAATTCCGGCGTGCGATAGAACGGCTGCATGACGGCTTTGGAGTGACGTTCGGGATGCTCGAGGATTTCGCCGAACTGAACTTGGCCCGGGATGCGATTGCCGTTCTCATCGACCATTACGGCGGGAACACCCATTACATAGCCGCCATTGCCTGAGGTGGACTGGAGCCGCTGGATGGAATGACAGGTGGTGCAGGTCAAGCCGTCCTCGTCAAAGGCACGATCGACGTGCGAGTCCGGTGTGAGTGCGCCCGTGAGGACGCCTATCGGATTGTGGCAGCTATCGCAGTGTCGGGAGAACTCGATGCCCTTGGTTCGGACGAGGATATTGACACTCGTCCGGTAGAACGGCGTGCGGAAGGAGTTGGAGTGCAGGGCCTGACGCCACTGGCTGTAGGCCTCGTTGTGACAATGGGCGCAGTACTCGGCCTCAGGGAAGGCGCCGGGTTGAATGAAGTCATTGCCCTCGATGGCGGCATTACCGGGGAGGGACAAGTTGTCCTTGCCGAAAAGAAAGTTGTAGGTCTTGCGTATCTCGTCGGCGTAATTCTTGCGTTCGGGGTTTTCGCTGGATTGGGCGCGGGTCGTGGACGGCGCAGTTCCTAGGAGCAATATGAGGGTAACCAGGGAACCAGCGAAACTTGCGAGGATTCGTCTCATTCGGGAGCTCATCACCGGGACATACCTGGACGAAGCAACCTGCCCCTGCGTTGCTTGAACTGCGCGCGACTTACATAAAATTTCGAACATCGCAAACCCACGTACCGGCAAGGGACCAATCGCCCAGAATTCGTACTCGTTGGCTAGGATATTGTGCATTCTGGTATATCGCATCCGAGGTTCTGTGTAAATGACGGGATTCGCACGGCGAAGTCCGCATGGGATGGTGGTCGGCGGAGGAGCGGCAGTTTCCGGATGTGGCTTTTCCACATCGCTGGTCTTTTGGCGGCTGCCCCGGCTGTGTTTCCCGGTTGCGCAAGCACTGCTGCGAGAGCTGTTCGTGAGCTGGGTGGTTCCGATCAACCCTAACCAGCTGGGCGAAGACACGTCTCGACGGGGCGCAACAGGCAGCGGTTAAGCGCGATTTTAACTTGCAGTTCTGAAGGCACTGGTGCTATACGCCTTCAACTATGGGTGAGCAAAAAGTACAAGCGGCGAGAGCTGAAGACCGGCTCTTCTACGACGCATTCGAGGCGAGTGCTATCGGGATTGCGGTGGAGGACCTAGAAGGGCGGCCTTTATTCGCAAATCCGGCTCTTTGCTCGATGTTAGGATTCAGCGAAGAGGAAATGCGCAGCAAACATTGTGTCGAATTTTCCCCTCCCGAAGATGCAGCGAAGGATTGGGCCCTATTTGAGCAATTGCGACAAGGTTCGATAGACAACTATCAACTCGACAAGCGCTTTTTTCGAAAAGACGGCACACTCATCTGGGGGCGCTTGAGCATTTCGCTGATAAAGGATCCCACGGGTTCGACTCCGCAGGTAGTGGTCATAGTGGAGGACATAAGTGACAAGAAGGCGGCAGAAGAAAAGCTACAGCGCTCTGAAGCGGATTTGCAGAAACTGGCGGGCCGCCTCATCCAGGCGCAGGAGGAGGAACGTGCCTGGATTGCACGCGAGCTTCATGACGACATCAATCAGCGGCTCGCGCTGCTCGCGGTGAATCTGGATCGCTTGATGCAGGATCTTCCGGCCTCGACGGCTGAATTCAAACAGCAGACCGGGGAGGCGAGGAAGGAGCTGGAGGAGCTCGTGAACGATATCCAGGCGCTTTCGCACCGCCTGCACTCCTCGAAGCTGGAGCTTACTGGGCTTGTAAGGGCTGCCGTCAGCTTTTGCAAAGAGCTAGCTGACCACCAAAAAGTGGAGATTGACTTTCACTCCGAGGATATTCCGAATGATCTGTCGAAGGAGATCTCCCTTTGTCTGTTCCGCGTCTTGCAGGAAGCCCTCCAGAATGCGACCAAGCATAGCGGTTCACGGCACTTCCAAGTGTCGCTCAAAGTTGAATCCAATGAGGTTTATCTGACTGTGCATGATTCGGGCACTGGCTTTGATCCCGCGGAGGCTATGAAGGGGCGGGGGCTTGGCCTCACAGGAATGAAAGAGCGCCTGAAACTGGTGAATGGTGATCTTTCCATTGACTCGCAACGGCAGGCTGGAGCAACAATTCACGCTCGGGTTCCACTTAGTCCCAGAAAGAAGTCAGCAGACGCAGCAGGATAGACTGGTGCCGTTGTAGCCACCTTCGCAATTCTCGCGAAGTCGTCGACTTCACGTCAGTGGTCTAGATAGTCGCCCCCGCCGGAAACTGACCTACCGCCCGATTCGGCAAGACACCATCAGCGCTGCGGCTTTTCCAGATCGTCGGCTTTTTGACGTTCGGCGGCGGCTTCCGCCTTCTTGCCTTGGCGTTCGAAAGCGTTGGCGAGTCCGCGGTGCGCTTCGGCATAGTTGGGATCTTCGCTGAGGGCCGCCTGGAATCGCTCGATGGCGTCCTCGACCTGGCCTTTTTGGAGCAGGGAGTTGCCCGAATTTGTGGAGACTTCGGCGCGCTGGCGATGCATCAGCACGCGCTCGAGGTCGGCGCCCTTTTTGCGTTCGGCTGCGGCCTCGGTCGTGTTTCCCTGCTGCACGAGTACGGCAGCCAGTATCAAATGAGAATCGGGCTGGTTGGGGAGTTGACGAATCGCTTCCCGGAGAGCGTCGGCAGCTTCGGGCAATTTGTCCATCTTTCGATAGAGGCTGCCGAGCGTGGCCCAGCCATCGGGGTTGTCGGGATGGAGCTTCATCGCGAGGGAGAGTTCGCGGGTGGCGTCGTCGTATCGTCCATTCTGCATGTACAGGATTCCGAGCGTGTAATGCGGCTCATGGGCCGAAGGGCTCAGTTTGGAGGCAGCCTCGAGCTCCGGAATGGCAGCGGCATTGTCGTCCTTTAACTTGAGCGCAAGACCGAGATTGTAGTGGAGCTGGAAGCTCTGAGGATCAATTTTAAGGCCTAAACGAAGGACGTGGATGGCTTCATCGACTTCGTTCATTTGCAGGTACGCGGCGGCGAGATTCTCATGTGCGGTGGGGTCGGCGGGCTTTTGTTGGAGTGAGCGCTGCAAAAAGGGAATGGCGTCCTTCGCGTTTCCGGCGAGGAGAAGCGCCAATCCCAGGCTGGCGACGGCGTCGGCGTTTTTTGGCTCGGCTTGAACGACTTGGCGGAGGAGGGGAAGAGCTTCAGGATCGTGGCCGGTACGCTGCAGGGCGCGAGCCAGTTGATACTTGGCTTCGGCGGACGTGGGGTCGAGGTTGATGGCGCGTTGGAATTCCACGATAGCTCTATCGTCTTCATTATTCGCCGCATAGGCTTTACCGAGCTCGGTCTCGGCGAGCGGGTTGTCGGGGGCCAATTGGGTAGCCAGGGTCAGCTCTTGGATTGCGGATGGCGTTTGTTGCAAGGCGAGTAGCGCTGCGCCTAGATGTAGATGAGCGGAGGGGGACTTCGGATTGAGCTGAATCACTTTTTCAAACTCGCTGACTGCCAAAGGCCAACTGCGCTGCTGTGCGTAAAGCGAGCCCAGCGCATCATGGAGATCGGTGTTCTGCGGCGATTCGGCCACAGCGGCCTTCATCTTGGCGGTTGCTGCCAGGAGCTGGCCCGTGGCAGCCAACGAGCGCGCATAGACTGCAAGAACATAGGAAGGCAGTAAGGAGGCGGAATTCGAGCCAGGCTTGCGCTGCAACGCGACTTCAATATCTCTGAATAAAACAAGCGCCTTCTGGTTGGCGCCTGTTTGCTCGTACGCCAGGGCCAGATTGGTTTGGACGGAAGGATCGCCGGGTTTCAGCTGGTGCGCTTTTTCCAGTTCTTTAATTGCATCGGGGAGTTTCCCGAGACGCATCAGAACTGCTCCCAGGGCGCTGTGACCTTCTTCAATCTGAGGGACCAGGCGAACGACTTTCTCGAACTGCGCTTCGGCGGCCTTGAGGTCGTTATTTGCGGCGGCCGCGGTGCCTGCGCGATAGGCTGCCTGGGCTTCTTCGTTGATGCCAACCTGTGATGCAGCTGATGATGCGTTTTGCGCGACGGAGCCACGTGGGGTGGTAAACGAAGATACGGAGAGTGTCAACGCGAGCGAGATGAGGAAGGGAATCGATTTCCAAGGCGCTGCCGTGCTAGTGCGAATCAGAAAATTGGCAGAGCGCATTGGGAAGGTCCCCGCAAGGTCAAGGGGCTCAGATAGCCCGTTGGAACCAGCTATTCGTGGAGAGTATAACAGCCTCTTTGCTGAGATTATCTACCCTAGAATGGAAGCGGCAGCAATTTGAGTGTAGAAGAGAAAGGCAACGGAAATGTGCATTAGAAGAATGTAAGATTTGAAAGAAGTGGCACGAGAGCTTGAGCGGGAACGGCTGTTTATGTCTGTCCATCCATCCAGACACAAATGATCGTTTTGGAAGTTCGAGGATCTATAATTATCTTATAGTAATATCATAATACTGCCTAGGCAACTCGCTTGTAATCAGCGTCCGTCACCCGCGATAGAGGAGAAGCTCCAACCGCGCGGGAACGGCCAACAGACTGCCTACTACATAGGCACGCAAACAGTCATCAAGCAGTCCAACGAAATTGGAAACAAGAAACAAAAGAGCTGTTCACTTATCGAGTTGCTGATCGTTGTGGCGATTATTGTGATCATCTCGGCCATCGCAATTCCTAACCTCCTGAGTGCGGGTGGGTGCGAGGGGGATTTGATTGAGTGATGTCACGGCGAAAGCATTCTTGCGAGCGGCGCTAGCTTGGGAGGCAGGTAAATGGGGTAGACAGCCGGCGGCCCAGCTCAGAAGGTAAGGCGTACAGGGGCGAAGTAGAGTGAGCGATATTGAACAGACAACGGGAAGGAATGCTGCTATGTTAAGCGCGCTTGGGGTTTCAGACTCGAAGTGTTCGAGTGAGCGGCCTGCTACTAGGTAGCCCTGAGTGGAAAAATTGGCCGGAGGAGAGACTAATGACAGCCGAAAATCCGAAGAAGTGCGCTCATCCGAATTGTTCGTGCACTGCGCTGGCAGGCAAGTACTGCAGCGTGCAGTGTGAAACGATGGAAAAAATACCGGATATTAAATGCAAATGCGGCCATCCCGTTTGTAAAGGGAAAATCGACTAGAAATGAGAAGTAGCGTGGATTCTGTGATCGAGAAGTTCGATGCGGTTGGATCACCGGTCATCGCTAGATGCCTACGAGCGTGGCACCGATTGCGCGGTTTGTTGCGAAGTGGAGCCTGACTTGCCGGGCGGCGTGAAAGTCGTTGCGGAAGAACTTGCCTGGCTGGTGCTGGCCAAGGAAGCGTTGGATTCCAGTTGTAACTGAATGCGCGGTCCGAAGGAAGTACTCACGAATGACGGCAAAGAGGAGCACTTGACGGTCACGAACTTTCCAGACAAGCGATAGAACACTCTGCCAAAGCGTTCAAGCAATCACAAGAAGCGCACAAGGAATCACAAAAGGCTAACAGCAAGAAATAGGCCGGAATCCCGAAGTTGAGGGAATAATGGTGGGAACTGAGCCGTGGCTGTTGATTGATGGTTGTCGGAATGACCTCACTCTGCCTTTACCATGGCTTGGGTCAATTTAGATTAGGTTAGGTCCTGATAGCGACAGATGCAGTGATCGCGGCTTGGGGGATACGAACACATATTCGCGTCCCGCGGGACGGCTCCGATTCGACGGAGAGATGCCCCCCAACTAGCCGCAGCCGCTCTCGCATGCTGACTAATCCCAGCCCAGCTGCTCTCTTTGCCGACTCCACGTCGAACCCTCGGCCCGAGTCGGAGATGCAAAGTTCAATGTCTTCAGACTGGCCCGACAGTTCAACTTCAGCTTCCGCCGCCTCGCTATGCTTCACGACGTTTTGCAAAGCTTCCTGCGTAATCCGGTAGAGGCAGAGCGACACATCTTTCGGAATCTGTCCTGGAATGTTGCTGTGGAGGAACTGCACGTTTATCTTATGCTGCGCAGAAAATTCTCCGCAAAACCCCTTTAAAGAAGCAACCAGGCCCAGAAGTTCCAGCCTCGCTGGATGAAGCTGATAAGACAAGCTATGGATGTCGGACGACACTTCTCTGGCCGTTTCCGCAATGGCGTGCAGTTGTTGTTTGGCTTTGGACGAAATATCAGGCATGCCCTGCTTGAATTGCTCGAGGCCGATCTGAAGGACCGCCATTCTTTGACTCAGATCATCGTGCAACTCCCCGGCAATGCGGGTTCTCTCCGCTTCCTGTGAGGTGATCAGGCGCCCGCTCATAGCCATGAGCGCTTCTTCGGACAGCTTCCTTTGTGTGATGTCTTGAGTCGTGCCCCGAACGTAGAGGGGACGACCATTGGCATCAACCACGGCTTCACCTCGGCTGGTAAGCCAAAGCTTTGTGCCGTCTGAACGTACCGCCTGCAAATCCAACTCGTAGGGCGTTCCAGTTCGCACGGCTGTCTCGACGCCTTGCTGCAAACGATCCCAGCTCTCCGGAGTAAAGAATTGCTCGTGATCTTTAAAGGAAGGTGCTGGTAGTTTGGGATTGTATCCAGCCATGCGATACAGCTCTGCTGACCAGGTCATGGCATCGGTGCGGGGATCCCATCGCCAGCTGCCGGTCTGAGCCATGCGCTGGGCTTCATTCAACTCGGTGTCTCTCTGTCGTAAGGCCTGCTCCGCATCGTTGGTCTCTTCAACCAGAGCTGCCAGAGCCATGAACGGCGCCGCTGTAAAGAATAGGAAGAGCTGCAACGACTCGATGTTGATAAGCAACCCCGGTCCGGTGAACGGACCTCGGCCATGGATTGCGCCCCAGATCGCTACAAACGCAATGGCAATCATGGAAGTGCTGACTCCCGTCGAACCGAAGCGCAAAGTGCACCACAGCAGCAGTGGAACGAGAGAATAAAGCAATGTGGGAAGGGCGCTCCCCAAGGGAGAGGCGAAAGCGAGCTGCCCGAGTGCAATCAACGCAACGAGTAGCACGACTGCCTCGACGTAATGCGCGAGAGGCTTTTTTGCCCAAAGCGGAATTTCTCTGGCCCAGCCCAAAATGGCGGGCATCAAAGTGAGGAATCCCAGCGCCTCCGAAAAGAAAGCCACCTTCCAAGTTGTCCAATAATTGCTGCTGTTGGAAAGGGCGCCGAAGAATGCTCCAACGAAGGGAGCTAGGAATACCGCATAGAAAGAGTACTTGGCAAGGGCTTTGACACTATTCAGCCGAGGCGCGCCGTCGAATGCGTAGCGAAGGCACCAAGCAGCGGTGAGAATTTCCACTGAATTCGATAGAAAGAGCCAGACAATGGCATGAGTCGGCGCTCCCCCTTGCAGGTCATAGAGGACAAATCCAGCCAGGCCAGCCAGCAGAAGTACTGGCCATAGCCTTTGCCTAACCAGGAGCAACACGGATGCCAGAATCACGTTTCCCAGCCAAAGTGGCGAGACCATTTGTGGCTGGACTATCAGCGCGCCGCAGAGCCTTCCCGCGAGGTAACAGAGGGCAGCTACCAGGCATGCCAGGAGAACGACGCGGAGATAGGAGTTCTGGTCGGTAGTGCTCCAGGACAGCCGATCTTGATTGGTTTCGATGGCCTACCTCCGTTGCAGAAGGGCCGGGTGGCTGCATTCTGTCGCGAGTCTACAACCCATCCAGGGTCAGCGCAAACGATGCTGCTATGTTACTCGGATACGAAGATATTGTTGAGCGGGTCTTCCGTTTTGAGAGACATCGACTGCTCGTTTAGCCAAACCTTTTCGGTTATCAAAGCCAGAAGAGTCACGACATGGGAATGCAATGGACCTTGTTCTTGCAAAAAACCGTACCATGAAAGCCAGCAATTTGAATACTCCCCATTATGACCCCACGACGTGATGGTTCGCAAAGGCAGCCATGAGCCGCGTAGTTGGGTTAAAAGGGCGTCTGGCCGACGCCTCACATCTTACCTCGTCAAAGCTTGAAGCTCCCTTTAACGGAATAACATAGGGGGAAGCCCTGTTGCGTGTTAGATTGGCGCGTCCAACGATTGCGGAATTTCACGAAAGACCGTTACCGATTTCGCAATCCCGGAATAACTCGCGGCAGAGGGAATGGTG
>DATDHE010000116.1:0-13468 GCA_036521695.1 Candidatus Acidiferrum sp. | reverse complement strand
AATAGGCTCGTTCCGCCCTGCTCCGTAAGTGAGCAGAAAATGCTACCCCAGGACCCGTTCGTTCCTGGTGCCCTCCATAGTTCCGAGATCGCTGCGCGAATTCCGGCGCCCTTGCACCCGGCCGAACGAAAGTCCAAAATTAGAGCGGAAGAAACTGGTGACCATTTCTCATTTTCCTCTAGAGGACTCCTTCCAGAAAGTCTCATGATCCTTCGTACCGTCGAGCAAGTCCGCCGCTTCTCTCGCATCGTGGGCGGATTCACGCTGCTTCTGATTGGCATCGTGATGCTGGTCACACCGGGCCCCGGGTGGCTGGTCATCTTTCTCGGATTGGGCTTGCTGGCGGCAGAATTCGTTTGGGCCAAGCGGCTCATGGATCGCATCAAGCACGAGGGCGGACGCGTTCGCGACGCGGTCTGGCGCACCACAAAGAATGCACCCGCCAAAGACTCTGCTGAATCGAATGAGACGGTGGAGTTGTAGACACCGGAAGATGCATGCGGCGGGCTGAATGCCGCGGATTGTGAAAGCTGCGACCTGAATACCCGGTTTGAATAACAATGTATGGAGGCGTCCGACATGGAAGCTGGATTGATTGGTCTCGGAAAAATGGGTTCGGGGATCGCCAAGAGTTTGTTGCGCGCCGGCCATCGCATCACGGTGTACAACCGCACGCCGTCGCGCGCGGAAGCGCTGGGCGCGGATGGCGCAATCGTAGCGGCTTCTGTCGCCGAGGCGTGTCGCAGCGAAGTAGTCTTCACGATGGTCGCGGATGATGCCGCGCTCGAAGGACTTGTGTTGGGCGAGGACGGAATTCTGGTGTCGCTTCGGCGCAGCGCCGTGCATGTCTCTCTAAGTACCATCAGCGTAGCCTTGAGCGACAAGCTCACCGCGGAACACGCCAAAGCCGGGCAAGGCTATCTCGCCGCTCCGGTTTTCGGACGCCCAGAAGCAGCGGAAGCGGGACGACTTGCCATAGTTGTTGGCGGCATGGAAACGCTCGTTCGAATGTGCAAGCCGCTTTTTGAAGCCATGGGGCCGAAGTTGTTTGTGGTTGGGGAGCGACCGTCCATGGCCAATGTTGTAAAGCTCTCCGGCAATTTTTTGATCGCTACGGTGCTCGAATCGCTATCGGAAGCTCTTGCGTTTGCGCGAAAATCTGGAGTGGACCCAGCCGCGCTCATGGAATTTCTAACCGCCACACTGTTTAACGCACCGGTGTACAAAACCTACGGCGAATTGATTGTTCAGAGCAAGCACGAGCCCGCAGGCTTCGCTCTGCCGCTCGGATTGAAGGATGTGCGCCTCGTGCTCCAGGCCGCAGAAGCGGCAAGTGTGCCGATGCCCATCGCGAGCGTGGTGCGTGACCGCTTTATCACCGCGATGGCGCGCGGTAACCAGGATAAAGATTGGTCCGTACTCGGGCGCGTGGCGGCAGAGGATGCGGGATTACCGCAGACATCGCGCGCAGCGGGTGACTGAAACGCGTCACGCGCGATGTCCGCTTCAGGGCAGCTTACAACAGCTTGACCGACGTGACCTTCAGGGTGTCTCCCTGTACGTCTCCACTGACGTCCACGCGCAGGTGATCTTTCTTTTCAGAAGCCTTAAGGGCTTCCGTGATTTCCTTGTTTCCGGTTGCATCGAACTTGATGAACTTCTTGTCCGCAGTGATGATGCCGAATCCGCTGGCTTCGCACTTCAAGGCGCACGCGCGCGTGTGCGAATCAGGGTCGGCGGCCACCTTCGCGGAACAATTCACGTCCACTACAGCAACGTTCTTGTAGGTTTCTGCAGAAGCCAACGCAGGCAGAGCAAGAAAGCCGAGTATTGCGAGATAGGTCATTTTCTTCACAGTTTCCTCCGTTTGAGTCTAATTTTGAATCAACGTACAGTCCTATTACTAACCGCGAACAGCTTGTAGTTTTCCCTCAGCCGTTGCCTTGAGCTGTTCCTCACGCACGGCGGTGAGTTGCGATAAAGCGAATGCCCCCACCGCAATCTCCACGTCCCGCACAGCGAGGTCGTAAAACATTCCCGTTGTAAGCAGATTAACCGCAATGCTGACAAGCCATAGCATGACGATGTAACTGCCGATCTTTGTCCACTTACTCAAGACAGTCAGGCCAGCGATGACTTCGATAACTCCAACCGTATGCATGAACGTTGGGGCGCTGACCGGAATAAACTTCGTGGCGAGGGGGCTGAGGTACATGCCCCAATCGGTCAGCTTGTTGAAGTATTTGTCCACGCCCGCGATGATCGGTCCAAATCCCACGCCGATTCTCAGCGCCCACCAGCTGGCATTGAGACGTTTATCGAAGTCTTTCATCTTTGGTCCCTACTTAACTGAGACTCGAGGCGGGGTTCGGTTACAAAGATTCTTTTCGACGGTGAGCTTCACGCTCAAGACTCCTTCGGGGCGCGATTCCGCGTCTTCATTCTCAAGGAATACTGCGTGTAACCCTTTTTGCGCTCGCCGCTCTATAGTAGTAGAGCCATGGAACGCACTGGAATCCTGGAAAAGGCCAGAGCCGAAGGGTGGAGCGACGAGGAAGTCGTTGACCGCGTGCGGGCCGGGGAGACCGCCCTGTATGAAATCATTATGCGCCGGTATAACCAGCGCCTCTATCGCGTCGCCCGCGCTATTGTCCGCGATGACGGCGAAGCGGAGGATATCATGCAATCTGCCTATGCCCACGCGTACGAACATCTTGCACAATTTGCCTGTCGCGCACCGTTTGCGGCATGGCTAACACGAATCGCAGTCCACGAGGCTTTACAGCGCTTGCGGAAGAGAGGCCGCATCGATCAACTCGCTGTTTTCGAGGCTAGTAATCGACCCGGAGCAAATATGGCTGAAAGTTCTCCAGATCCCGAACAGATAACCACTCGATCGGAACTCCGCGAGTTATTGGAGGAGGCGATCCTCGATCTTCCGGAACAATATCGCGCGGTTCTCGTACTGCGGGATGTCGAAGAATTGAGTACCGCGGAAACCGCGGACGCTCTGAGCCTCACGGAAGAAAATGTGAAGGTCCGCCTGCACCGCGGCCATGGGATGGTTCGCTCATGGCTCCTCGCCCGCGTGGGTGCAAACGCCAAGGATGCCTTTCCTTTCATGGGTGTCCGCTGCGACCGTGTGGTCCAAAACGTTTTCGTGCAACTCGGCGTTGGTTCTAGCGATCCAGGAATCTACTAAGGACTTTCCGCTCCGCTGGCGCTTCCTCAAGAAGAATAACCCGTCAACAACTCCGTGATACGCTGAATGTCTGTACACACGAGGCATGCGATGACACCGTGGTCCGGGAAATGGGCGCTTGTGACCGGCGCGAGCGCTGGAATTGGCACTGCGTTAGCTGAGGAATTGGCGCTCGGTGGGACAAATCTCGTTTTGACCGCGCGGCGGCGCGAGCGGCTGGAAGAACTGGGTCAGAAGCTAGCAGCGTCGCACAAAATCCAGGCAAGAATATTCGTGGCAGATCTGGCGGAAGTCTCCGCTCCAGAAAAAATATTTCGATTTACGAAAGAACAAGGAATTGAAGTCGAGTTGCTGATCAACAATGCCGGCTTTGGCGCGTACGGAGAATTCCATACGGTCGAGACGCGCAGGCTCTTGGAAATGGTACAGGTGAATTGCTCCGCCGTCGTTCATTTGACGCGCCTTTATCTCCCAGAAATGGTGGCCCGGCGCCACGGCGACGTGCTGATTCTTGCTTCTACAGCTTCCTTCCAGAGCGTGCCGTACATTTCCACCTACGCGGCGACCAAGGCCTTCGATCTGCTTTTCGCGGAAGGACTCGCTGAAGAAATGAAGCCCTACGGCATTCGAGTCTGCGCGCTGTGCCCCGGGTCGACAGAGTCGGAATTCGCAGATGTCGCCGGACAAACGCATATCGCTGCCACACGAGCGAATCGAGAGACCGCGGAAAAAGTAGCGCGAACGGGATTGCGCGCGCTCGCAGCCGGCAAAAGTTATGTAATTTCGGGACTGGGAAATTATCTCGGGGTGCTCGGCCAGAGACTTGTCCCCAGGCGCTTTGTAGCACGCATTGCGGCCCGCATGTTCAAGCCTCCAAAGAATTCCTAGTCCCTCACGAATTTTCTACAGAATTGGCAAGTTCCCGCCAGCCGTCCTTCTAGATTCAATCCTTTCCGATTGAGCCAGACGCCTCTTCGGAGTTACCCTTGGCCGACACGGGGAGAGCCTCCAGCACGTCTAAACTATTGTGAAACCAAAACTTACCAACGCGGCGGATCTGCCTCTTGACCACCATGGGAACTTTTTGCGCCCCGGCCGGGAAAGAGAGGCGAAGGCAGAACGCGCACCTCGAGCAGGCCAAGACGCCGTAACAGGGGAGACGAGGATAGCTCCGCAAGATAGAGACGACCTGCTTTTGCGGCATGCCGCGAGGGGAGACGAGGAGGCCTTCGCACTCCTCTACCGGCGGCATCAGGGCGCATTGTATCGGTTTGCGCTGCGGATGACTGGAAGCGCCTGGGGCGCGGAAGAGATTGTGCAAGATGTGTTCATGACCTTGATCCGTGCGCCGAAAAAATACGACCCGGAACGCGGATCCGTCGGCGCGTTGCTCTTCGGAATCGCCCGCAACCGGGTGATGAAGCACCTGGAGCGAAGACCTAGAGAGGTTCCGCTGGAAGAGAAGAACGAGGATGGCACCGGAGCGGGAATCGTTCTGCAGGACAGCTTCACTCCCGCAATGTGGGTTGAAGAGCGGGAGCGTATGCGCCACGTGAGAGCGGCCGTGTTGGATTTGCCCGCAGAGTTTCGCGAAGCTGTTGTGATGTGCGAACTGGACGAGATGAGTTACCAGGAAGCGGCACAGATGACCGGCTGTCCGATTGGGACGATCCGTTCGCGGCTCCATCGCGGCCGCGCCCTGCTGCTCGCAAAACTGGAGATGTTACGGGATGTGCCTAGGCGCATGAAAGTGGCGAGGTGAGGAAGTCTTGGAATTGTTTGGGAAAAATGCAATGAACTGCGAACAAGTGGAAGCGATTGTACCTGACCTCGGCCGTGATACCGACGCGGACCCGCTCGAAATAGCGGCGGCGGTGGCGCACCTGAGCCACTGCCCACGCTGCGCGGCGTTGCAGGAGTCTTGGGAAGCGGCCAGAGAAGAATTGCGAGCACTGGGTGAAGAGACCCTGGAAGCACGTGCTCCCGCCCGCGTGGAGATGCGGCTGCTGCAGGAATTTCGCGCGCGGCACCGCACGATGGTGGTACGGCGTACTGCGGTCGTGGCGGCTTGGGCTTTGGCTGCTGTAGCGGTTCTGGTTGGTGCAATAGGTTCGTGGAATTGGCAGCAGTCACAGCATCTGGAAGGCGAAAAGCAGAAACTGGCAGCGCAGAACGCGCTCGATACTGCCGGAGCCACCGCACAAAACCAGGGATCGGCCAATCTCTCCGCGGAGCTTTCCTCTCCGGATGACTCGAGGGATTTTACTCCCCTGCCGGGTACCACACTGGACGAAACTGACGAAACAGCTATATTGCACGTGCGCATGCAGCGCGGGTCGCTTGGCGCGCTGGGATTGCCGGTAAATGAAGAGCGCGCCGGCGAGTGGATCCAGGTGGATCTGTTGGTTGGAAACGACGGCTTGCCGCAAGCCGTGCGGCTGGCGCAGGAAGAAGACTAAAACGAGATTGCCGCGGTGAACAAGTCATCGTGGTCTGGGAGAGAAGAGGAGAAGGATAGATGAATTCGAAGATGAAAATGTGTTTGGTTCTTGGTGGTGTGCTGGTGTTCAGCCCTGCCGCCGTGCAGGCGCAGCGACACGGTCCGGATAGTCCCCCGCCCTTCGGAGGCCCGATGGAGTTGATGGGCTTTGAAGGAATGCACGGCGGGAAGACGGTGAAAGGCGCGCCGTTCTCTGCCACGGCTACGTCGGAAACGACGCAGACGTTGCAAGACGGGTCGGTGATTCGCCGGACGTCGCAGGTATCGATGTATCGCGACAGCCAGGGAAGGTCGCGGCACGAAGCCACATTTACTGGATTCGGGCCGCTGACGGCGTCGGGAACTCCGAAGAAGATGGTGATGATTTCCGACCCGGTCGCGGGCGTGCACATCATGCTGGACGATGAGCAAAAGGTGGCGCACCAGTCGGCGTTGCACGTGCACGGCGGAAACAGCGCGAATGCACAATCGGCTCCGTTGTTCGAAGGGAAAATGCAGGAACGGATGCAGAAGGAAGAAGCCGCCGGCTTGTTGAAGATGGAATCGCTCGGGACCCAGACGATCAATGGCATTGTCGCGGAAGGCACGCGGACCACGCATATCATTCCGGCGGGGCAAATCGGAAATGAAAAGGCCCTTCAGGTGGTTTCTGAGCGGTGGTATTCGGCGGATCTTCAGATTGTATTGAAGAGCACGCGGACCGATCCGCGAACCGGAACCACGACGTACACGGTAACCAGCATTCAACGGACTGAGCCAGCCGCTACTTTGTTTGCGGTTCCAGCCGGCTACTCGGTGCAGACAGGCGGGCGCGGCCCAGGCGGTCCCGGAGGCCGCGGGCCGGGTGGCGCTCAACCGAACGTCGACTAATCGTCGTCTTTTCGTCGTAACCTGGCGCTGTCGGGTGTCGACCGAGCCGGTATCCATAAAACACGATCTTCTCTCCTGAAGACGGCGAGCCCTTTCCGCATCTGCCCCCATCAATGCGGAAGGGGCGAAGCCGTCTTTGGAGGAGAAAAACGCTGGACACAGGGAACGTGAACGATTAGTGCGCCTGATATTATGCCGATACAATGAGCAAGCAACACTTTTTTGTGAGATTGATCCCGCCTCGGGCTACGTTTCCGATGGACATAACCCCGGAGGAGAAGTTGCTAATGCAGGAGCATGCTCGCTACACGCGGCAGAGCTTTGACGCCGGGAAGATCTTGATTTACGGGCCGGTGATGGCGCCGGGTAGCGCTTTCGGCATGGCGGTGTTTGAGGTTGCGGACGAGGCCGAGGTGCGGCTGTTTTTGGAGAACGATCCCACCGTGCTGGCCGGGTTAAATACGTTTGAGATTCACCCGATGCGGGTGGGTGCGGCGCAGGGATTTGGCGCGTAGGAAAATAAATGAGCGGTGGGCGGCTTGTTCGGCACTGAGGCCATGGCTCGGATAAGAGGACAGGCAAGAGTGCCTGTCCTACATGAGCGCGTAGATGTTGCCGTCGGTGCTGGCGATGTAGATGGTGCCGTTGGCTATGGCAGGTGAGGACAGAATGGCGCCTACCGCCATCATTTTTTGGACGCCGTGAACCATGTCATCGTAGAAAAAATCGGTGAAGGCGGCTTCGTATTTGGGCGTTCCGTTAGGCTTTGTGTAAGTTGAGCCGTTTTGTTTGTGACCTTCCGTTTCAAAACTCCAAGCGAATTTCTGCGTATGGAGATCGATGGCCAGGAGCTTGCCTTCGTGGGAACCGATGTACAGGGTGTCGCCGGAGATGGCAGGGGACGAAAACATGGGCCAGTGTTTGTTATCGAGAGAGAAGAGTATAGCGCCGGACTTGGCGTCGACAGCGTGGAAGAGGCCTGAGTCTGATGTGGCGAAATAGACTTGGCCGTCGAGAACAGCGGGTGAGCCGATGACCCAGGATCCTTTGTTATCGAGGGCCCAGCGCTGTTTTCCTGTGGCGGCATCCACGGCATAGAACTTGGAATCGCGGCAGCCGAAATACACCACGCCATCGGAGACGGCGGCGGAAGATTGGATGCCGACTTGATTGTGAATATTTGCGTCTTCGCCGGTTTTGAAGCGCCATTTTGCTTTTCCGCTAGTGGCATCGAGGGCGTAAAAATAGCTGTCCCAACTACCGACAAACAAAGTGCCATCGGAAATCGCGGGAGAGGCGTGAACGACGTCGCCGGTTTTGAATTTCCATTTAACACTGCCTGTGGCACCGTCCAGCGCGTAGATGTTTGTGTCACCGTTGCCAAAATAGACGGCGCCGCCTGAAACGACCGGCGACGAAAGGTAAAAATCAAAAGGATCGGGCATCGTTTCAGCGGCAGGCTCCGCGCCGTGAAGATGTGTGGCAGCGAAACGGCGTTCGCCGGCGGTCTTAAATTTCCATTTCAATTTGCCCGTAGCAGCTTCGACCGCGTAGAAGTTGCTATCAAAGCTCCCGAAATAAACGAGGCCATCCGAAACGGCGGGAGACGAAGTAATTCGGCCAGCAGTCTCGAATTTCCACTTGAGAGCACCGGTTATGGCATCGAGGGCGTAAAGATTGTGGTCACTGCTGCCGACATAGAGAATGCCGTCCGCGACAATAGGTGAGGAGAAGACCTGGCCGTTCGTGTGAAACTGCCACTTTATTTTTGTGAATTGCGGGATGGCAGGGCTGACGTAAACGCCAGTATGTTGCGGATTGCCGCGGAACATGGCGTCTTGCGCGAAGACTGGCGAACAAAATACAAGCGTTACGAGCACGAGCAGGCGTTTCAAGGGTGTGCCCTCCGTTGTATTCATAGACGGAGCGCGATGAAAAACGTTTTTCAGTGAGTGAATGTAGATTGGCGAGATGAGTAGGCTGGGGCTAGTCGCGCTTTTTTCGTTCTCGGCATCCTCAGTGCTGCTGCGGGTCTGTGCTTTAAATCCCTTTCTTCTGCTTCTTCTCTTCAGCGTCCGCCAACAAAATCCTCAAATCCCGTAAATTATTTCCCGTAGGCCCGGTAACAATCGTGTCCCCCAACCTCGCAAAATAAGAGTACGAATCGTTCTCCCGAAACATGTACCGCGCATTCAACCCGATCGTCCGGCCCCGATCCAATGTCTCCCCATCCGCCACTGCCCCCGCCGCCGGACTATTTCCATCCACACCATCCGTCCCTGCGCTAAGCACAGCAATCTTCTTCCCGGCAATTCTCTTCACGCACGCCAAAACAAACGCCGCGTTTCTCCCGCCGATCCCTTTGCCCTGGACTGGGGAACTAACCTCTCCATCCGCAATCACCGCCACGCGCTGACCTGGATTCACGCGGCGCACCTCCTCAAGCTGAGCCAATAAATATTCGGCCGCCTTTTCGACCGGCCAATCATCGGTAGTATTATCGCAGCACGCTACAAAACCCTTCGCTTCCGTAGCGTGATGCGCTGGATGAAACAAATCATCGAGCCCGAGCAAAAGTGAAAAATGCTCGCTGGCGAATGTCGGATCACCTTCTTTCGGCGTCTCCGGCATTTGCCCCTCATCCATCCAGCGCAAAAGCGCCGCAGGCAACTTGTCCCTCAGCGCAAACTCTTCAATGACTCGCCTTACGTCCGCGACGGTCGTCGGGTCAGGCAAAGTCGGCCCGGAAGCCAGCGCCGACTCTTTTCCCACTGGCACATCACTCACAGCCAGAGTGATTTTCGTCGCACGCCCCGCAGCCACTGCCAGCCTTCCGCCTTTCACCGCCGAAACATGCTTTCGCACCGTATTCATCGCTTCGATCGGCGCCCCGCACGTCACCAATGCGCGATGCAGTTGCCGCACAGCTTCGAGTGTCTGCCTCGCATCCAGCGGCAACTCCACCAACGCCGATCCTCCGCCCGACAACAGAAAAAACACTATTGTCTTTTCGTCGCAATCTCTGAGCACCGCCAGAATCAACTCAGCCGCCTTCCAGCTTTGATCATCTGGCGTCGGGTGTCCGCTAACGAAGTACTCTATCCCTGCTACGGCAAGCGAAGGAGGCGTCGGAGCCGCAACGATCCCTTTCAATGGATATTCGCGACCCAGCAAACTCGCCAGCCCCTCCACCATCGCGTGCGCCGCTTTGCCAATCCCAATCACACGCACTCTTGTAAACGCGCGCAAATCCACTTCCGTATTGTTGACACACAAGACCGTTCCCGCGCGCCGCAGTTTCCTCTGCATGGCCTCGGGAATGTCGATCGCCGAAATGGTTTCCTGGAAAATTCGGCGGGCAAGCTGCTTGAGTTCCGCCATAGGAGAGTGCCGCGTTCCTTCAACCCGCTTTCAAAACTTCCGGATTCAGCATATTTGACGGCCGCTGTCCCTTGAACATGGCCACCACATTCTCCGCCGCCATGCACGCCATCTTCGTCCGCGTTTCAATCGACGCCGACGCGATATGCGGCGTCAGCACCACGCTTGGCCTCTTCAATCCGGGATGGATGAACGGCTCATTCTCAAACACATCCAGCGCCGCCCCTGCGATCTTTCCGCTTTCCAGCGCGTGCACCAGGGCAGCTTCATCCACCACCGCTCCACGCGAAGTATTAATCAAGTAGGCGGTCGGCTTCATCTTGAAGAATCGTGACGCATCAAACAAGCCGCGCGTTTCCGGCAGCAGTGGGACGTGCACGCTCACAAAGTCCGACTCCGCCAATAAACTCGCCATACCACGATATTCCGCCTTCAGTTCCTTCTCCACCGCTTCTGGCGCGCGCACCGCATCCGCGTAAATCACTTTCATCTGAAAACCGAGCGCCCGCCGCGCCATCGCCTTGCCAATCCGCCCAAAACCTACAATCCCCAGCGTCTTGCCCCATACATCCGTTCCCACGAGTTGATCCAAGTCCCAGCCCTTCCAATTCCCAGACCGCGCCAGCGTGTCGCCTTCCACCAGCCGCCGCCCTACTGCCATCATTAGAGTCCACGCAAAATCCGCCGTGGTCTCGTCGAGCACACCCGGCGTGTTCGTGGCCACCACTCCGCGCTTCGTGCAAGCCTCCACATCAATATTGTCGAATCCAACTGCCACGTTCGCCGCAATCCGCAATTTCGGCGCTGCGCTAAGCAGTTCGAGGGTCACTTTCTCCGTTAGCAGGCACACCAGACCTTCTTTATCCTTGATTCTCTTAAACAACTCCTCTTTCGATATCCGTTCCGGCTTGGTCCAATACTCCGCTTCGCACCCCGCGTTCAAAATCTCCTGCGCCGCAGGAAAGAGCGGCCGCGTCGCCAGCACTTTCGGTTTAGCCATCGTTCTCCTCGTCCTGTCCTCACGAATTTGGGAAAATCACACTAACACACTCCGCCGCCCTCATCCCACCAGACCGTCACCACAATTTCTTGGCATCCCCGTAGCCGCCGGGCCCGCTACCCTGAGGCTTTCCGGAGGACCACGCCCGAATCCGTAGGAGTCGTGTTCGTCCCTATGGGGCACGGGTGCTGAATGAATTCGGCCCACCCAACTTTATTTCTACAACAGAGTCTTACTCCTTTGCGGGCGGGAGGCGCGTCTCGATCGTTTTGAGGCGGTCGCTCATTTCTTGCATCAGGCGTTCGAGGTGGTCGAGTCGCCCCGCTACCGCCCCTTGGTCGCTTCCAGCGGCGGAGGAAGCGGCGTCTGCAACTTCGTCCTCGCCTGACGTTCCGCCGTGTTGGCGGTGTTTTTCGCCGGGCGGGGCCTTCAGGGTCGCGATTTGGCCTTTGATCATGGGGACCATCTCGATGCTGAGGTCGTCGCTTTTGAGGAGGGCCTCGAGAGCAGGAATGGCGCTTGCGTCGCCACGCGCGCCGAGCGCGAAGATGCTGGCCATGCGAACGGGAAAGTGGGACTCGTTGAGATAAGACGCGATCCGCTTCGTGATGTCCTTGTTGTCCTTTTGAAGGCGAGCGAGGCTGGCGATGGCGGCGTTGCGCGAGTCGATGGGTTTGCCCGGGGCCGACCATTCGAGAAGGAGCGGCACGGCTTTGTCGTCACCGAGAGGCCCCATGGAGCGGAGCGCGGCGTTGCGCAGGAAACCGTCTGGAGAATCGGCGGCGACCGCTGCATCGAGAGTGGCGAGAGCACCGGGCGCTTTGAGACGGCCTAGCGCTTGAAGGGCCGCGGCGCGTGCGCGATAGGAGCTGTCATCGCCGGCGATAGCATTCAGCTTGGTGACGACGGCGGGATCATCTTTGAAATTTGCAAGAGCGGAGACGACGCGATTGCGTACCCAGGGTTCTTTGGCGGTGTTTAACGAGTCGAGGAGCTGGTTGGACGCCGCTGGGCCGCCGAGTTGGCCGAGAGCATCGGCGGCATTGGCGCGAATGCCCCAGGCTTTGTCGTTGCGAAGAGCGTCAGCGAGTGCGGAGACGACGTCATCATCACCTTTGAGCTTGGCCAAAGCAGTGACGGCATCGGCGCGACCGGCAAGCTCGGTGGCGTTCTTCAACTGATAGAGCCACTCCTTCTTTTCTTTGTGGAAGTCGGCGGATTTAAGGAAGTGCCCGCCTTTATCGAAGAGAACCATAAGCGGAGCGGAATCGGTGCGAAAGGTGAAAATCTCGGTGTCCTTCTCGTTCGATACCGTGACGGGAAAAAGCTTCGGTCCAACCGCGGTGGTGATTTCTACTTCCGTTGGAATGCGGAAGAGGCCGACGTGGCCCTCGACTTTTTGCATTTGCTTAACAGTGAGCGCGACTTCGTGTTTCGCGTCGTCATACTTGTAGCTCAGGTCGAACTTGGGTGCGCCCGCGCCATAGAGCCATTGGCTGAAGAATTGGTCGACGTTAGTGTGCGTGGCCTCTTCCATGGCTTTCGCGAGATCGGCAGTGACTACGTTTTTGCCGCGATTCACTTCGAGGTAGTGCTTGAGACCACGATAGAAAGCATCCTCGCCAAGCTGGTAACGGAGCATGTATAGAACCCAGCCGCCTTTGGTGTAGGCATTGCCGTCAAATTCGCCGGAATCGTTGAAGTCGTGCCGGACGATGGGCTTGTCATAGAGATTCGCCTGCTCGAACCAGCCGCGGGCGTTCGCCCACCTTTCGTAGTCGGCTTGATCTTTGCCGAAATGAGATTCGGTCCAAACCGTTTCCATGAAAGTGGCGAAGCCTTCATTGAGCCAGATGTCGCCCCAGTCTTTGCAGGTAACGAGATCGCCGAACCACTGGTGGCCAAGTTCGTGAGAGATGAGGTCGTCTTCACCCGTGAGGTATTCGGGAGCGAGCTTCGGGTGCTGCAGCGAAGTGCTGGTGTTGGTCGTAGCGCTGGAGTTTTCCATGCCGCCGGCGACGAAATCATCGACCATGGATTGCGCGTATTTTTCCCAGGGATAGTCCACGCCAAGTTTTTTGCTGAAAAGCTCGATCATCCCCGGAGTGTGGCTGTAGTTGATGGAGAGACGGTCGCCGCGGCCTTTGGGAGCGTAGTACGTGACGGGGATGCCGCGCCGCCAGGTGTCTTTTATTTCGTCCAATTCGCCAGCGACGATGGTGATGAGATATGTCGAGCTGGGCACAGATTCCTTCCAGGTCCAAGTCTTCATGCCGTTGGCGGCTTCGGAAACGCTGATGAGCTCGCCGTTGGCAACGGTGAGCCACGAAGCAGGCACGGTGAGAATGGTTTCGGTGGTGAGGCGGTCATTCGGGTAGTCGTACGTCGGAAGGTAGTAGCGCGTGTCCTCGGATTCGCCCTGCGTCCAGACTTGCTTGGGGCGATCCGGATAATCCTTGTCCGGCAAGATGAAGTAGAGGCCCCGGGTGGGCTTGGCGTCGTATCGAATGCTTAT
>DATDHE010000115.1:0-5287 GCA_036521695.1 Candidatus Acidiferrum sp. | reverse complement strand
AGGCGGCCGACGCGGCTGAAATCGTACTTACGCGGATCGAAGAACATGCCGCGGAAGAGATTGGTGGCCGTTTCAAGCGTCGGAGGATCGCCAGGACGCAGCTTGCGGTAGATTTCGATCAGCGCTTCTTTCGAAGAGCGGATCGCGTCCTTATCGAGCGTGCGCGAAAGCACCACGCCGATGTCGTCGCGCTCCGGGAAGAAGACGTCAACTTCGGTGATGCCGCCCTCGGCAAATGCCTGCCAGAGTTCGGGCGTCAACGGCTTGTTGGCTTCCAGCAGAACTTCGCCAGTCTGGCGGTTGACCACGTCGGCGACGCTGTATGCGCCCTCGAGGTCGACCAAAGCGGCGCGAACCTGCGAAATCTTCGCTTTGATCAGTTCCTTGAACAGGTTCTCGGTAATGCGCTTATGTGCGCCGACAATCACTTCTTCGGAGCGGGGGTTGCGAATCTCGTGGGCCAGCTTGCGGTCCACGATGCCCGGCGAAACATTCCACAAGAGGTCCTTGTCGCGGAGCGAGATGCGCTCCACTTGATAAAACGTGCGCAAGATTTCTTCGTTAGACTTCATTCCCAGCGCGCGAAGAAAAATCGAGCCGAGGAATTTGCGTTTGCGGTCGATGCGCACGTAAAGAATGTTCTTGGTGTCGTATTCGAATTCCACCCACGACCCGCGGTAAGGAATGATCTTGCCGAGGAAGTAGGAGCGGTTGTTGGCGCTTTCAAAGAAGACGCCCGGCGAGCGGTGCAACTGGCTGACGATCACGCGCTCGGTGCCGTTGATGATGAACGTGCCGTTCTCGGTCATCAGCGGAATGTCGCCGTAGAAAACTTCCTGTTCCTTGATGTCGCGAATGGTCTTCGCGCCGGTGTCGGGATCCTTGTCGTAAATGGTCAGACGGATAGTGACTTTCAGCGGCGCGGAATATGTCATGCCGCGCTCCTGGCACTCATTCACGTCATACTTCAATTGCATGGCCACGGGATCGCCGCACTTGTTGCAGAACGTCGGCGTGTTTTTGTTGAACGTGCCGCACTTGTGGCAGATGACGTCGCCGGTCTGGTACGGGTTGGTGACAACGGACGCTCCGCAATTGCGGCAAGTGGCGCGCAGGTGATGCAGGCCCTTCAAGTTGCCGCACTTGCACTCCCAGTTGCCGATCGAGTAGTCCACGAATTCGAGCTGCGACATTTCGCGGAAGTCTTTGATCGGAAACACCGACGTGAACACGGACTGCAAACCACCGTCATCGCGCTCGCTCGGCAGGAGGTCCATCTGCAAAAAGCGCTGATAGGACTTCATCTGGACTTCGATCAGGTTTGGAATCTGAATCGTGCCCTGAATTTTCGCGAAATCGAGGCGCTCGCGTTCCCTGACGTGCTGGTGACTATTTGACATTGCTTGGTCTACCTCTTCCCTTTCGGGCTCATCCCATTCGGGCAACTTGCGGAAATACCGGAGAACTGCATGCCGCCGGTGTAGCGCGCTTCCTGCCCGAAGTCAGCGAGCACACGGCTGCATTGGGTCCAAAAAGGACCAGCGGGGTTGTGAAAATAACCAGCCTTGACTTGCGTACGTGAGTTCCTTTAGCGCGACGGATCACGCTTGTTCCAGCCGGTGAAATGGCCAATGCAAGCAGCCGCGCCTCTTCCCGAAGCCCGTTCAACAAAAAACTACTTGATTTCGACTTTGGCGCCCGCGTCTTCGAACTTCTTCTTGATCGTCGCAGCTTCTTCCTTGTTAACGCCCTCTTTGACGGTCTTAGGAGCGCCGTCGACGAGGTCCTTGGCTTCTTTCAAGCCGAGGCTCGTGACTTCGCGAACCGCCTTGATGACGTTGATCTTGTTGCCGCCGACGTCCGTGAGAACGACCGCGAATTCCGTCTTCTCTTCCGCCGGTGCCGCGCCGCCTGCCGCCCCTCCGCCGCCGCCCGCAACGACCGTAGCTGCAGCCGCGGAGACGCCGAAGGTCTCTTCCATCTTTTTCACGAGGTCAGACGCTTCTAGCAGCGTCAGCCCCTTGATTTCTTCCAGGATCGTTTCCACTTTCGACATGACTTTTGCTTCTCCTCTCAAAATTAAAAATAAATCTACTGGGCCGCTTCAGGGCTTGGTGCTGATACAGGAGCCGGCTCGGAACTGCTAGCCCCGCCGGACCCAAACTTGTTTGCTTTGATCGCTTCGTTGACGGTAACCGCGAGATTGCGCGGCAACGCGTTAAGCGTCATTGCGATGCGCTGCGCCGGAGCGTTCAGCAGGAACATGATCTTGCTGAGCAACTCTTCCTTCGAAGGGAGATTCGCAAGCTGCTGAATCTCGGCGATGGAAATGACACGGCCTTCGACGACTCCGGACTTGAATTGAAACGCCGGAACGTCTTTGGCGATCTTGGTGAGCGCCTTGGCGAGCGCTACCGCGTCGGTCTGCGTGTAAGCGATGGAATTCGTGCCGCTCAGGTTCTTGAGCAAATTTTCCGCGGGAGTGCCGGCTCCGGCGCGCTCCGCGAGCGTGTTTTTCACGACCTGATACTTCCCGCCGGCAGCCTGCACGGCGCGGCGGAGCTTGGTGTCGTTTTCGACGCTGATGCCCTGAAAGGTCGTGAGAATCACGGTCGAGACCTTGGCCAGTTCCAACTTCAGTTTGTCTAAGTCTTGCTGTTTTTCACTGCGCTTTTTCATAATCCCGTTTCCTTAAAGTCTTCGCTTAGGCTGCCGCTGCCAGCGTTTCGGATTCGACGAGGTCGATGGGAATTCCCGGACCCATCGTCGAGGTCAGCGTAATCTTCTGTACATACTTGCCCTTGGCTGCTGCCGGCTTGGCCTTGATGACTGCGCCGATGACGGCGTGAGCGTTTTCCGCGATATGCGCAGCGTCGAACTGAATTTTGCCGATGGCGCAATGCACGATTCCGGCCTTATCGACGCGAAACTCCACCTTGCCAGCCTTCGTCTCTTTGATCGCTTTGGCGACGTCGAATGTGACCGTGCCAGTTTTCGGATTCGGCATCAGGCCGCGAGGACCCAGCACTTTGCCCAGCTTGCCGGCGGACTTCATCATGTCCGGCGTGGCGATTACGGCGTCGTAGTCTGTCCAGCCGCCCATGATCTTCGTAACCATGTCCTCGCCGCCCACAAAATCCGCGCCAGCTTCCGTCGCTTCGCGAACTTTATCGCCGCTCGCAATCACCAGCACGCGAACGGACTTGCCGAGGCCGTGCGGAAGAACTACCGTCCCGCGAACCACCTGGTCAGAATGCTTGGGGTCGACGCCCAAATTAATTGCCAGCTCGACCGTCTCGTTAAACTTCGTGTGATGCGTCTTCTTGATCAGCTCGCTTGCTTCCGCGAGCTTGTACGGGCGCGCTTCCACCTTCTTGCGCGCGTTCTCGATGTGTTTTCCTGCCTTCTTCATTGCTTCTGCCCCTTCGATCTCGTAGCGCCTGAACTTCTAGGCTTCCACGACTTCCAGACCCATGTTGCGCGCCGTACCCATCACCGTGCGCACAGCCGAGTCCAGATTTGTGGTGTTGAGATCGACAAGCTTGATCTTTGCAATTTCTTGAACTTGCTTCTTCGTGACTTTGCCAACTTTGTTGCGGTTCGGTTCCGCCGAGCCCTTGACGATGCCTGCCGCGCGAAGCAGCAGGATTGAAGCCGGCGGAGTCTTCATGATGAATGTGAACGTACGATCGGTGTAAACCGTCACGAGCACCGGGAAAATCATTCCGTCCGGTTCCTTGGCCGTCTTGGCATTGAACTGCTTGCAAAAATCCATGATGTTCAAGCCGTGCGGGCCAAGCGCCGTGCCAACTGGCGGCGCAGGTGTCGCCTTGCCCGCGGGCAACTGCAATTTAATCGTCGTCTGTATTTTCTTAGCCATGTCCCTGCCTCAATCTCGTTTTGCGTGCTCTGCTTTTGTGCCGCGGCTCAGCCCAGCTTTTCGACGCTCGCGAAATCCAGCTCCACTGGCGTCGAACGTCCAAAAATCGTGACGGAAACCTTCAGCCGGCTGTGATCGTTGTCGATCTCTTCGACCGTGCCGTTAAAATTTGCGAATGGCCCATCTACAATGCGCACTTGCTCGTTGCGTTCGAACACCACTTTCGGCTTCGGGCGGTCCGTCGGAACATGGACACGGTTGATGATGGCGTCGACTTCTGTATCAGACAGCGGCGATGGAGCCGTGGCCGAGCCAACGAAGCCAGTGACGCGCGGCGTCGAGCGCACGATGTGCCAGGTGTTTTCGTCCAGGTCCATCTCCACCAGCACGTAGCCCGGATAAGTCATCCGCGAAGAAACCACCTTTTTGCCGCCGCGCACTTCCACGACGTCTTCCATCGGAATCAGCACGCGGCCGATCTTGTCCTGCAAACTGAATGCGGACACGCGGCTCTCCAGGCTTTCTTTGACTTTCTTTTCAAAGCCCGAGTACGTATGGATGATGTACCACTGCATTGCCGTCAATTTCTGAGTCCCCTCACACATTGAATATATTGAGAACTTTCGTCACGCCCATTTGAACCAGCCAATCCACAATCGCCAGAAATACTCCAAAGAAGAAGACTGTCGCGATGACGACGCCCGTCGTCGAAACCACGTCCTCGCGGTTTGGCCAGGTTACCTGCTTCATCTCCACGCGAACGTCATGCAAAAACTCGCGCGTGTCGTGAACCGTCCCAGTTATTTTTCCGCCGAGGTTGCTCGCCGCCCCGCCGATACCGCCGCCTTGCAATTCGTCGTTCTTCACTTTGACCGCCTGCGTGGCCATTCGTCCTCTTCGCTCAACAGGCGCTGCCGCCTGTTATTAATCTCTGGCAGGGGAGGAGGGATTCGAACCCCCATACCCGGTTTTGGAGACCGGAGTCCTAACCGTTGGACGACTCCCCTAAAAAACCCCAAACCGCTCCGCCCGATGCCTGCTCCAAAAACGGAAACCTACTTAACCTCTTTGTGCCCGGTGTGCTTGCGGCACGTATTGCAAAACTTCCTGGTCTCCACGCGCTCGGAGTGCTTCTTCTTGTTCTTCGTCGTCGTGTAGTTGCGGTTTTTGCAATCGCCGCACTGCAACGTAATGATTTCTCGCATGATTTAATTCCTTCTCTTGCCCCGCCCTCGCCTAGCGAGGGGAAAAGCGTCACTCGATGACTTCCGTTACGGCTCCTGCGCCAACGGTGTGGCCGCCTTCGCGAATCGCGAACCGCAATCCCTTTTCCAAGGCCACCGGAGTGATCAGCGTCACTTCGCAGCTCACGTTGTCGCCCGGCATCACCATCTCCACGCCTGTTGG
>DATDHE010000114.1:0-12988 GCA_036521695.1 Candidatus Acidiferrum sp. | reverse complement strand
ACAGTGGTCGTCGCTCGGCTGCGATAGGAAGGGCGGGTAGGGAAGCAGCTAGGCGATGCAGCTAGGGAACGCAGGCCCGGGCTGCGGTAGTGCGGCTTTTGCGAGTGGGCTATACTGACAAGCTTTGCATAGTTGCGGACGGGGATAAGAATGCCGCTTGTTAATCGCGTGGCGCTGATTACCGGAGGGAGCAGAGGAATCGGGCGGGGAATCGCCGTTCGGCTGGCGCAAGAAGGCGCGCGCATCGCGATCTCCTATCGTTCCAACAAGACGGCTGCGCAGCAGGCGCTCCGGCAACTGCAAGCCACCGGAGCGGATTGCGTCGCCGTGGAAACGGACGTCACGGATTCGGCGAAGGCGGAGCAACTCGTCCAAGCCGTTGCGGATCGCTACGGCCGGATCGACATCCTGGTCAACAATGTGGGTGGTTTTCGCTGGGGCACTCTCGCGGAATCTTCACTGGAGGACTGGGAAGGCATCTTTACGTCGAATTTATCGAGCGTTCTTTACGTCAGCCGAGCCGCATTGCCGCACATGCGGAAAGGACGCTGGGGGCGAATCGTAAATCTTGGCGCGGTGGGCGCGGAACGGGCGTTCGGCCAAGCAAAGATTTCTGCCTACGCGGCGGCAAAAGCCGCGGTCGTAGCGCTGTCGCGTTCGCTTGCGCTGGAAGAAGCAAAAAACGGAATCACCGTGAACGTAGTGAATCCCTCAAGCATCGATGAAAAAGAACTGACGCTGAGCGAAGCTCGCCGCATTCGCGATGCACGATTTCCAATTGGCCGTCCGCCGACCGTCGTAGATGTAGCCGCCGCCGTGGCATTCTTTGTGTCGGACGAAGCGGAGTATGTAACCGGCCAGGTCGTAAACGTCAGCGGCGGATGGATGCTCTGAGCGCCGCGTAAACCTTTTCAAATGAAAGCCCTTACCGCAGCCGAGATACGCGAAGTCGATCGCCTGACGACCGAGCTATTTGGGATTTCCGGTTCACAATTAATGGAAAACGCCGGGCGGGCCGCCGCGAACGCCGTCTGGTCGCGAATTGCGGGCCGTGGCGTAGACGATAAGACACACGTGTCTGTTCTGTGCGGCAAGGGAAGCAACGGAGGGGATGGATTTGTCGTCGCGCGCCATCTGAAGGATCAGAAACTGGCAACGCGCGTAGTTCTGTTCGGGAAAAAGGAGCACGTTCGCGGCGACGCCGAGAAAAACCTAACGAGATGGCTGGAAGCCGGCGGAGAAGTTGAGGTTGTGGAAGGGGAGCCGGATTGGGAACGGGCCTGGCGTGGGGTGCGCGAATCGCACGTGATTGTGGATGCGATGCTGGGGACGGGGCTGAAAGGCGGCACGAGCGGCGCAATCGCGAAGGCCATTGCGGACGTGAACGAGAGATCCCATAAAGCGACGGGAAGCTGGCCGTCGCTGATTCTGGCGGTGGATACGCCTTCGGGATTGCCGTCCGATGGAGAAGCTCTCGAAGGGCCAGTGCTGGCGGCTCATTGGACGACGACGTTTACCGCGCCGAAGGCCGGGCAACTGACGGGCCCGGGAGCGGAAGCGTGCGGGACACTCCAAGTGGTCAGCATTGGTTCCCCGGCAAAACTGATTGAAGAAACCGGGAAGGGCATAGTTCGCTGGGCAGGGCCGGACGAGTTTGCAAGAATGCCGCTGGTGCGGGCGGCGGATTCACACAAGGGAACTTTCGGGCATGCCGTGATTGTTGCCGGCTCGCGGGGAAAATCTGGAGCGGCCGTGCTTGCGGGATACGCGTCTTTGTGTGCAGGCGCGGGACTGACGACGATTGCCACGCCGGATGAGATTCAACCGGTGCTGGCGGGGGCCTATCCGGAATACATGACAGAACCGCTCCTGTCGACCAAGACAGGCGGGATCGCGGCCGCGAACGCTTCGTCGGGACGAATGACGAAGCTGCTTGAGGACAAGGCGGCGGTGGCGATTGGGCCGGGGATCGGGACGCATGTGGAAACGCGGATGGTGGTGCAACAACTTGTGCGCGAGGCGACGCTCCCGATCATTCTGGATGCGGATGGGTTAAATTGTTTTGACGGCGAAGCATTTAAGCTGGGGCAGAGAAAAACACAATTTCTGGCAGTCACGCCGCATCCCGGAGAAATGGCTAGGCTTCTTGGCGAGAAAAACTCCGACGTGCAAAGCGATCGTCTGAAAGCGGCGACGGAAGCGGCCAAGAAATGGAAAGCCCACGTTATTCTGAAGGGCTACCACACGATTCTTGCTGCTCCGGATGGACGTGTTTTCGTCAATACGACAGGTGGACCGTGCCTGGCAAAGGGCGGAACGGGAGACGTGCTGACGGGAGTGCTTGCGGCGCTGACTGCGCAATTCGGTACGGAGGACTGGCTAAGAGTACTAGCGCTAGGCGTTTTCCTTCACGGAACGGCTGGAGACATACTCGCGCGCGAGGAGGATCCCTCAGGCATCCTTGCGCATCAGGTGGCAGAGACATTTCCGAATGCGCGTGAGTGGATGTTAAAGGAGATTCAATTCGGTGGCTGAGGAGATTGTTACGCGGTCATCCGAGGAAATGACAGCGTGGGGACGGGAATTTGCGAAACGACTTGTCGCGCCAGTTCTTGTTCTGCTTACGGGTGATCTCGGCAGCGGGAAGACCACTTTGACGAAAGGTATCGTCGCGGGCTTGGGAGCTGCCAGCGAAGATGAAGTCACGAGTCCCACCTTTACGCTTGTTCACGTCTACGGGAAGGCTGCCAAGGTTTATCACGCCGATTTGTACCGCATCGAGAGCTTCCACGATTTCGAGACGCTCGGTCTAGAAGATGTGTTTGCCAAACCAGCCGTCGTGATTTTGGAATGGTCGGAGCGTTTTCCTTTGCAGTCGCCCTGGCCTCAGGTTCGCATCCGACTGGAACATCACGGCGGAGACTCGCGACGCATTTCCATTCTGTAACCGCATTCCGAACCCATTCTTCTATGATCATAGTCCGTTAACTCTGTCCGGTCACTACGCCGTCTAACCCCTGTGTTTCTTTGCCATTGCAGCGCGGTCCTTACTATCTCGTTACCGAAGCGGGCAGTTTTGTTGCAGCGGTTGGCGCGCGCTGCTAGGTTGATAGAAGCCCCTTCGGGTGGAGTGTGCATGGCGGACGAAACTCTCACACTAGGCGTTGCAGAAGCAACTCGGATCGAGCTCAAGAGCTATAATGTCACGATCCCTATGGGGTCGCTGTCGATCGGGGTGGACAATATCCATCACGATGTGTTTCTTAGCCCCAAGTTCGTCCAGGCGGCGCGCGACTATTTGTTCGATCTGATTCGTCAGAGCACCAGCGCCACGTATTTTTCCGGCATCGAGCTGCGCAACACCAAGAGCCTGGACAATGCGGCATTCCGCAAGTTGCTGACCGACCTGCTGCAGAGTGCGCTGACCCAAGCCAAATATTACAAAAGTATCGAAATCGACCTCGTTTTTCGACTTGGATTGCTGAAATTCATCACCCAGGAGTTGACCAATCAATTTGCGAACCTGATTCTGGAAGGGAAGGAATGGGTCCGGCAGCGCGGCGAATATTTCGAGCGCAGTCAGCAAGCACACGTAATCAAAGCGCGCCTCTCGGAGCTGCAATCAGCACGGCGAAAAGTTATCCGCGGAGTAGGACAGCAAGTCGCGCAGATGCTTTCCGACATCGAGGACAGCGTCATTGCCAAAACACGCAGAGCGCTCTTCGGAGACGATTTTGCGCCGCTTTACGAGCTGCTGAAGAATCGGCTGATTTTTCTCGATGGCGGAAAGGACGACGTTTTCTTCCTGGAGCATTACGTTCTGCTGGGAAATTATGCGCGTGACCCTGACCGTTTCGAAGCCATGGATGCGCTCTTTCAGGAATTCATTTGCGAGGCGGGTCTTACGATTGGACAGGACCCCGCGTTTACCGAGGCGAATCAAGCGCACAACGCATTGCTTGAACAAGCGACGGGGATGCGTGCCGAGATTGCCAGTCTGGAAGAACAACGCGAGAATATCCGCAAAAAGCTGGATCGCGGCGAGAGCTTCTTCAACAAATTCCTGAATTCCACCGATCCCTCGGATTTGAAAGCGTCGCTGAGCGACATTGAGATGCGGCTGAAGCACCAGGAAGTGAAACTCGAGGAGATGGGCCCGCAGATCGATGCCGCAAAGCAGAAGCTCGACTTTTTTAACAAGGACTACAAAGGCCGCCTCGGGGACTATCTCAATGACCCTGAAAACGCCAAGCGGCTTTTTGATGCGTCCGCCGGCGACACCGAAACCACAGAGAAGGCGAGGCTGTTAGCGCAGCTTGTCGACCGCTTGGAGCAGCACGACGTGCTCTATCACGTGTTGGCCAGCTACGAAATTCGCCCAATTGCCAAGGATTATTGCCCGCCGGTGCACTTGCAGCAGCTCCGCAAAGCACTCGTCTCGAAGGACGAGATGAAACAGGTCGAGCAGGTGCTGAAGCACGTTCCCGCCAAGCAGCTTTCGCTGAAACCGATCGAAGAGCTTTCGCGAAAGATTAGAAAGTATTCGCGAGAGGAAATGCAGGGTCTCGTGCTGCGTTTTGCGACGGATTTTTTGCGCCTGCGCCGGGATTTGCGTGACGCGGAACACTTGACGACTTGCATGGAACGCCTCCACTTGGTGACCACCGAGCAGGCCAGAGAACTCTCTCGGCTGAATAACAAGCTCTATGAGTGCGTTCTGCAGGAAGAAGCCAAGACGCAAGAGGATCAAGTCGTCTCGCACGTAATCATCAAAGCTGACGTGCGTGGCTCAACCAAGATGACCCAAGACCTGCTGTCGCGAGGACTGAGCCCGGCTTCGCATTTCAGCTTGAACCTGCACGAACCGGTTAAAAAACTGCTCGATCGCTTCGGCGCCAAGAAAGTGTTTATCGAAGGCGACGCAGTGATCCTGGCGATTTTTGAAACGGAGTCGACTCGCACGTATGCCCGGTCTGTTGCCAAGGCCTGCATTCTTTCGCGTCAGATCCTTTCGGTGTGCAATTCCTACAATGACCGCGCCGCCGCAAGCGATCTTCCCGCGCTCGAACTCGGCCTGGGTGTGGCGTTTCAAGGTTCGGCGCCGACGTATTGGACCGACGGCGACTCGAAGATCATGATCTCCAAGGCGCTGAATCTTTCGGACCGCCTCTCCGGCTGCGCAAAACTCGCGAAGCGTATGCTTTCCGGTCAGAAATCTCACTTTTGCGTATACCAATTCCTAACTGCGATGGAGGGAGCGTCGGCGGAGGAGTTGGACGAATTCCTTGTGCGTTATAACTTGAACGGCATCGAACTGAATGAAGAAGGCTTTGAAAAACTGTCTGAAGAGATTTCGCTCGATTCCGTGGAAACGAAATTAGAAATGCCCTGGGGCAAAGAAAACGTCACGCTGCATTATGGCGAAGTGCCGATGGGAGAGTCCGTGGAGTTGCTCGTTCTGCGCAAAAGCCTGGCGCGCGAACTCCTTCCCGACGGCAAAATTGGTGCAGCATCCTCGCATCCCTACTACGAAGTGTGCACCAGCCCGAAGCTTTACGACCTGGTCGCGGCGTTAATCCGCACGAAGGCGGCGGCAGCGACAATTGAAACCGTCCGCGCCTAAACCTATACTCCCAACGGAAGCGAAAGGGGTCCGGTGATCTTCCCGGCCTTCAAAGCCGGCGATTCGGTCCTTCGCGGGTCGAATGGTGGGTTCGACTCCCACACGCTTCCGCCATATCTCATTTGCTCTTAGACACTTGGCCTCTGCGCGAGGGAACTGGGGGGAACACTATCACTTTGTTATGTTCCCGTTGGCAGCAAAAGTCGAACTAGTTTGCTGTTCGCCCTTCGCAGACGTTCTGGTACAGCCCTGGTATATATGTTCATCGTCGTGCGGATGTCCGCATGACGAAGAAGTTCCTGCTGTACCTTGACGTCCGTGCCGTGTTCGTTGAGCAGAGTTGAGTACGTGTGGCGTCTATGTCTCTGGAAACATAGCCGCCACACGATGGCGACGTTGATGCTCGAAAACGGCGCGGACATCCGCTTCATCCAGGAGATGCTCGGCCACAGCAAGCTGGAGAGCACGCAAATCTACACGCAGGTATCCATCCGGCAGCTAAAGAAAATCCACACGGCGACGCATCCCGGCGCAATGCTCGAAAAGAGAAAGCCCACGAGCGTTCCGCAGGATGAAGCGCGCGAGCAGGAAGCGCACGAAGCTGATCTCTTCGCTGCGCTCGACGCCGAAGCCCAGGAAGAAGAGGGGTAGGAAGTATGCTATACTTATATAGCGAGGCAGTTATGCTAGCGATTCGGCTTCCACAGTCCATCGAAAAACGCTTGGAGAAACTGGCCCGGCGCACCGGGCGTACCAAGACGTTCTACGTCCGCGAAGCCATCCTCGAACACTTGGAAGACCTCGAAGACCTGTACCTGGCTGAACGCGCTCTCGAACGCATCCGCAGCGGCGAGGAGCGCACCATCCCGCTCAAAGACGCAATGAAACGTCATGGCCTACAGCGTTGAGCTGTCAGAGTCAGCGGACCGGGAACTGAGCAAACTCGACGCGCAGCCCCGTAAGCGCATCCTGAAGTTCCTTCACGAACGAGTCGCCAAGCTGGACGAGCCGCGCAGCATCGGCAAGGCCCTGCACGGCTCGCAGCTTGGCGAGTTCTGGAAATACCGCGTCGGAGATTACCGGCTCATCTCGAAGATCGAAGACGACCGCCTGCTCGTACTGGTCCTCCGCGTCGGACATCGCAAGGAAATCTATCGCTGATGGAATACCGTCTCGCCACGCCGAAGAACGTAATCCATATCTCCGTGGCGGAGGCGGCGAGCGACTTCGCTTCGCTGCTTGCCCGCGTGCGCGTGGAAGGTGTGGAGTTCGTCATCGAAGAACACGCGCGGCCTGTGGCCGTGCTAAGCCCTGTCGAGCCCCTCACGCAGGAATGATCTCCGTCGTGCAACTCTAGCTACAGCCGTCAGCGAATCCGCTCCGCAGTTCTCTCTCCCGAAGTACAATCAGGTATCAAATGCTGCAAGGTCCTAAAGAAGAACCGCGCGTTGCTGCGCTCTTCGAGGATGTACTTCCTTTAGCCGCCCGAGGGGTGTACCCAAAAACTCGCGTCTGGGGTTCAAAGCCCGAAAACGTGCACTGTTCTAGTGCAATCGCGCCGCTAAAGATAGAACTGCGTTGGAGTTGCGAGGAGTCCAGCGAAAAAAACTGCGGTAGGGTCAGGAGTAACCTTCAAATACGATCCTTTCGGGAGACGCATCTACAAGTCTTCGTCCAGCGGCACAAGCGTCTATGCCTACGACGGAGACAACCTCATCGAAGAAACAAACGCCACCGGCGGTGTCATTGCCCGTTATGAGCAGACTCAGAACATCGACGAACCGCTGGCGATGCTGCGCTCAAGTGCGACCAGCTACTTCCATGCCGACGGGCTTGGCTCGATAACTTCGCTGAGCAACTCTGCTGGAACGATAGCAAACACCTACACGTACGATTCGTACGGCAATTTGACCGCATCCACAGGCACGCTCGTGAATTCCTTCCGCTACACGGCCCGCGAATCGGACCCGGAAACTCGCCTGTATTACTATCGCGCCAGATACTACGACCCAAACGCTGGACGATTCTTAACTGAGGATCCGATCGGGTCCGGCGCTGGAAACAATGTTTTTACCTACGTTCGCAACGAACCCACGCGCTTTGCTGACCCATCCGGCCTTGTTGAATTTGACCCAAGCTGCAATTGCAGCAACGGATTCAAGGGTCCCAATATGCCACTCGCGGACCAGCTCGCGAGTGCAGGGGCGGCACGAATAACCGATACTAGCCTTAGAGATTGCATTCTAAGCAAACTTAACAACGGCACGGTGAAATGTGGAGGAGAGCGATGCGACAAAGGCTCAAAACCCGATAAGAAAGGAAGAGTGGTATGGGGATGGGCCTTGCCGTGGGGAAACACGATTAACCTCTGCAAACCATCCGCTGGCGATGACTTTTCTCTTGCTTGCACGATTATTCATGAGTTCGCGCATACGTGTGGACATCCGTTCGAGGGAGTGCCCCAACGGGCGGAAAAGCAAGCTTTTCCCGGAGTGTGCTACCCAATAAATGCGGGAAACAAAGGAAGTCCGAAATGACAAGAGCCGGTAGCCTGTCGCGCGCACTATATATAGTCCTGATTCTGACAGCGGTCCTGTCCACTTCAGATTTCCGATCTATTGCCAACGATATTCGTTCCTCAAGACAAGAGATTGACCAGCCGTCACGGGAAAAGGTGGACAAGCTCCTGTCTGACCAAAAAATCGATGACTCGGAAGCGGTCAAACTCATTTTCAAGGAAGGCGACACCGCCTTGCCAACTCTTGTTAGCTCGTTAGGGAATGGGAAGAATGTTGAACGTGCGTCTTGGGCATTGGCGTACCTCGGGGGTGCGAACGAGCGCAAGGTTCTCCGCGATGTAATAGCGAGAGAAAAGAACGAGGAGCAGAAAGGAGTAATTGCAGGCTTTCTCGCCGGTGCTCTCGTGGAACCGGCATCCGCCGAAGAATGGCAGTTCCTCGAAAGCTGCCTTAGAGAATACAAAAACGAGGACAGAGCTCTGGCTTCTTTCGCGGCTGCGATTGCTCTCGGAACTAATGGTTCGCAACATGCGCTTGCCCTTCTGCAGTCGGTGGCTCCGCGCGAACCGGAAGCGTCAAATTCAGATAACGACACAATTCAGGCGGTAAGGCAAGCGATTCGCTGGATAAAGCAAGGAGCGGGCAAAGGGTCGATCCGTCACGAACCCGAGTCGGATTCCGACCAGATCAAACAAATTGTGTTGCAGGAGACTTTTTTCGCCGGAGCTCAGCGGAAGGGTACATCTGTCGAGCAAATCGCCTTCACAAGAGACAGGAGCCGGGCGCTGGTGTCGGTCCAGATTTATCGAGGACCGAGAGACGCTCATGGCTACAACCTGGTTGTCGAGCGAAGGAACGGTATGTGGAAGGTCACCGGTGCATGGCTTTCCTGGGTCTCCTGAGTGTGCCGCACGCGAGGGTCAGCTTCAAATACGATCCCTTCGGACGGCGAATCTACAAGTCGTCGGCAAACGGCACGAGCATCTTTGCCTACGACGATGACAACCTGATTGAAGAAACCAACGCCTCCGGCACAGCCGTTGCACGCTACTCGCAGACGCAAAATATCGACGAACCCCTAGCAATGCTGCGTAGTGCGACCACGAGCTACTACCAAGCCGACGGTCTGGGCAGCGTCACCTCGCTAAGCAGCAGCGCAGGGTCTATGGCGCAAACCTACACTTTCGACTCTTTTGGCAACCAGACCGCTTCGTCTGGGTCGCTGACGAACTCGTTCCGATACACTGCGCGCGAGTTTGACCCAGAAACGTCTCTGTATTACTACCGCGCCAGATACTACGACCCAGCCGCAGGACGCTTTCTGAGCGAAGACCCCACGACGTTTGAAGGCGGAATCAATTTTTACGATTACGCTTGGAACAACGCCAGCAACCTAGTTGACGAGTCCGGGCTGGACGGCCATACGCGGAGACCGTTTACTTGGTACACCAATCAAGAGGGCATGAGCCAAACTCAGATCAGCGCCGAAAGAGCTCACGAGAAACAACATCGATGTGATTTTTGGAATGGAAATATCTTCACCAAGCCTTGCGAATTTATTGAATCGAGAGGCTTCGCAGCGGAAATACCCATTCTGCAGCAGCGAATTCAGCAACTACAGCAGCAAAATACGCTAACAACCGCTGAGAGGCAAGAATTGCAGCAGCTACTTGATGAATTGAGCCGAGCCCTAGGACTTTCTGATCCGAAAGGATTCCCGATTCATTACTACTGTAATCCGCCGTCTGCGTCTCCGAATCCTCAATATCCGACGCCCCCACACTGTGGCGGGTTCACTTGCCTTGACAATAGGTGAAATGAAGTAATGGCAGCAAAAGGTGGGAGTGGAAATCTAATGAGAATAGGAAGAAAGGTGGCTCTTCTCATCGTCTTGGGATTTTTGGAGATAGTTTTCCTCTCTTGGGTATTCGCTTCCAACCTTCCTCGGCGCTCCGCAGACATCGATGCGTTTATGCGGTATCAAAGAGCGCCGACCGAGGAGAACAAGGAACTTTGGTTGAAAGAACGGCAAAAAACCCAAAACGAGGTGACGCTGATGGTATCCCTGGGAGTTTGTCTCGCGGTCGGAAACGGCTTTTTGATGGGATGGGTAGTGCGGAGGCGAGCAAAGTCCGCGCAGGGCGGCGACGCGCCGAGTTCTTCGGATGCTCCAATCAATGTACGATGAGCCGCCCCACGGTATGGGCGCGACCTTGACTTGTTCAAGGGGCACACTGGTCATGCGGTTCTCGTAATCCCAGGCGTAGGTCGTGGTGTTTGACCCAACCACCTTTGTCAGCGTGTTGCCGTTGTTGTCGAGCGTGAGAACATCACTCGCAACCGGCTTTCGCGCGGTTCGCTAGTACCTCAGCTAACCGCTTCTCATTCTCCTCCCGCAATGGAGCAAGCGGGTATGTTTTTCCGTCCAAAAGCAAGTGGTCGCCTTGTAAGAGCGAGACTCGGTCTTCAAGAAGCTTCCTTGCCCTGTCGTAGTAGATGCAGCGCGATGTTTGCGAGAGGCTGCCAACGGTTTCCAGACCCAAGGCATCTTGCAAGAGGTGGACCCCCGCCGCGTCTCTATCTTTGGAGTTTAGCGAGAGAGATTTATCAATGTATGAGACCGCTTTCGCCAACCACTGTTGCCTTTGATCGGCATCTTTGCTGGCCCTAACCAGATATGTATCAGCAATCTGTTGATAAACCAACTCGTCGCTGGGATCATTTTGAAGGGAATGTAGCCCTACTTGAATTGCGTCATCAAAGCGGCCTTGCTTGACCAGTCTAATCATTTGTGATCCAAAATCACCGCTTCCACCTTGAGCCGAAGTGTGGATGCCCCTTCGGATGATCGCAGCCACAATCAAAGCCGAAATGCTCACAATCGCTGTCGCACGCCAAACTAAACCCAGCTTTCCTTTATTCATCAATGTGGCCTCGACCTGGGATCAGTCACGCAGAGCACGTCGTTGGTCTCATCCTCCGCACCGGCACCTTGATGCGATGTGGTGGTTGTTTCAGTGCCGCCGAACTCGGAACCTTGCCAGTCGGTCGTTGCTCCGAACGTGATCTTAGAGTTAGCGCCACCGACGCGGAAGCCGCAAAATGTAGTATCCCAGCAATTCCAATAGTAAGCAGTTAACGTATGTCCCCAGAAGTCGTTGACGTAAGTACGCTGCCAAGTACATGTGATCGCTATTGCAGGTATGCCCAGAGGATTCACTTCTGGGCCTTCCTGATTAGACGTCAGGAAGTGCCAGTCGGAAAAGTACCCCCTAGTGCTGGTAGTCCACCGCAATACGGGAAGAGTGTATGCGAGCGTACAGTGTCCGGGGTCTGGATTCTGCGAACCTGAAGACCGGTCGGTAAGCCCTGAGGAGTCAATCCGATTCGCCGGGCTATTTCTTGCGTAGTTATAGCGATTGGTGCGGATGGTGGACAGGATCGGGTCTTCGCTCAAAAACCTGCTCGTGGTTGAGTCGTAGAATCTGGCGCGATAGTACGATACGCCAGCATTCCGCCAAAAGGTCAAAAGAGCTCGCGAAGCCCCATAAACGAAGGGGCAGGCCTCTTGCCGACGCGGGGACGTTCGTTTTTTCGCCATTGCCCAGATTTTACATTTCGGACGGAAGATTTGCGGCCCGTATTTGTGAGCGATGTGTCCATGCGTTTTTGCCCGAAAATGCGTCGTCATAGGGGTTGGTCGCTGCGCGCACCGAAGTACTGGGAGGCTGTGGACTTGATGAGCGCACGCAGACAAAACGCCAAGGTTGTGTGGCTGGAGTGAGGGCGATATGATTGGCCAAGAGGATAGTAATGACGACTGATCGAATTGAGATCAACCCGGCGATCATGATGGGGAAGCCCGTCATTCGGGGGACGCGAATCACAGTGGAGCTAATCCTGCGCAAACTCGCTGAGGGCGCGAGCGAGGGTGAACTGGTGGAAGACTACCCGCACCTCACCACAGAGGCCATCCGGGCGGCAGTGGCCTACGGCGCCGCCAGCGTAGCCCACGAAGAAGTGGTACTGCTTCCCGACACGCCGATTCCTGGCAAATCCTGAAACATGAACTTCCTGGCCGACGAAAGCTGTGCTGGGCCTGTCGTTCGGGCGCTGCGCGAAGCTGGCCATGATGTGGTTGCGATTTCTGAAGTCGCCGCCGGCGCAGCAGACGACGAGGTCCTGGAGCGCGCTCTGAATGAGAAGCGCGTACTCATCACCGAGGATCGAGACTTTGGCGAATTGGTGTATGCGCGCGGTCGGTCGTCGACCGGCGTGATTCTGGTCAGGTTTCCTAGTAGCGCACGTCGCTCTAAGTCAGCCACCGTGGTCGAGGCCGTGGCGAAGCTGGGCGCGCGGCTGTACGATTCGTTTACGGTGATAGAACCCGGAAGAGTCCGCGTCAGCGGTCGACCCTGAGCCTCTGGGAGCGGGATTTCGTGACGAAGCTTAGACTAAACGTCATGAACAGTGAACGCGAAACCACCGAAAGCTCCCGCGTCGAGTCGTCTGACTACGAGACGGACACATATTATTACCGCGCCAGATACTACGACCCAAGCGTGGGAAGGTTTACGCGTGAAGATCCGCAAAAGGAAGTTATCCGAGGACTGAATTTCTACGCGTATGTGCGCAATAGTTCACCGAACCTTACCGACCCGGACGGGCGCGATCCGTGTGGTTGGCTCTGCTAGTTATTGAACTGGTTAAAGCTTGCACGCGAAACAAAAGAGAAGATACAAACGCCTATAGATTGGTCAATGTGTGGCGTTTACGCCGTGAATTGCCTAACGAATGCCGGGATTCAATCGGACTTGGCCCGAGCCCTGACCGATCGGAGCGTTAG
>DATDHE010000113.1:0-32575 GCA_036521695.1 Candidatus Acidiferrum sp. | reverse complement strand
GCGCCTGGCGGCGGGGAGTTCGGGGAGCGAGCGGAGAACCTCTTCGCGCCAAGCATCGCTGACGTGAACGGGGAGCAAATCGGGCTCCGGAAAATACCGGTAGTCGTGGGCTTTTTCTTTGGAGCGCATGGAGACGGTGCGCGATTCACCCTGATTCCAGAGGCGCGTTTCCTGAAAAATGCGACCGCCGGATTCCAGGACGCCGATGTGGCGCTCGACTTCGTACTCGAGAGCTTTTTGCAAAAAGCGGAAGGAGTTGAGGTTCTTTACTTCCACTTTCGTGCCGAATTCTTTTACGCCGCGCAGACGGACGCTGACGTTGGCGTCGCAGCGGAGCGAGCCTTCTTCCATATTGCAGTCGCTAATGCCGGTGTAGAGCATGATCTGGCGAAGGGTGGTGAGGTAGGCATAGGCCTCTTCGGGAGCCCGCATGTCCGGTTCGGAAACAATTTCGCTGAGGGGCGTGCCGCAGCGGTTGTAGTCAATGTAGGCCTTGGTGGCGGATTCGGAGAAGCCTTCGTGTAAATTCTTGGCGGCGTCTTCTTCGAGATGGAGGCGCGTGATTCCGATGCGCTTTTTTGCGCCATCGTGGCCGATCGCAAGCCAGCCGTTGGTCGCGAGCGGCAGTTCGTATTGCGAGATTTGATAGCCCTTGGGCAGATCGGGATAGAAATAGTTTTTGCGGGCGAAGCGCGAATGATCGTGAACAGTGCAATTCAAAGCGAGCGAGGCGCGCATGGCCAGTTCGACGGCGCGCTTGTTCAGAATCGGCAGAGTGCCGGGCAGGCCGAGGCAGACGGGGCAGACATTCGTATTGGGCGGATCGCCGAAGTGCGTTGAACAGCCGCAGAAAATCTTGGAATTCGTCAATAGCTGGACGTGGACTTCCAGGCCGATGACGGTCTCGTATTTCGCGAGGACTTCAGGTGCAATGGCCGACTCTGTGGCTGATTTCGACATACTGGAGCGGGAATTATAGCATCAGGGCCACACGCGATTGTACGGGTATACCGCGCCGGTCCTATCTGGTTCTGCTTTCAATCCCAGGGTTCTTAACTGTTTGGCTTTCTTAGCGAGCGACGGGGGAAGGCTTGCGGATCAATTCAGATGGTCCCGCCGAGTCGGGCGGTCATGGTTAACGATAACCGCTACCCACCCCTAGTTTTTTGTAAACGTTGATTCTGAAGAACTTAGTGTTCGCGTAACTCATTTAAAATCAACATTTACGGAGCGCGTTGTAGGTATTAAGTCGTGACTTTCGAGACAGGCATACGGTGAACTCTCCTTCTAGCATTGGGGGCGCGGGGCGTCGAAAGCGGGTTCGCGGAATGCGGGGAAGAGGCGCTCCGCCAGTGCGATGCCGCCGAAGAGGAGGACGGCGTAGAGAGCGTCACTTGCAAGCATGTTCCAGAGAAAGGGAATGGCGGCGACGTAGCAAGCGAGCAGGCCTGGGAGGGTGTGCGGGTAGGTTGACATGAGCGCCCAAACACCCAAATCGACGATGATAAAAAATTGCAGAGCTCCGAGGAGGGTGGCGAGGCCGATGCGGACGATGGTGCGGCGATCGCGCAGCCAAAAGCCGATGGCAACGCTCAGGAGGAAGCTGGCGTATACCACGGGCATTAGTTTGTGCAAGCCGACGAAGACGTCGCCGGCGAAAAGGGCGAGCAGAGGAAAGCAGAAGGCGAGACGGCGGTCTTTGAGGGCTGCGCCAGAAAAGAGGGCGGTGGCGCCCGATAGGGGTAAAGTTCCAGGGATGCGGCGCAATGCGAAGCGCGGCGGCAATGGCGATCATGGCTAACGCGAGCAGAGTGCGGTAGAGCAGATTTTCTTTCGCGGAGATTTGCCCGTTCATAATCTTGCTTCCTCCATCTCAGATAATAAATCGCAAAAAATAAAACCATCTCGATTGACGACTTCTCCGGTGCGGACGTGAATAGGAGATTGAAAGATGGGGCCATCGAAGACGAAGGTGTGGAACTCACCATTTTCGCCGCACGGATCGGCGTGCGGCGGAAGATTATTGAAGAAAGTTTCATCGAGCTCGCGGCCGGCGAAGCTGGGATCGAGGACTTTGCTGTCCACGCAGACGGCGACGGCGCGGAATCGGTGCGCGTGAAATGAGCAGACAAGCTCACGGGTGTCGCGCTTCCAAATCGGAAAGAGGGCGGTCATGCCGATCCGTGCGAGATTCTTCTCGCGATAGGCGCGTAGATCTTCAAGAAAAATATCGCCAAAGGCGACTTTTCGAACGCCTTGGGCTAGATGAAAACGAAGCGCTTCCTCCATGCGTGCTTCGTAGATGGGATTGACGCACTGCGGCGGGATGCGCACCTCACGAAGCGGCAGGCCGATGGATTGGGCCTGCCGCTCGAGAAGATCGCGCCGGACGCCGTGCGTGCTGACGCGCTCGTAGCCCTCGGTGACAGTGGTAAGGAGCGCGGCAATGTGAACATCGCTCCGCTGGAGCAGAGTGTACAGAGCCATGGCGCTGTCTTTGCCGCCGCTCCAACAAAAGAGAATTGGTTCGCGCGCGGGCATCAGTTTTTGCCTTTGAAGGTGTAGCGCACGCCTGCATGGACATCGCGGCCGAGAGCCGGGTAGCCCAAGGCATCCTGATATTGCTTGTTGAAGAGATTTTGCGCGCGCGCGTAGAACGAAACGCCGTAGCCAACGTCATAGTGCGTGGCGATGTTGAAGAGCGCGTAGCCGGGATTGCTGGTGAGGCCGAGTCCGAGAAAGTCCGAGTCGGTACGAACTCCGGTGAAATAGCCGCTAACCGTCATTCCGAAACGTCGATAGGCGGCGTCCAAGGTGAGCGAACCGGAATTGACGGGACGCCGAGCCAGGTGATTTCCGGGAAGCTCCGAAGGATCGAAAGCGTTGGGAGCTTCGAGTACGCGGCTGTCGTCGTAAGTGTAGTTCCCTGTCAGGTTGAGCCAGCGAGTGACCCTAGCTTCGCCGGTTAGGTTGATGCCGCGAGCTCGGGCACGGTCCGTGTTGAAATAAAACCCAAAGCTCGAAGGAGCGTTGGGAATAGTGATGCCGCAAGTGTTTGTGGTAGCGGTGAGAGGTTCGCAGAACGCGAAACTCACGATGTTGTAGAAGCGGCTGGCGAAGTAGTCGACCGATATGCGGATCCGATCGCTGAGCAGCTTTTGCTCGATGCCAGCGGTCCAAGTCTTGCTGGATTCGGGTTTGAGCGCGGGATTGCCAAAGTCGCCGAAGTTGTCGCCATAAATCTGGTCGAAGCGTGGCTCCTTGATGCCCTGGCCGTAGAAAACGCGGAGCAGCGTTTCGCCCCAAAATCCGCTGCCGTAGCGCGCCGCCAATGATCCACCGGCACGTGGGACAACCCGCGTGCCGAAATAGGCATTGGCTTCGGCGCGCCCGCCAAAATTGAGAGAAACGCGACGCTGTGGACGGTAGCGGAAATCCAAAAATCCGCCCTGATTGTTGCGGCGAGCGTGGCTGACATCAATCGAAGAAAGGTAAGCATTTTCGACTTCATACTGGTAGCCCGCGGTGACACCGAAATTGGAGAGCAAATAGCTTGTTTGAGCGCTCACGTTCGCGCGGTTGTAGTGAAAAAGGCTCTCGCCCACAAAATCGCAGAACTCAGCGGTTGCGACGGCAGTGGGATTGGTCTGCGGACAGAACGCGTTGGGATCGGTGGCGTAAAAACTCTGCAGGGGATTGTCGCTGGATTGGCGGGTGTAGGATTCGCCGCCGCTGATTTCGTGGCGCCAGTGTTTGCCGGTGGAAAAATCCCAGCGGGCGCCGGCGCTGAAAATTTCCTGGCCGTAACGCTGGTAGAGGCTCGGGGGTGTAAAGACCGTTTGTCCGGGAATGCCAGCATCGCTGGTGTTGTTGCGAATCGTGAGGCGGATCTGGTTGCTGTCGCTGAAGGTGTATCCGAAATTGCCGGAAAGGGTGCGATTTATAAAATCATCGTTCGGCCCCTGGCCATCGGTTTCCATGTAAGATGCGGCGGCGGAATAGTCGAACTTGCCGAGCAACCCGCTGAGTTGAGCGCCGCCACGGCCCGAAGAGAAACTGCCGCCTTCGCCAAAGACGCTGAACTCCGGCGTGCGTGTGGAGCCGCGGCGGGTGAAGAGCTGGATGACTCCGGAAACGGCATCGGTGCCGTAGATGGCGCTTTCGGCGCCGCGAACGATTTCCGCTTTGTCGATGTTGTCGAGCGTGAGGCTGGAAAAATCCACGGCGCTGCCGGGCGGATTGATCGGCACGCCATCCACGAGAACCTTGGTGAAGTTGGAATTGCCGCCGTTGAGAAAAACGGAAGCGGAGCCACCCTCGGGTCCGGTGCGGCCAATGGCGATGCCAGTTGAAAACTGGAGAGCGTCGGTGAGAGCGACAGATTGGCGCGCGTCGATCTCTTGCTTGGTAATGACCGAGACCGGAGCGGTGGTTTGGTCCGCGAGTATTGGCTCTGCTTCGGCAGTGACGATGACTCTTGAGGAAAGGCGCTCGAGGTCGAGGCTGAGGTCCAGCTTGCGCTGCTGGCCTGGGGCCAAATCGAGAACAAGCTCATGAGAAACAAACGGGGAGCGTTCGAACGACAGGTGATAGCGGCCCGGTGGAATCGTGAGACTGTAGGCGCCATCGGCGGATGTAGTTGTCTTCCAGAGTTGTGCGGTTGGGTTGCCTTCCCATTGCGCGGTGACGTTTACTCCTTCGACGGCCGCGCCGCTGGAATCCAGAAGAGTGCCAAACAGATGAGCATCCGAGGTTTGGTTCTGTGCTTGTGCGGAAATAATGGCTGCCAGAAAAAAGAAGAAGAAAACTGCACTTCGAAGAGCGTTTGCGGTCATGTTTTCCTCCGCTCCCTCTCGCGCGGGAGTTGAAGGTTGGCCTGGCGCCTGGAAGAGATCGCTCGGGCTGCAGACTTCGCCGGTCTCCTGGCTTGGCGGCAGTTCCGTCCCCGTTTGTCGTTCCTTCATTCAACGGGGCCGGTGCGGGGCCTTCCCGTAGCGCTGCCCGTTATTTCTGACGCGATCCTTAAGACTGGATCGCGAGCAGTGAGCGATGCGCCGCAGTGGCCTCAGCAGTACCTTATTCCGCCTTACAGTCGCGCGGCGGCGACGGCTTTTTCACGTATGACACCGGCCATGGCCGGAGTAAACGCACCGTCTTCCCGTGCACGAAGTCCGCGATGGTTGTGGGGAGCCCCCTCCCGAGGGCCCGCTATGGGTGACGCAAAGTGCCACCGCCGGAGCCGTGGCGTTTGGGTGAACGATGGAACTGCTACTTACTTTCGGACGGCATGTTCACACGCGGACGGCCCGATGAGCTGAGCTCCACGGTGAGTGGCGTCTGAAAAACTTGTTCGAGCAATTCGCGCTGGAAGACGCTCGCGGGCGAGCCAACGCGAAGACACTTTCCTTTCTGAAAAAGTGCGACCTGGTCAGCGTATTGGCCGGCGAGATTCAGTTCGTGCGTCACGACGACAACCGTGTAGCGATTGGCGGACGCAAGGCGGCGCAGCGTTTCGAGCAGGTCGACCTGCGCACCGATATCAAGGTGCAGCGTGGGCTCATCCAGGAGGAGCAGCAGTGGCTGCTGCGCGAGGGCACGCGCCAAAATGACACGTTGCTTTTCGCCGCCGGAGATCTGATCCATCAATCGGTCGCTAAGATGTTCCGCGCCGACTTGCGCAAGCGCGTTGCGAGCGATGAGGATGTCCTCTTCCGTTTCGAATCGCAGCGTGCGGCCGTAGGGATGCCTTCCCTGGAGAACAAATTCCCAGGCGCGCGAAGGGAAAAGTAAGGGACTTTCCTGCTGGACCATGGCGATGCGCTGGCCGCGAGTGCGGTGCGGAAGCGTGTGGGTGACGAAGCCGTTCAGGAGCACACGGCCGGAAAGAGGTTCCAAAGCGCCGGCAACAAGCTTTAGGAGGGTGGATTTGCCACAAGCGTTTGGCCCCACAATCGCCACGATTTCTGAAGGACGCGCCTGAAAGCTTGTGGCTTCGAGCGTAAACAGAGGCGCTTGCGTTGGATTGGCGGAGTACGCGTAGCTGACCTGTTCGACGCTCAAGCGAATGTCGGAGTTGAAATCGCCGGCGTCTCCCGAAGGACGCAAGGCAGAAGCAGAGGAGCGGGCGTAGCTGCTCACGCCAGCCTCCTGCGCATCAGGTAAAGAAAAAGTGGCGCGCCTGCGATAGCGGTCATGGCGCCAACGGGAAGTTCCGATGGAGAAACAACGGTGCGGGCGAGAGTGTCGGCAACTACCACAGCGATGGCACCGCCAAACGCAGCCGTCGGCAAAAGGATGCGATGATCGGAGCCGAAGAGGAGGCGCATGACGTGGGGCACCAAGAGGCCAACGTAGCCGATGGCGCCGCTGACGGAAACCGCCAAACCGGTTAACAAGGATGCGGCAATGTAGACCACTAAACGTACTCGGCGAACGTCCACGCCAAGGTGCATCGCTTCTTGCTCACCAGCGAGGAGCAAGTTTAGGTCAGCGGCAGTGGTGTAGATAGCTGCCGCCGCAAGGAAGAAACCGAAACGGAGGACAAGACTCACAATGTGCGGCGGCTGAGTCTGGAGTTCGCCCATCATCCAGAAGGCTATGCCACGGTAGTTGCCGCCGGTCAGCGTGGACATGAAGAACATGATGATGGCCTGCAAAAAGGAGGCCGAAATAATACCGGCGAGGAGCAAAGTGGCGCTGTCAATTTGACCTTCGCGAAGGCCGAGGAGATAAACGGCGGTCACCGTGAGCGCCGCACCAAGAAAAGCACCGATGGGTGTCAGGAGTGCGGCAACAGCAGGTGCTAGAGCCAGATGCGGCTCAATAATCAGGGCGATGATAGCGCCAACCGCCGCGCCGCTCGAAACGCCAAGAACGTAAGGATCCGCTAGAGGATTTCGCAGCAACGCCTGAAAACTGGCGCCCGCAACGGAAAGCGATGCGCCAACAAAAATTCCAAGCAGAATGCGCGGCAACCTGATATCGAAAATGATGAGTTGATATTCGCTGGAGAGCTGGCTGGTTTGGCGAAAAAGGACGCGGAGCAAATCGTGGCCCAAGCCGTAGAGAGACACGGGTACAGCGCCGAGCTTGAGCGCTATCACCACGACGACGAAGAGAATGGCGGACTGAATCGCGCAGTGCGCGAACAAGCGGCTGAGCGTCAAAGGGCGCAAGCGCAGACCTCCAAGTGAGCGGGAACCGGAATGGACGAGCCCAATACGTGAAGTGAAGGTCGTGGCTGGGCGGGGAACGGAATTTTCTTTTCTTTATCGTCGTCGGGATGTGCCGAAAAAGCTTCGGGGTGCAATTGCCGCGCGAGATCCTCAATGGCGGAAACGATTCGTGGCGCGGGTCGGTTGACCGCATCGCTGATGACAGCGAAGCGGCGGTTGCGGACAGCATCAAGACCGCGCCATCCGGGACGCTCTGCGAGCACCTCGAAATCATTCTGTCCGCTATCGGAATGAGACGCCGCGAAAACGAGAAAGTCCGGCTGCAGGCGGACTACTTCCTCAAGACTCATGTGGGGCCAGTCTTGCGCAGAGTCCACGATGGAGGTCGCGCCCGCGAGCCGCAAGGCATCAGCGATAAAAGTGCCCTTGCCCACAGAGATCAGGGGATCTGACCAAACGATGAATAGCACGCGGCGTGGGGGCAGGCCACTCAAACGCTGGTGAAGGTCCGCGAGGTGGCGTTCGAGATCGGCGCCGAGAGCCGCGCCCGCTTCCGGAACGCCGAGAACCCCGGCGAGCCTCTCGGTCGAGGAGACGATTTCCTGCACGGTATGGGGATCCGTACCGTAAGAAGGGACGCCCAGAGTATCGAGAGCGTGCACGGTCTCGATCAGGTTTAACTGTTTGGTTACGAGAACGAGATCAGGCCGCAGAGATACGATCTGTTCCAGACTCGGATTGATCGCGCCACCTACTTTGGTTTTTTTCTGAGCATCGGGGGGATAATCGCAGTAATCGGTATCTCCGACGAGGCGATCCTGCACGCCAAGCGCGTAGACGGTTTCTGTAAGACTCGGTGCGAGCGAGACGATGCGCTGCACAGGTTGCTGGACGCGCACGGTGCGGCCGACTTCATCAACGTAATCCTTGTAGACCGGTGCTGCGACCGGGCTCGCAGACGGTGTTTGCGCCTGCAGGGTGGAGCACGAAGATGCGGCGAAGAGCAGGAGCGCAGCGCCAGCGCTGCTCGCCACAATGTTTTTTCGTGCGTGTTTCCGTGTCGGCACAAATCCCCGCGGGCGAGAGCACATCTCTTACACAACAAAAAAGCCCCGCGAGATACCTTGGGGCTTCTTGGCCTTGCTTCTTCTCGCGAAAAGCGCTGGCCTCTGCGGCGCGGGAGGGTAGTCTGGCTTTCGGCTCATTCAGCCGATTACAGTGGCGGGACCGCGGCCGATTCTCACGGCCTTCCCCACTTCCCTTGCCTGCAAATTGGAAACTCAGTGTATGCCGAGGGTCTGGGAGTGTCAATGTACGGCATAAGCGTCCGCGACATCAGCGTCTCGACCGCGCGAGGTTCAGCGGTTCTTCCAGTTTGGTTTGCGCTTTTCGACCAGCGCACGGAGCCCCTCTTGAGAATCCTCGAGGCGGTACAACTCGTTAAGGAAAATATTCATGGAGCTCTTGATGCCATCGCGCAGCGAAAGCCCCATTCCGCTGAGAATAGCCTTCTTGGCCATGGTCAGCACGGGACCAGAGTGCGCCGTGATACGTTCGGTCAACTCATTTACGGTTTGTTCGAGCTTGGCTTCGGGAACTAGACGGTTTACCAGACCCATTTCCAGAGCGCGGTCCGCACTAAGAGCTTCTCCGGTCAGGACAATTTCCAGCGCTCTTTTTGGTCCAACGAGGAAGGGGAGGATTGTGGACGCAAGCGGCGGGAATACGCCAATGGAAATCTCCGGCTGTGCGAAACGCGCTTTCGGAGTGGCAATCACCAAATCGCCAAAAGCGGCGAGTTCCGCGCCACCACCGATGGCCGGGCCGTTGACCACACAAAGCACGGGCTTGCCCACTTCCAACATGCCGGTGAAGGCCGAATAAAACGCGTCGAGCATCTGAAAAACGCGCTCAGAAGTGTACTCGCCGATGTCGATGCCGCCGCAAAATACCTTACAGGCGGAATCGAGAACGACAAGCTTCACTTCGTGGCTCTGGCCTGCGGAAGTGAATCCATCCGAGAGCTCGCGCAGAAACGCTTCATTGAGGAGATTGTGTTCAGGACGGTTGAGCGTCATACGCGCGACGCTGCCGTCGATGCGCATCTTGATGTATTCAAAATGCTCCGGAGTGCGCCGCTCGGGCCGTGACACGTACTCTTGCTCTTCAACAGGCTCAATCATGTCCCGCCCTCCTTGGGAATTGCCGCTGGAATACGGGTAGCGGCGGCTGGTAAGGACCAAATTTGATGCTACCACGGCGGCGTTTCACGCCTCACGATTGAGAAAGGGAGCGTGCGCAAACGGTTTGCCCCATGGGAACGGCTTTTTGTTAATGATTTCGGTGCTCCTTAGCATTCTCCGCACATTGCGGCGTTTCCAGCATGCTGCTTTTCCGTTTGCAGGTATGCTGTGCTACGACTTTCTTATCTCCCGCGGGGTGCACTGCGTGGTGGCTGGAAAAATACCTACGGCTCGTGAAACCGACACGGCGACGGCGCTACAACTTGCCGGCCGGGTCGATGCCGAAGGATTTCCGGCACTCGCCTCGTGGGACCACGTCGCGACGACACGTTTTGACGGCGACTGGCAGGGCAAGAACCCCGACCCGCAGCGAGAAACAGAAGTAAGACTGCTGTGGTCTCCTGATGTTCTTTATTTGAGATTTCTGGCGCGCTACCGAAGCATCACGGTCTTCACCGATGCGGAACCGAATGGGCGGCGAGACCAACTCTGGGAGCATGACGTCGCCGAAGTTTTTCTTCAGCCGCCTGGAACCGGTGCGGGACGCTACAAAGAAATTGAAGTTAGCCCAAACGGCTTCTGGATTGACCTGGATATTGCTCCGGGAGAAAAACGCGACCTGCAGAGCGCATTGCGACGGCGCGTCAAGGTTGACGAGCAGAACAAGACTTGGATAGCCGAGCTGGCGTTACCCATGAAAAGTTTGACGACACACTTCGATCCTACGAAAGTCTGGCGCGCTAATTTCTTTCGCGTCGAGGGTGCCTCCGAGCCGCGTTTCTACTCGGCTTGGCGGTCGACGGCGACGCCGGTGCCGAATTTCCATGTTCCCGAGTCCTTTGGCAAGCTCGTATTTGAGACCTAAATAGACGCGCGCAGCAAGCGGACGCGACGCTGGCGCCCCGCTGCGTTTTTTCCTATGCTTCTCGGGTGAAGATCTCCGTTTCTTTACTCTGGCTATCGGTTCTCAAGCGCCGGGTCCGGATTCTCTCGTTCGGTGCCGTTGCTCTCGCCTTTGGTTCCACGACACTGTCCGGCCAGACCGAATCATCGCCCAAGCCAAATGTAAATGCGCCGGTGGTGACTAAAGTCGAGCCTCCTTCGTGGTGGATTAACCTGACTCCGGAAGTCATGCTGTTGCTTTCAGGCCATTATCTCGAAGCCACGCATGTTGCCTGCAACCTGCCTAGCGTTTTGGTGGAGCGCACGCAGGCGACGTCTGGGGGCAACTACTTGTTTGTTTGGATAAAGATCGGGCCCGAAACGAAATCAGGTATCGCGGTTTGCCGCATCAAAACGCCGACAGGAACAACTTCGTTTGAGTTGCCACTCGCCGCGCGTGCGATGAAGCTGGGCAAATTTCAGGGGCTTTCGCAGGACGACGCGATTTATCTCATCATGCCGGACCGCTTCGCGAATGGCGATCCCACGAATGACGAGCCGATTGAAGCCCGCGGCACGCATGACCGTATGAATCCGCGCGCTTATCACGGCGGCGACCTGCGAGGGATCCGCGAACACCTTTCCTACTTGAAGGATCTCGGCGTGACCACGCTTTGGCTCACGCCCATTCTAAAAAATGGCGCGGCTCAAGATTATCACGGATATGGAGCTGTGGATTTGTACGCGGTGGATCCGCATCTTGGAACGATTCAGGACTATCAACAACTCGTCGCGGAAGCTCACAAGCACGGGATGAAGGTTTTTTTTGATCTTGTGCCAAACCATATCGGGCCGAAACACCCTTGGGTCGCCGAGCCGCCGCTGCCGGGCTGGTTCCACGGCACGCAGCAGCACCATATGGATACTACCGCGGGGATTAACGGCACGTTTTACGGAAAAACTGGCAAACCAGCGATAGCCAACGATCCTTTTGAGACGCTCGTCGATCCGCACGCACCACCGCGGCTTTCGCGGAATCTGACGGATGGCTGGTTCTTCAACATACTGCCCGACTTGAATACAGAAAACCCCATGGTTGCGGAATATCTTTTGCAAAACAGCATTTGGTGGGCGGAGAGTTCGGGACTGGACGGCTATCGCCTGGACACCCTTCCCTATGTGCCACGGAAGTTCTGGGCAACCTGGCACGCGGGGCTGCACCAAATCTATCCCTACTTGACGACCATCGGCGAAGTCTTTCACGAGGATCCCAGCGTCACCTCATTCTTCGCGGGAGGCCAGAAGCGATTCGACGGCATCGACTCTGGCGTGAACACCTTGTTCGATTTTCCAATGCAATTCGCGCTGCGGGATGTTCTGCTGCGCAACGCACCGACTGGACTTATCGCGGATGTTTTGCGACACGATTCGCTGTATCTCCATCCGGATGCGCTGGTGATATTTTTTGCGAATCACGATGTGCCGCGCTTTGCGAGCGCGGAGGGAAGTTCAGCGGCAAAGATCAAGCTGGCATTTGGACTGACGCTGACGTTGCGGGGGATCCCCGAGCTGTACTACGGCGATGAAATCGGAATGCCCGGCGGCGGCGACCCGGACAACCGGCGTGATTTTCCTGGAGGCTGGCCCGGGGATCCGAAGAATGCCTTCACCGCGGAGGGCCGCACAGAGGAGCAGCAAGAACTTTTCACGTACGTGCAAACACTTTTGCGGTTGCGGCGAGAACATCCTGCTCTGCAAAGCGGAAGGCTGTGGCACCTCTTCTCGGACGAAACGGCGTATGTGTTTTTGCGTGAAACAGAAGAGGAGCGTGTGCTCGTAGCCTTCAACAATTCGGCTGAACCACGCGAGCTGAGAATCCCGGTAAGCAATACGCCAGCAGAAGGCGCGGCTGGCTTCACGCTGGCTTTGGGCCAGGCAAAAGCCGCAGTATTTAAAGGCGAAGCTCGCATCGCGGCTCCGGCGCAATCTATTTCCATTTTTCTGGTCGATTGAACAATCAGAAACGCAGACGGACGTTCCAATTCTTGAAGGAGTCCGGAATGGTGAGCGTCACGGAGTGCGCTTGGGCGTCATACCGCCAATCGCGAGTCACTTGATCTCCGATGCGAACTTCTTTCGGCTCGGCACCCGCCCCATAAATTTTTAGTTGCGTGCTGTTCCACCACGGCTGGTAAGTATTTTTCTCGATGGTGCTGGCGATAGTGAGCGATCCGGGTGAGAGCTGACATGTGAAGTTTACGCGCAGAACACTGCCTTTTTGATAGGCAAACGTGAGCCCGTCGTCTTGGTAGAGCGCGCCGTGGCAATCGCTCCCCGGATAGACACGAAGTTCGAGCGGACCGTCCGGCTTCTCGCTCGTGCTTTGCACCACGGGCTGCATTGGAAGAATCGCTCCAGCGCGAACGTAAAGCGGTGTTTCCGAGAGTGCCGGCTGAAGCGAGATTTGTTCTTTGGAGGAACGTTTTTCACCGGTCCAGAAATCGTACCAATCGCCCGCCGGCAGATGAATGTCCTGTGCGTCGGCCTTTTCCGTGACGACAGGGGCGACGAGGAAATCCTTGCCGAAGAGGAATTCGTGGTCTTCGCCATAGAGTGCCTGCTCTTCGGGATACTCAAGAAAGAGAGGTTCCATCAGTGGCACGCCAGTGCGCGACGTTTCCTCCATTGCGGTGTAAATGAAAGGAAGCAGTCTGTATCGCAACTCGATATACCGCTTGCGAATCGCTTCTTGCTCGGGACCGCTGGCCCACGGCTCGTGATCGGCGGTGCCTTTGGCCGCGTGGTTGCGATAAATCGGATAGAACACACCTAGCTCATACCAGCGCGTCAGAAGATCGACGGGCGGAGAGCCTGCAAAACCGCCGACGTCCGCTCCAACGAGAGAATAGCCGGAAAGTCCAAGGTTCATAATCTGGGGAACGCTCATGCCGATGTGATTCCAAGTGGCACTGTTGTCGCCGGTCCAGGTGGCTGCATAGCGTTCGGCGCCCGCATAAGCCGCGCGTGTGAGGACGAAAGGCCGCTCGTCAGGGCGCAGTTTGAGAAGGCCTTCGTAAGTCGCGCGGGCGTTCTCCATGCCGAAGACATTGTGGATCGCGCGATGCTCGAGCGTCGTGCCGTCATCGAGGCGGTGAACATTGTCCAGCGGCATGGTTTTGGATAAAGTTTGGAAAGTCGCGGGCTCGTTCATATCATTCCAGAAACCCGCCACTCCCATGTTAACGAAACCCTTGTAGAGACCGCCCCACCAGTCGCGCACGCGCGTCAGAGTAAAATCTGGAAAAACGCTCTCGCCCGGCCAGACTATGCCAACATACACCGAGCCATCCGGCCTTTTGATGAACACATCGTTCTTCATCCCGGAATCGTAAGGCGCATATCCGTGGCCGAGGTCCTTTTTGATATGCAGGTCGGTGATGAGAACGGTGCGCATACCCTGCGCGCGAAAATCCGAAATCATCTTTTCGAAATGCGGAAAATATTCGCGATTGATGGTGAAGGGCGCATTTCCCTGCTGATAATCGATGTCAAAATAAATGACGTCGGCAGGAATCTTTTTTTCGCGCAAGGTCTGAACGACTTCGCGAGCGCGCGCTTCGGGATAATAACTGTAGCGGCTCTGCTGGTAGCCGAGCGACCAGAGCGGCGGAAGCGGGGTGCGGCCGACGAGCGCCGTGAATTGTTGGACGATCTTCTTGGGTTCGGGACCGGCGATAAAGTAGTAGTTCAGCTCGCCGCCCTCGGCTCCAAACGAAAAATAATCGGGCGACTCTTTTCCGAAATCGAAGCTGCTGCGGTAGGTGTTGTCGAAGAAAACGCCATAGGCCAGGCCTTTGTGAAGGCCGATGAAAAACGGAATGGTCTTGTAGATCGGGTCGTCCGATTCCTGCCAGCCAAAAAAGTCCGTATTCCACATCGTGTACGCATGATTGCGGCGGTTCATGGGGCCGGGTTTGTCACCCAAACCAAAGTAATTCTCCTCTGAAGGCATTCGCTTCCAGGTGTGGATATACGTGCCGTCCCAAGCCATGGGCAAGGACGGCTCATCCGCAAGGAGAACATTGCCAGCCGAGTCCGCAAATGTGATGAGTACAGGCGCTTTCTTGAGGATAACAACGACGCGGCCCACCGTCATGCGCAGCTCGTTCTTTCCATCTTCGACGTTGATCGCAGGTGGATCGGGAGATTCAATCACTGCCCAAGAGAAATCCTTCGGAAAGGATCCTTGTGGTGCCAGGCGAACGCGGATCACGCCGTCGCGAAAAGCTGTGATACGCAACTTCGCCGAACCGGCGGTCAGTTCGACGCCGCCCGGAAGTTTCTCCACTCGAATCACGTTTCCGATATGTTGCCAGCCTGTTGCCGTTGCGCTGCTGGCGCTCAGGGCGCAAAGCAGCATGCCGATTCCGGTACATTTTGCAAGACGTGGCATGCTGTCCCTCTAGGATACGCCCGCGCGCCGGGCGGCACGCACTTCGTTTTTAGCTATGCTGCGAGCCATTCTTCAAAAAAGGACGAAGCTTTCGCGCCCTCGATGCGCCGACGCACTGCATCCATCACGCGGCATCTTACCGCGCCATTGCTTCCATAAAAGGCCAGCCAATACGGCAGGTGAAGCTCCATCGGCATGCGCTCGATTTCCACCTTCAGACCATGCAACTTAAAAAAGCCCTGCTGGAAGAGAACTCGCAGAACTTTCGTCTTGAGGATCTCTTCCGCGGCATCCGGCTGCAGACGTGCCGTCAGCTGATTCCGCGTCTCAACGGTTAGCAGTTCTTCGTCCGCCGGAATGCGTGGGAACTCGAATAGATCGAGGTCGCCATGCACTGCGTCGAGAGCGAAAAACCGCGTCTTCCTCGCCTTGCCTATCTCATAGCGCACACGGAAAACCCAAAACGGCACGTAAGCTTCCGCGATTCGCTGCAACGGTCCGCTGCGAATCCTCCAGTAAACACCGCTGAAGACGCCGGAGCGGAAGCCGCGGACGGCCTCCTCCTGCGTGACGTTAGGCTTCAATGTTCGAATCGCACTGACTCTCATCTATGCCTCGTCTGCCGCGGCTACTAGCGGAAATAAATCCACAAGCTAATCACCGTCGCAAGCAAAAGAAGGCTTGCGACCACGTTGATGCGGTGCTCCGTTGGCGTTTCGTGCGCGGGCTTGCGCTGCGGAATGCCTATTGCGACGGTTTCCATCTTGTCGTCGACGGTCGCAAACGTTAGCCCAGCGAGTTGTTTGCGGTCAGGTGCCTTGGTCATCAAGCTTACCGCGACGAGGACAAGCGAGCAGACCACGAACATGAAAATCGCGTAGTGCAGGAAGTTCATGTCGATGATCCAGCGAGCGACGGGGGACTCGAAATGGCCGCCCGCCGCGCGATCGGCAAGTTCAAGAATGAACCGTGTGGCACCCAGCACAAATCCGGTCATGAGCGAGGAGATCGCTCCCGAGCCATTCAGCCGCGGCCACAAGATTCCGAGCACGAAACACGCGGAGATTGGCGGGCTGATATAAGCCTGCACGCTCTGCAAATAAATGTAGAGCTGGCTGCTAATGTAGTGAATGAACGGAACCCAAAGCAAGCCGAGCAACACCATGAAGCCCGTTGCGACGCGGCCGAAATTAACGAGCTGGCCCTCCGAAGCTTGCGGACGAATCTTCTTGTAGAAATCCAGCGTCACGAGAGTAGACGCGGAGTTGAACACGGAGCTCATCGCGCCCATCACCGCCGCAAGAAGTGCAGCCATAACCAGCCCCACGAGCCCCGTGGGCAGCAAATTCAAAATCAGCGTCGGGTACGCAAAATCGGGCTTCTTGACCTGCTCAGGGAAAAGAGCGAAGGCGATAATGCCGGGCAGAACAAGCATGAAGACCGGCAGTATTTTCAGAAAGCCTGCAAAAATGGTGCCTAATTTCGCGTGCCCCTCATCGCGCGCGGAAAGCACGCGCTGCACGATCACCTGGTCGGTACACCAATACCAAATCCCAAGTATCGGCGCCCCAAAAAATATGCCCGTCCACGGAAAATCCTTATCGCTGGACGGCCTCATCATGTGGAAGTAACTGGCGGGCACCATGGTCCTCAAATGCGCGAAACCGCCAACCCGGTGAAGACCGATGATGGTCAAAGCGACGGCGCCGCAAATCAAAATCAACGTTTGGACGGTGTCGGTATAGATGACCGCCGCCAGTCCACCGGCCACAGTGTAAATACCGGTGGCGATCACCAGCACGACCGCGGTCTTCCACAGCGACCAACCAGCCACCCGTTCCAACACAACGCTCGCCGCATAGAGTTGAACTGATATCTTTGTGAAAATGTAAGCGATGATGGAAATCGCCGCAAGGTACACGGCGCAGTTGCGGTTGAACCGCCGCTCCAAAAATTCCGGCATAGTGAACACGTTCGACCGCAAGTAAAACGGCACGAACACCCAGCCAAGAATCAGCAGGATCAAGCAGGCGAGCCACTCGAAATGGCCCACTGCTAATCCGGAGGAAGCGCCCGTCCCCGATAATCCAATGAAATGCTCGGTCGAAATATTTGAAACAAATAAAGAGGCGCCAATAAAGAACCATCCGATGTCGCGGCCCGCAAGGAAGTAATTTTCCGAGGTACGTTCTCGCCTGGCAAAATACATCCCGATGCCAAACACAATCGCGAAGTAGATCCCGATGATCACCAGATCCAAGGTGGCTACGCTCTGGTGAGCAACCGTAACTTCCGATGCAAACAGCATCCGTTCCTCCTTGGCACTCGCCGCATAAGCCAGCGGAATCTTTGCTTAGTTGATGTTGCCTTCGCGAGCGCGCAGCGCACACCAACCCCCTGTTGGCTTGCGCACGCTTAGTACATCGGAATCCCTGCCGCCCCTAAACTGAAATTCGGCGTGCGCAGTCTATAACAGGGCAAGACCAGGCTCAATGACTGTTTCGCTCCTTTCAGGCGGGCAGAAAGGGTGCTCCCTGCCATCCTCGATGGGACCAGGCGACTGCGATTTGCCGTGATCCGCGGATCAGGGTAAAAGAGAGTGTGGAGGAATCATGACCAAGCTACTCTTTTGCCTGATGTTCTTTGCGACCGCGCTGATAGCCGCGGATAAGTCCATTTACGACTTCACTCTCAATTCGATCGAGGGCCAGCCGGCACCGCTCGGCGCCTACAAAGGGAAAGTCGTTCTGCTCGTGAACGTGGCGAGCCGTTGCGGCTTCACTCCGCAATACACGGCGTTGGAAGCGGTCTATGAGAAATACAAGGACCGCGGATTCGTCATCCTCGGCATTCCGGCGAACAACTTTGGTTCTCAGGAACCGGGCACGAATCAGGAAATCAGAACTTTCTGCCAGACCAAGTACAGCGTAACTTTCCCGATGATGTCCAAAGTCTCGGTGAAGGGCGACGATAAAACGCCGCTTTACCAATTTCTGACGGACAAGGCCGCGAATCCACAGACCGGCGGCGAAATTCAGTGGAATTTCACGAAATTTCTGATCGGGCCGGATGGCCACGTAGTTGCGCGCTTCGAGCCCGCGGTTACGCCGGATTCACCGGAAGTCACCGCCGCGATTGAAAAAGCACTCGCGCAAGCAAGGAAGTAGGCACAAGTCGAAGACCGGAGCAGCGACGGGCGCCGCCCGAAGGCCAACGGCGGCTCCATCGTTCGCGCGTTGCGCTAGCGCATTGTCTTGCAAAAGCCCCATCATAAATTATGGCGATCGTCTCGCTGCAAAACGTCAGCAAGGACTACCTCACCGATGGCCAGCCGGTCCACGCGCTGGATCATGTTTCGCTGGAAGTAAATCGTGGTGAATTTGTTGCGCTAGTCGGCCGAAGCGGATGCGGAAAATCAACCCTGCTCAATCTCGCGGGAGCGATGGATTTTCCCAGCTCTGGCCGCGTGTTGCTAGACGGCGTCGATACATCTGCTCTGAAAGACGTCGGCTTGACTGCCCTGCGTCGCGAAAAAGTCGGATTCATTTTCCAATCCTTCCAACTTCTGCATACGCTGACGGTTTTTGAAAACGTCGAGCTGCCACTGCTGCTCGCTGGAAAGCCGAATGCACGCTCCGCTGCGCGAGAACGTCTCGCCTGGGTCGAACTCGATGGATTGGGCGTTCGCTATCCGCACCAACTCTCCGGCGGCCAAATGCAGCGTGTCGGCATCGCGCGCGCGTTGATTCAATCCCCGGCTATTCTTCTTGCCGACGAGCCAACGGGAAATCTCGATACCGTTACCGGCAACGTCATCCTCGACCTCTTGAAGCGCCTGACCTGCGAACTAAACACGGCAACTCTCATGGCCACGCACAGCGCAGAAGCCGCTGCCCTCGCCGACGCCATGGTGCATTTACGCGACGGAAAAATAGAAGAGGTCACACGGCGCTGACATGGGACGTCTCTTTCTTTTTTACCGCTTGATGCTTCGCCCGCTGCTTCAGGAACCTGTGCGCGCCATCCTTACAATTCTCGCCGTAACCCTGGGTGTCGCCGTGGTCTTGGCCATCGACCTTGCCGGCGGAGCGGCAACCGGCTCTTTCCGGGCTTCCATGGAATCTCTTTCTGGCGATAACGATCTGGAGATTGTTGCCTCGGGTGGCGTCCCAGAGGCCGTTGTAGGAACGATCGCGACGCTTCCCTATTCCATTCGCATTTCACCGCGCATCGAAGACTCCGCAGTTATCTCCGACACGAAGCAAACCATTCCGCTTATCGGTCTTGACCTGGTTGCGGAAGGCGGCTCCGTGCGGAGTGGAGCGATCTCAGAAACCAGTTGGAGCGAAGTTTCTGCGTCATCTGAAAATGCGATGCGGTCCTTGCAAGATTCCAGCAGCATTTGGGTCGGCGCAAGTCTGAGAAAAAAGCCTGGCGACCACCTTCGCTTGCTCATCAATGATCAAGTCCGCGAATTCACAGTGCGCGGCGTTTACGCCGATTCGAACGGCAGCGAATTGGCCATTGTGATGGATCTCGCCGCAGCGCAACGCGCTTTGAACCGCTTTGGCTGCGTCGACCGAATCCTATTAAAAGTCCCAGAAGCGCCGAGCCTCGAAGAGTGGCAACAACGTATCCGCGCAGCGTTGCCAGCCGGTGTGGAAATTCGCGCGCAAGGCACAGGCACAAACGAAAATCGCCGAATGCTCGCGGCTTTCCGGTGGAATCTTCAACTGCTCAGTTACATCGCGCTCATTGTGGGCGCGTTCCTTATCTACAACACAATTTCAGTTTCTGTTGTACGCCGGCGTCCGGAAACCGGAATCGTTCGCGCCTTGGGGGCCAGCCGCGGCGCAGTGCTAGGGGCGTTCATCGGCGAGGCGACCTTCTTCGGTTTGGCCGGTGCCGCGCTTGGTCTCCCCGTCGGACGCGTCATGGCCTCAGGCGCGGTGAAACTCATGGCTGCGACGGTGCAGTCGCTCTATGTAAGCAGCCGTCCGGGATCTATCGAATTGAGCATCTGGTCGGTGGTACTGGCCTTCGTCATCGGCGTTGGAGTGGCCATCGCTTCTGCTTACTCGCCCGCCTGCGAAGCGTCGCTCGTCTCTCCCGTGGAAGCCATGGCGCGAGGAAGACGTGAGTACATGACGCGCGTGCACAAATCGCGCGATCTATGGCTCGCGCTGATCCTGGGGATCCTGGCCGCGGCGGCCTCACGCGTTCCGGCGATCGAAGGTAAACCTATCTTCGGTTATCTCACTGCGGTCTTGCTTGTCGTCGCGTCCGCACTGGCAATTCCGGCTTTCACGGATGCGCTTATCTCTCGCTCATCCAGGTGGATTGGAAAAATCCTGGGAGTCGAAGCTCTGCTTGCAGCGCAAAGTCTCTCCGCTTCGCTTCGTCGCACTTCCGTGCTTGTTGGAGCGCTCTCCACCGCCATTGCCATGATGATTTCCGTTGGCATCATGGTGGGCAGCTTCCGTGAAACGGTCCTGCTCTGGATGAACGACAGGCTTCCCGCCGATCTGTATCTACGGCCTGCCGGTGAGCCTGCCCCCGACCGCCATCCAACCGTTTCTCTCGAATTGGCCGACAAACTCAACAAGTTGCCCGGCGTCGCGGCAGTAGACCGGCTGCGTGCCTATGAAATCAGCTACGACGGCATGCCTGCTACGTTGGCCTCGGTGGATCTGAGCGCCCTGCGCTCGGAGCACCGATCAATTTTTTTTTCGGGCCGGCCAACCGAGCAAGTCCTCTCCCAGATTCGCGACGTCAATGCTGTCGTTGTCAGTGAGCCCTTCACCTATAAACATCACGTGCGCCCTGGCGACACCATTACGCTCGCGCTGGGAGCCACGCGACCGTCTTTTCGTGTTGTGGATATCTACTACGACTACGGAAGCGAGCGCGGCAGCATATTGATGGATCGCCAGACGATGTTGCGTTATCTCCCGGATCCCGCGCCTTCGAATCTAGCCATCTATGTCGCTCCCAACGCCTCCGTTGAAAACGTGCGCGAGGAAATCACGCAAGCTTCAGCTGGCTATCGTGTGCTGCTTGCTTCGAATCGGGATTTGCGCGCGGAAGCGATCCGCATTTTCGATCGCACTTTCGCAATTACGTACGCGCTCGAAGCCGTTGCCGTGATTGTTGCGGTGATGGGCGTCGCCGGCGCGCTTCTTGCTCTGGTCATCGACCGCCGCCGCGAACTCGGTTTGCTAAGATTTCTCGGCGCCGCAGCCGGGCAAGTGCGCAAGCAGATTCTCGTCGAAGCAGGTCTGCTGGGTCTGCTCGCGAATTTCGCGGGACTCGCTCTGGGCTTCGCTCTTTCGCTCGTCCTCATCTATGTCATCAACAAACAGTCTTTCGGCTGGACGATTCGATTCCATTGGCCGGTCGCAGTTTTGCTGGGATCCATCAGCGTGGTTTATGTGGCCACCCTTCTAGCGGGTTTGTATCCCGCACAAGTTGCAGTGCGGCTCAATCCGCTTGAGGCTGTCCATGAAGAGTAGCCTGACGGCCCTCACGGCCACGCTCCTGCTCTTCAATCCGCTCGCCGCGCAGTACCGCACTGCTGTTCCCGGTTATCGCTTCGAATTCCCCCGAGACTATTTCGATCATCCCAACTTCCAAACGGAATGGTGGTACTACACAGGGAATCTGAAATCCGCAAACGGCCATCGCTATGGATTCGAACTGACATTTTTTCGCCAAGCCGTCGGCCGCGATCCCGCTCAAGCCGCAACTTGGGACCTCAAGGATATTTATCTGACGCATTTCTCCCTTAGCGATTTGGATGGCCAGAAGTTTTATCACGCGGAAAGAATCAATCGAGCCGGCCCGGGAATCGCCGGCGTGAGCGCGTCCAGCGGCCGCATCTGGAATGGCAACTGGCAAATTCAGTGGGAGGGCGCGGATCAAAAGCTACAAGCAATCGAAAAACTCTTTCAATTGCATCTGACGCTGTACCCGGAAAAGCCGCCCGTCATTCACGGTGAAAACGGCGTAAGTCAAAAATCGGAAGGCGCAGGTCACGCCTCTTACTACTTTTCCTTAACACGTCTAGCCGCGAACGGACAACTCGAATTAAATGGCCAAGCGCTCGAAGTCTCCGGCCTAGCCTGGATGGATCACGAATTCTTCACTCATCAATTGGAACCTACCCAGGTCGGCTGGGACTGGCTGAGCCTGCAATTGGAAGACAACACCGAGTTGATGCTCTTTCGCCTTCGGCGGAAAGATGGTTCGCTCGATCCATTCTCGGCTGGCACTTACGTGGACGCGCAAGGCAAATCCACGCACTTGCGAGCCGTAGACTTTACCTTGCAACCGCTCGCCGAAAATTGGACCAGTCCCGTCACTCACGCGACCTATCCGATCGCCTGGAAAATCGCGATACCAAAATTAGAAATCGAATTGGAAGCACGCACAACCCTGACGACGCAAGAGTTTGCGGCAAAAACAAAAATCGCTCCGTCCTATTGGGAAGGAGCCATCACTCTGAAAGGCCGCGGCGGAAAGATGCCACTCGGGGGCGTTGGTTATCTGGAAATGACCGGCTACGATGACCTCATCGAACTCGCGCCGTAAGCGGAGCGAAAGATCATCGCGAATTCACCTAAGTCACGCAGGCTTGGAAATCCGAGCCGTGCTAGCCCGTACGATCAATTCCGGCTCGACCATAATCTCCTTGGGATGCGGCGTCTTCGTGGGCGCGGTAATCCGCCGCAGGAGAATTTCCGCGGCGATCACGCCCATCTCGCGCAGGGGCTGCCGAACGGTCGTTAACGCCGGATTCTGGAACGCTGCACTCTGGATGTCGTCGAACCCGATGACCGAGACATCCTCTGGGACGCGGCGGCCCGCCTCGCGCAGCGCGTGAATGGCACCAATAGCGGAAATGTCGTTGAAAGTAAAGAGGGCCGTGAATGGTTCGCCGCACGCAAGAAGCTGTTGCGTGACTTGATATCCCAGCAGCGGCGAAGACGATTCACCTTCCAGCTGCCCCGTCAGATCCTCCTTAATCTCGATGCCTATTTTTTTTGCGGCATTACGTACCGCTTCCCATCGCACTTCCGTATCCGAACTGAACGCCTGCCCCTTGATAAACGCCATTTTCCTGTGGCCGAGGTCTGCAAGATGTTGCAGCGCGAGGGATGCCGCCCGCGAGTGATTGAGCACAATGTTCGTCACCCCTGGCACGTCCCGGTGCCCGGAGACCGCCACACTGGGGACGTCCACTGCTTCCGCAAGCGCAGTGTCCACTACGATCAAGCCCTCCACCGCCCGCTGTTGCAGCAGCAACGGATATTCTTCGATGAGTTCATTGCGATGGCGATGGCTGACCACAAAATAAAAATAGCCCTCCTGCAGCAGGTGATCCTCGATACCGGACATAACCAGCGCCGCGTATCCTTCGCTGATCTCCGGAACGACAACGCCGATCGTGAAGCTCCGCTGCTGCCGAAGCGACCTAGCGAGATGGTTGGGCCGGTAATTTAGCTCTCGGGCAGCCGCACGAATCAGCTCTTGGGTCCGGTGGGGTATCGATTTTGCGGCGGGAGACCGGTTGATCACGAAAGAGACTGCGGCTTGAGAAAGCCCGAGGTGCTCCGCGAGAGACTTAAGGCTTACCCCTGAACTCGAAGACTTCCTCGGGTCAGGGGAACCCTTTGATTTTGGACGCGGCATAGATGTTGGTCTGGGCTGGTAGTCTCCCATAACGGACCAAGGGAGAACAAGGTCCAAGGCCGGGTATCAGCGGCATCCCCGGAGCGGTCGTTTCCTTTGCTTGTGTATCCTACTAAATCGGTTTACTATGCTCTTTTCGTCGAGGAGGACAGATCGCTTGAGAACTGCCCAGGTTTGGAATTGCAGAAATTCCCAAAGAATAAGGATTTTGCTGGCGGCACGGCTGGGAATTCAGTATCGTTTGCCGTCCTTACCTGTCCCGGCCACGCTTAAATAAATTGTTCCTAATTTCCGTGCTTTAGAGGACGGTTAACTCAACGTCCGATTGCACCATCGGAGTTCTTGATAACGTGCTCACCTCGCTGATTCGGGTCGCAATTGTGGCGTGTATGGTGATCAGCAGCCAGTCCGCCACTGCCCAAGATTCGCCTTCCGCCGCGGCCTCCAGCCCCGCGACGCCCCAATCGAATCTCAACAATCCCGCCACAGAACAGAAAATAGATGCCCTGCTTCATAAAATGACCCTGGAAGAAAAGGTCGGCCAATTGGTTCAGTACTCCGCCGGACAGCCCACAGGTCCGGGGACCGGCCGCACCGAATACACCGACATGATCCAGAAGGGCGAGATCGGTGCGTTGTTTAACATCACCACCGCGAAGGATGCGAACGCGTTTCAGTACGTGACGATGGAGAAATCGCGGCTGAAAATCCCGCTCGTATTTGGTTTAGACATCATACACGGGTATCGCACCGAGTTCCCGCTTCCTCTCGGCCTGGCGGCTTCTTGGGATCCTGAACTCGTCCAGCGAACCGCACACGTGGCCGCGCACGAAGCTTCGGCAAGCGGAATCCGCTGGATGTTTTCTCCGATGATCGATATCGCGCGAGACGCGCGATGGGGACGAATGGCGGAAGGCTCTGGCGAGGATCCGTATCTGGTCTCGGCTATGGCGCGAGCCTACGTGCTCGGTTACCAGGGCGAGCGTCTCAGCGCGCCCGACAACGCCGCGGCGTGCCCCAAACATTATGTCGGCTATGGAGCCGCCGAAGGCGGCCGCGATTACAACTCGGTGGAGATTTCCGAGCACACCCTTCGAGAATTTTATTTGCCTCCCTTTCGTGCTGCCGTCGACGCGGGTGCTGCCACCATCATGACCGCGTTCGATTCACTAAATGGCGTGCCCGCATCCGCGAATCCCTTCACCATCAAACAGATCTTGCGCAAGGAGTGGGGATTCCAGGGGCTTGTCGACAGTGACTGGACCTCCATCGCCGAATTGATTTCCCACGGCATCGCGAATGATCCCGCGACCGCCGCGCGAAAAGCCTTTCTGGCCGGCGTGGAAATGGACATGGTCAGCAGTTTTTACCATGACCAGCTGGCGAGTCTTGTACGCTCCGGCCAAGTGCCCGAAGCGGCTGTGGACGAAGCGGTTCGCCACGTTCTGCGCGTCAAGTTTGCACTGGGCTTGTTCGAACATCCTTACGCAGACGAAAAACAGGAAGCAGGCGCAATGCTTCAGCCGGAGAGCGTGTCGCTCGCGCGCGCCGCTGCGGAACGTTCGTTCGTCCTGCTGAAAAATTCTCCGTTAGCTGGCGGAGCGCCGCTACTTCCTCTTTCTAACGATTTAAACAGTGTCGCGCTGATCGGCCCGCTCGCAGATGATGCCGCGGTCATGCTCGGCTCGTGGTCGGCGCAAGGCCACCCCGAGGACGTCGTCACTTTGCGCGCAGCGCTGATCCAAAAGCTGGGCGCAGATCGGGTGCGCTTTGCGAAGGGCAGCGACGTCACCAGAGCATCGGACGAACAGTTCGCCGAAGCCCTCAAGGCCGCGCAGGACTCGGACACCGTGATTCTTGCGCTGGGTGAAAATGCTTCGGAGATGACCGGTGAAGCAGCTTCGCGTGCGCACCTCGGATTGCCGGGCCGCCAACAGCAACTGTTGGAGGCGATTGCCGCAACTGGAAAACCTCTCGTCCTTATATTGTTCAGCGGACGCCCGCTCACACTTCCCTGGGCGTTCGACCACGTCCCTGCCGTTCTTGCCGCGTGGTTCCCGGGAGTGCAGGCCGGCCCGGCTCTGGTGCGCACACTCTTCGGAGAATCCAATCCAAGCGGAAAACTTCCGGTGACTTGGCCGCGCAGCGTCGGTCAAGAACCGCTCTATTACAACGCCCTAAATACGGGGCGCCCAGCGGGAAACGCGGACCTCAGCAAACCTCCGTCGGGGGCCGCGGACAAGTACGTCTCGCGCTATATCGACGAACAGAACAGCCCTCAGTTTCCTTTCGGATACGGACTCACCTATACGAATTTCAGCTACGGACCGACGCAGTTGAGCACAGCTCAATTGAGCGCGAAAACGCTTAACATCGGTCTTCAGGACCCGAAGCATTCGTCAAATTCCGATCTAACTGCTGGCACAGACATCATCAATACCGGCACGCGAGCGAGCGAGGAAACCGTTCAGCTGTATGTTTGCCTGGAAGGCACGAGCACGGCGCAGCCGATTCGCGCGCTCAAGGCTTTCCAACACGTCAAATTGGCGGCGGGAGAAACACAGCATGTCAGCTTCCATTTGGGGCCGGAAGCCTTTGCGCTTTGGGACGATCAGAATAAATATGTCGTCGAGCCGGCCCGCGTAAAGATTTGGATCAGTCCGGATTCGGCGCATGGTTCCGAGGCCACTCTCGAAATTAGAAAGTAGAAGCTAGAAACCCCTCAAGAAATGGAGAAACATTCCTTGTACGACCGTCGAGAAATGATGCGGCTTTGCGGTTTGGGCCTCCTTTCTTCTTCCTTCGCCCCGCTATTAAGCAGCCGAGCCAATGCGCAAAAGACTTTCGTCAAGCCCAATGGAGCGCCGTATCAAGGGAGCGACGACAAACTGCTGGATGAAATCCAGCGCACGAGCTTCGACTTTTTCTGGTTTGAAGCGAGCGCAAAAACGGGGCAGGTAAAAGATCGCGCTCTCGCGAAGGGGAATGACACGCGGGCGATGTCCAGCATTGCGGCCACAGGATTCGGCCTGACGAGCCTGTGCATCGGCGACCATCGCGGTCTTGGCGCGACTGCGGACATTCTCACCCGTGTCCGCAATACTCTGCGCTTTCTTGCAAACGACCTCAAGCACGAACACGGCTTCTACTACCATTTTATCCACATGGAAACCGGGCTGCGCTGGGAGAAGTGCGAACTGTCGTCCATTGATACGGCGCTGCTTCTTTGCGGCGTGCTCACGGCCCGGCAATATTTTGCCGATCAGGAAATCAAAGACCTCGCGACAAAAATATTCGAGCGCGTCGACTGGCCGTGGATGCTCAATGGCGGCACGACGCTCTCGATGGGCTGGCATCCCGAATCGGGCTTTCTCGATGCCCGCTGGGAGCATTATTGCGAGCTGATGATGATTTATTTGCTGGGCATTGGCTCTCCGACTCACCCATTGTCCCCGGAGACCTGGAAAGCCTGGACGCGTCCGGTGATCAAGTATCAAGGGATTGAGTATATTTCCGGAAACGATCCGATCTTCACGCACCAGTATTCGCAGGCGTGGTTCGACTTCCGCAAGAAACGTGACGCGTACACCAACTATTTCGAGAACTCGATCAAGGCGACGAAAGCGCACAAACTTTTCTGCCTTTCGCTCCACGAAGAATTTCCAGACTACAGTGAAGACCTGTGGGGCATCAGTGCGTCCGACTACGAGAAAGGCTACACCGCGTGGGGCGGCCCGCCGCCGCAAGGGCCGATCGACGGCAGCATCGTGCCGTGCGCCACGGGCGGCTCGCTGGCTTTTCTCTTCGACGATTGCATGCGTGTTCTTCGAAACATCCGCGGCCCCTGGCGGGAAAAAGCCTGGGCCCGATACGGCTTCGTGGATGCGTTCAATCCACTGGACGGGTGGTACGACCAGGATGTGCTGGGAATAGATCTGGGCATCACAATGCTGATGGCAGAAAATCACCGCACCGGTTTTGTGTGGGACACCTTCATGAAAAATCCTGAAGTGAAATCCGCCATGCAAAGGGCGGGATTCCACTCTACGTAACCGCAAACAAAAAGCTGTCAACGAGGGGAGAGTTTTACAAGCACTCGTTGACAGCTTCCTCGATCAAGTTTTGGAGCCTCCCGGGGTGGAAACCTAAAAGCTGAAGCGCGCTCCCAGTGTGATGACACGAGCGGCAAGAGCGCCGGTAATCGTGCCGAAGTTTGAGCTGCCAATGTTGTTTGAGATTTGGTTCGGGTTTAGGTTCAAATTGTTGAATAGGTTGTAAGCATCCACCCGGAGCTCAATGCTGGCGTTTTCGCCAAGCACCGGGGCTTTTGGCAATCCAAAGGCTTTAGACAGCGTCAGGTCCACGGCCTTGTATCCAGGGAGATTCAGCGAATTGCGAGCGACATGGGCGGACTGAGGAAGCCCCGTTCCGGAGGTGGAGCCCTCGAAAGCCGTATAGGTCGGCGTCGAGAAATATGCGGCTCCGCCCTTGGGAAAGTTTGAGTTCGCGATAGTCTCGAATGAGTTATTGCTCGTGCTGTTGCCCGCGCCGCCCAGGTAGGCCCCGGGGAACAACGAACCGTAACCGCATTGCCCGCAATAGAGGTTTCCGCCAACGACGTTCACCATGGGACTCCAGGGGAATCCGGAGTGGATATTGAAGATGCCGCTGAGGGACCACCCTCCGGCGACCTTTTCCATCCAACTGTTGCTGCCGTGAAAGAAGACCGGCTGCCACACACCATAGATCTTGAACGCCTTGCCTACGTTGTAGTCGCAGCGCCCGTAATCCAGGTTGAGGTCGTACGGATAGGGCTGCAACGAATACGGCGCGGAGCTGGTGTCCATGCACTTCGACCAGGTGAATTGGGTGTCCGCCATAAACTGGCGCGAGAAGTCATGCTTTAGTTCAGCGAGCAGGGCGTTATAGTTGCCGCGGCCGCTATTACTCCAATAGTCGCCGCCGCCGATCTGCGGGTTGAAGGGGTAGCCTAAGGTTGCAGGGACGGCAAGCGGGTTCTCATGGAAGTAGGTGTCGCGTGACAAGCTTCCCTCATATCCCAAGGAAGCTACGAGTTGGTGGCCCAGATCGTATTTGGCATCCAGCGAGTAGTGATAGACACGCGTGGTGGGCAGGGTGCCGGGGAAGATTTCAACGTTAACGGTGCCAGTTGTCGGCAGTCCATTCGGGCCAAAACTCGAAATCGTATTTGGGTTCGCAGGATAGCCGGTAAGATCGTGTACGCCCGACGAAAGGGCATAGATAATGCCAGGATTGGGCGAAGTCGGCGTTGACATGGACAAACTTGGAAACACCACCGACCCGGGATTATTGACGATGTTGGACGAAATAGCGATTTGTTCCCCGTTAAAGCTCAGGCCGAAACCACCGCGGACCACCAAGCGGCTGTGGAACTCATAGCCGAACAGGGAAGCCGGACTCCAGGCCACACCGATCTGGGGTCCGAAGTTGTCCTTCTGCGGGTTCCAGGAATTGCCCTTACGTATAACCAGGCCCGTCAGGTAGTCCGTCCCCGCGCCGGGGATGGCGCTGAGCATGTTGTTCTCTTTTGAGTACAACGGACCAAAGTAGGACCATCGGAGGCCGAAAGTGAAGGTCAGGTTTGAGCGAAATTTAAAACTATCCTGGACGAACAATCCCCAGAGGTTTTCGCGCTGGTCTTGGCGAATAGTCGTCGGGATCCCAGTAATAGGATTGAAGCCCCCGCCTTCGTTATGCGGCGCATCGTTCAGGAAGTCCCAGATGTTGAAGAAGTTATAGTTGGGCACGCCGCAGCCGGCGCACTCTTGCTGGTAAAAAAGACGTGTGACGTCCCCGCCAAACTTAATGGCATGGCGTCCGTAAATCTTGGTGGCAACATCCTTGAAGGTGTACGTCCACTGATTCAGGATGCTGCCGACGTTCGGACCAAAAGAATTGACTGTCATGCCGCCCGTCTGACCAATATTATCCGTGGGAAATCCGACTGGAGACTGTTGGTTGGAGTCGATCTCGTTCCAGCGCCAGCCGGCGGCATTCACGCGAAATTCGTTGACGAGGCTCGGCGAGAAAGTATGATCCCAGATTGTCGAGAGCGCTTCATTGATCTGCGAGTGGTGAAAAATGTCGTAGGCTCGATTACCGTTAAAGTTATCTTTGGTCAGGGGAACCCAATAGATGGCAAAGCTGATGCGGTCCTTTTCGGTGACATTGGCATCCAGGCGGCCATTGTATTGCGTAGCCGTAAATTTCGTCGGGTTGATCGTGTTGTAGTTCGCAAGGTCGGCGACCGCACCAAAGGGGCTGCCGGGGGTTCCGCATCCTGTGCCGGCGCCGCCGCAGCCGGGGTTCTGCGAATTCGTCCAGCCGAGATCCTGCGTACCCAAACCGGTTGTCAGAGGCGTTCCGACATTGATGCCCTGGCCTGGAATGTCCGCGCAGTTTGGAATGGGATGCGCGGGGGAAACGTGGGCCGCGTCAACGAGACCGGCAGTGGCGCAGGTGGCGCCGGTATTGAGCGTTCCGACTACACCGTTACCGGGGAACGAAAGATACTTCGCGGCGATGCTTCCTGAAGGCGCTAAGGCGTCGAACGCCGCAGTGTCGTACCAACCGTTGCCTGTGACGTTGCTGAAGGGTTCACGAACCGTCTCATAGTTAAAGAACGCAAAAATCTTATTTTTCCAGATAGGGCCACCGACGCTACCGCCGAACTGTTCGAACTTATTGTTGTCTCGCGTCACGGCAAGACCCTCCCCGTTGAACTTCTGATAGGCGTTCAGGTTCGGTTGGTGGGTCGTAATAAAGAGGCTGCCATGATAATCGTTGGTGCCGCTCTTGGAAGTAATCTGAATCTGGGTGCCGGCGAAGCGTGCGTCCTCCGCATCATAGCTATTGGTGACGACTTTTACGCTTTCCACGGAATCTTCAGACGGTGTGACGATTGTAGCTCCTCCCCAGACAGCGCTGGTGGTGCTGATTCCGTCGATCGAAACGCTATTGTTCTCCGTCTGCTGCCCATTACCGATGACCTGCGCACCGTTCTCGGTCTTGAATATGCCATCCGCGCCACCGGACTGCCCTCCGCCGGTCTGAGTGCCTGGAAGGTTGTAGTTGTCGCTGCCACTCGCCAGCGAACCATCAGCGAATGAACCGGGAGCCAGCTGCGCGAGCTTCAAAACGTCTCGCCCAAACGACGGCAGGTGCTGGATCTGGTTGCTGGTGACCGTTCCGCTCACGTTGGCTGTTTCTGTATCGATGAGTGGCGTGGAATCGCCGTTCACTGTCACGCTTTCTGTGACCTCCCCGACTTCAAGCTGGAGATTCAAGGCGTTCGCCTGGTCCGCGATGACTCCTACATTCTCGAGGACCTTCTTTTTGAACCCCGTCTTCTCGACGCTGAGGGAATACTTGCTGGGTGCAAGAGCGTTGAAGTTGTAAATTCCGCTGTCGTCGGTTGTGGCCGTCAGCGTCTGGTTCGTTTCCAGATTCTTTAAGGTGACAGTCGCCCCTGAAACGGCGGCTCCCTGCGAATCCGTCACGACTCCTTGAATCGAAGCCCGGTACTGCGCGTTTGCGGAGCAGACGGCGAAAGTCAAGCAGACCAAAATCCCCAGCACACGCAGGCAAATCTTAGACACGTTCATGGCAATTCCTCCCCAGAACCAGTTGCCGATACGCGGTGCACCCCGAGCTAAATCGGTTAACTACTCGTTTTGCGCGAGTATAATCATCCCTTTTTTGAATGTCAACGATTCTTAATCTGAATGCTTGCCCGCGGAAACAATTGTTTCCATGTGAGTTGGATGTCTGTCGACGCCAAAAGGGCGTTAACGTGGCACCGACTTCCAGGAAAACTGGCGTGCAGCAAGGTGGGCAAGGTCCGAGTGTACGGTGGCCGCAGCACTGCTACTACCACGAGGCGCCTGCGGGCAGTCGACGGTTGGTTCCAGCAATCCTCCGGGCGCGCTCATTCGGATGGAGATGAACACTACAGTGGGAGTTCTACTCTCCAGGAAACAAACGCGTAAGTCGTTTGTTTCCTGCCACCACTGACGGCGCAGAACGCCGCTCGCAAACGTTCTTCAGTTCCAACAGCGCCTTCAAATAGATTCGGTAACCCGCGGCGATGACTGCCGCTTCCGGGTCACTAGCGTCGTTCAGGTCGGAAAGTCCGAGCTCGCGGCCGGTGGCCTGGATGGGAAAGTCGCCGTTGTAGCCGGCCGAATTGACCTAGCCCCTCATAGATGTCGCGTGTCCTGAAACTTCCCTTCGATCACCTGCGTCAACACCTTCGGAGGTCCTGAATGCTCTGGTTCTACGAATCATTCTTTCCTGTGGTCTGGATTTTCTTTCTTCTCTACTGGCAGATCAAAGCCGCCAATACCAAAGCCACCCAGCGCCTCGAGCCGACTGCCTCTCGCATCCTGCGCGTCTTCATTTTCCTGATCGCGATCGTCCTCCTCTCGACAACTCGCATCCCGCTGCTCTGGCTTTACCTGCAGCTCTGGCCGGTTGGCTTTTTGCCCTTCTGGTTGGGAGCTGCTGTCACCATCGCCGGCCTTCTGTTCGCCGTCTGGGCGCGCGAGCACCTCGGCAGCAACTGGAGCCGCTCCGTGACCATTAAGCAGGACCACGAGCTAATCACCAGCGGTCCCTATGCCTTGGTTCGTCACCCCATTTACACCGGCATTCTGACCGGTTTCCTTGGCATGGCGATTGCCATCTCCCAAGTGCGCGGGTTCATCGTTTTCGTTCTCATCTTCCTCGCGTTCTGGATCAAGCTCCGCATGGAGGAACAGTGGATGCGTTCCCAGTTCGGCGAGGACTATGCCACCTATGCTCGTCAGACCGCTGCCCTGGTGCCTTACCTCCTCTGAGCGCTGCGTCACGATCTCAGCCCCATTAAGAGCGTTGAACCAACCAGAGCAGTTGAATCTCGGGATCAATTCTCGGTTTCCGGTCGAGTAACGAGCAACTCTTCGGCAATAGGGAAGCCGTGAAAGAATCAAACAGTACATTGAGTTCTGTGATGGTTCAGGCACACTGATCGCATGCATGAAACTTGTACTAGCAAGTTGCCACGCTTCCAACCTATCGATCGGACTCAGATATTCCTAAGAACTACAGAC